>JBLHGU010000131.1:0-13615 GCA_047615875.1 Parasphingorhabdus sp.
TTATGTAATTGACTGCAGTCATGGATGACCGCTTCCGGCCCCTGGGTAGCTCCGCTATTCGGGGGTTTTATTTTGGGGCCGAATGGCCGCTATGTTGTTAAAGCAGCCGTTCACATGGGTCAGTTTGAATGGCAGGTGTGTGCCCAAAGCGGAAGTTCGCAAATTTAAAACCGAGGCCCAGCTACCGTTTTTCAAGGAGTAAGCTGGTTTACAATTTACTCCCTTAAACCTGCCTCTCGTAAATCATTAATAAAACGAGTGAGCACATCACGATCCTTATAAGGCATGACCTCCTCTGCCCAGGATACGGTAAGGTCTGGCATCCTCGCAAGACACTCCTTCAATTCGGCTTCGCACTCCTCCCGCTTCCCTAAATTGCTATAGCATGCCAACAATAGTAGATGTGCAAAGATAAAATTAGGGTTGATGATTGCTGCCTTAATGCAGGCAGCTATCGCTTCGGGGTAGCGCTCCATTGAAAAATATGCGTTTCCTTGGGCGAACAAATACCAAAACGGTGATCCTGGATTAAGAAGGATCGATTTTTCGACCCATTCCATGCTTTCTTCAGGCTGCCCTGCGAACCCCAAAATTATTGCTTGATACATTTGACCTTCTGTATGATTTGGATCAAGCACCAGGCCCCGACTGACTTCGGCAATTGCCGCTTCGTGGTCATGTTTCCACATATTGATAAAGCCCAGCACGACACGAGCCTGGGGTAAGGAGTCGTTTAACTCCACCGCTTTTTCAGCGAAATTAGATGCCTGCTGTAGAGGCTCTACCAAATTTACCGTCCAACCATGGTTACGCGCCTGCACATAGATTCGTGCTAATTCCGCCAGTGCGGTAGCATAGTTGGGATCGAGTTCTATCGCCTTTTCGTAAAGTTGACGGGCCTGTTGGTTAGCGTCCCTAGTAAATCGCAGATAATACTCTTTGCCTCTTAACAAATAATCGTAAGCGTCGAGGTTATCGGTATCTCGATAAGTCAATTGTTCCTGTTCAGCCTGGGTCAACTGAACTTTTAACGCTGACACGATCTTCTGAGTGACTTCGTCCTGAACCGCGAATATATCTTCGAGATCACGATCGAAGCGCTCGGCCCATACATGACCATCTGTGCTGCTATCGATTAACTGTGAAGTAATACGGACTTTACTACCCGCTTTGCGGACACTGCCCTCCAGCACATAGCGCACACCCAGATCTCGACCTACCTGTTTCAGGTTTACTGATTTTCCCTTGTAGACAAACGAAGAATTTCGGGAAATCACAAACAGGCCCGAAACTTTTGACAAGTCCGTAATTATATCCTCGGAGATACCGTCGCTAAAATACTCTTGCTCAGCGTCGCCACTCATGTTTTCGAAGGGCAAGACAGCAATCGAAGGTTTGTCGGGTAACTCAGTAGGGGCGATTGGGTGTGTGGCTGTTGCGGGTTGTTCCGGCTCAATTATCACGCGGTAAGCTCTAACTGGCGCCGCAATGTTCTTGACACGTTGCTCCCCGAGAAATTCAAATTCGAGCTTTAGTTTGCCGCGGATAGCATCATAGACTGCTCCCGATATACAGATTCCCCCAGAATGGGCAAGACTTTCCAGGCGGGCAGCTATATTGACACCATCGCCATAAATATCGTTACGATCTACGATAACATCGCCGATATTAACCCCGATTCGAAATTCAAGCTTGTCATCATCACTAAAATCCTGATTGCGGATTTTTAAATCTTGCTGCGCATTAACTGCGCAACTGAGCGCGTCTTTTACTGTAGCAAAATCGGCGAGCACTGCGTCACCGGCAAAATGCACGACGTTACCATTGTGACTTTCGATAGCATGGGTTATAGCATCCAGATAGCTGCTAAGTATGCGATGCGTACCCTCTTCGTCCTGGCCGGTAAGCCTGCTGTAACCAGCAACGTCACCATAGAAAATGGCCGCTAGTTTACGCTCTAGTTTTTTATCGGAAGTCAAAATAGTTAACGAAACCCCATTATTAAAAGACCTTCTGGTGGGCCATTTCCATTCTTAAATATTCCAGTAATTCTTGGCTTAACTTTCGAACTATCTCAACCCCAACCAAGCTGCTGAAGGCTAATCGCGTCATTCCAAATCTTTGTCATGTGCTTGATGCGATCTCCCTCAAATGCCATGTGATAGACATAGTCAGCAGCGACCGTTTTTCCAGTCGGTGGTACCGGTCCTCCCTCACCGGTTTGGGTACCGTGAAAAACTGCAAAAGCCGCTACTGAATTGCTGGTTTCATCGGCGGCAAAGAACTTAAGCTCGTAATGCCCATCTGGCACCGGCGTCAAAAGGTTCTTCATCCATTCGCAGTAGCTTTCAATACTTGATATGTCTGCCAAGACGGTGGTTTGTGCAGAGAATGTCGCATCAGAATGGCAATATGCTTTACAACCCTCCCATCCTTTACCTGTTTCACAGGCGTCAAAGAATTGCTTCGCGGATTCGAGATTAGTGCTCATGGTTCACTCTCCTTTAGATTAGCGGAATTGTTTACAGCGGTATTATACTTTTTAAGTTAGAAGATGCTCGTAAAGTCTAACATCGGCATGATAAGGTTCTTGACCCGATAAGATATTATTGCTTCACCATTCGGCGTCCGCAATGTGGCGTGAAGAGCCAATTTCCCATACTGTTGGGAACGACTGCTTATTTGACCAAAGCGGTCATTCAGGCCAGTTAGCTCCTCATATCTAAACCGGGCAGTTACACAGTTTGTTTTACACCCTCATGCGAAACTGCGGCCAGTGAGTTGCTATCTACATTTCCTAATGAAATGGAGGCTCCTCTTAATCTCTCGCCCTATCATATGGAACCCCATTCCAAAACTTTGTTGTTACATGGCAACATCGATCCACTGGTACCTGTCCAGCAGTCTGAGGCCTTTACGCGTCAACATCGAACCAACTTTATACAAATACTATCAGCCGGACACTTTGATTTAATTCATCCTGAAACCGATGCCTGGCTGGTATTAGTCAGTAGCTTAAAGCGACTAACACATGATCCTAAAAACCGCAGTTGACCACCTAGAGTAGTAAATATTCGGCCAACCCCGTGTCAATAAAATCAACCTGTTAGCCGGCGTTTAAATTGACGGCATAGTGGATAAAGCCATATGTCCTTGATTGGAACGCTTTGTTTGCCCGATGGCCCAAGCTTTCCGCGCCCCTTAGTTTGTCCGACATAGATCCAGTTAGCAGCCTTGTAGCATGTGCCGGTGAAGCGTTCTGTATCGACAAAGGTTTCCAGCAGTACGGGGCGAATATTATATTGAGCATGCCAGTCATCACAAAGCCTGCGTGCCGTCATCGAGAGGATCTTAGAAGCCAGGTTTTTAGACTGTACCCAGGGCATGATTAAAAAGCGGGCATTGTTGACAATCAGTGGTAGTTTATTTTGGCGCTGCTTGTGATTCCAACCAATAAATTGATCCCGGGGTGCTGTCTGCCAAGCGGCGGCTGCAAAGCCTAAGGCGGCTACAATCTGTTGGTCAATGGTGACAAAGTAACGTAGTTGCGCACCGGGCAGTGTTTTGTGTCCAAGGTAATGATAACGGTGGATGTACTCGTTCCATAAGCGGGAATGATCAGGGCTGGTGACGGGACAGATCTGCGGTGGTGCCAGGTCGTGCACCGACTGAGTGATATCATCCTCGGCATCCGTGCGTTGTGTAAACACGATCTTTTTTTTCGGTGGCGGTTGACGCAGCAATGCTGGCAAAGTAATCAATCCATCCGTCTGCATACGTAGCATCGCTACCCGGCAGGACATATCTTTGAGGCCACCATCGGCTTTAAACCACTCAAAACGCTGGCAGCACAGTCGTGACAGTTCAGTCCGACCACGTGTTTTATCTTCGGCGATGAGACGATTGATTTGTTCGATTTCATCCTCACTGAAATCGCGACCACAATAGCGCACACTCACGGTAGTCCAGAGCGTGAGAAAGGCGATGGGCGGGACATTTCCTCACGGCGTGACGCATCCATTTGCCAGGGAATAAAGGATTGATGATGGTCAGGTGCTTTGCCGCCATTGTCGGCACACGCATTGAGATAACAACGCAGCCAATGACGTGGGTTGATACCCCATAGCACCAGGGTCTGCAGAATCGAAAATAACATCGCGGCCAGTTCGGCGCTCCAGATACTTCCAGAACCATAATAGGATGAGCGACCTGTGACCGGACCCCGGATTGAGTTTTCGGCAATGTTGTTGTCCAACGGCACTTGTGGATTTTGCATAAACAGGGTTAATCCCTGCCAGTGTGTTAGCAGGCTTCGGTAGATTTTGATGCGTTGCTTTTCGCCACTATCGGTGGTGCCCAGCAGCGAGGTCTTTTTTCGCCCTGCACTGATATTATCGAGTTCAATCCGGGAGACTTCCTGGTGCGCCTGCACCTGCATGATTTGTAACTGCGCTTCTAAAGTCTGGTGATGACGATGGAACTCTGCCGATTGGCCTGATATGGGTAAATCGGCGTCCCACTGTTGTAATCTGTGTTGATTGTCGTGATAAACCTGACCAATCTGTTGCTTCCAGTCCAGTGCCCAGGATGCCAGTGACTGAAAGGACTTAGCCGCATCGAGAAAGTCACGGCGCACATGCGCCCAGCAAAATGCCAGTAAGATAATATCGGATAACCGCGCCAGTTTTTTATAGGCACTATAACGGTCACAGACGATGATCACTCGATCCTGTTGTAGCCCCGCAAAATGAGCACCGGGCACAGCCGCGCTACGACTGGGGTCGATGCAGTAATAGATCACCGAGGCAGAACGCGTAACCCAGAGATACCAGCGAATGCCAATCTTGCCTTCCTGCTCGGCAAAGACTTCCCATCGGGTCTCGTCGTTGTGGAATAGCGCTTCGTTCATTTGTTGGCAGTACAGGGTTTCCTGTATCGGCTCAAACAGGGGCGTGAATTTTTGTAGCCCGCCGCACAATGTGCCGGGTGATACCGGTAGTCCCTGATCCCGCAGGTCACTCAGGTAGCGGTTATTGGGTTGGTGGTAGCGATACTTGTTCAGAATCACCTCTACCCAAAAGCTGACACTATAATCGCTGCGGGGAATCAGACGCTGTGGTGGTGTGGTGGTGCGGCGGTGATAATCGTCGGGGTATTTTCACAGCGACAGTTGGGGTGACGAGTATAGGCAGGGCGCTTGACTCGACGGATATAGGCATTGACTTCGACCTCAATAAGGTCACTGTATTCATCAAGGGCCGAATTAGGCTGATGCGGTAATCCACAACTGAGACAAATCTTGTGTGTTTCCGCAAGATCTTTCTCTTCATCAACAATCGGCAAATCCGGTCTTTTGGTTCGACCGTGTCCTTGGCTGCCCGGTTGCTGGCCGCGTGAACGGGTGCATGAGGTATCCTCATAATCCGCGCTATGACCTTTTTCTAATGGCTTACGGCTTGCCTTCTCACTACTTTTGCCAAATATCCGGTGCTGTAAATCCTTTATCTTGCCGACTTGACCAAGTATTTTCTGCTCTAACCGGGCCATTTTCTGTTTGGCCTGGGTATGTTGCGCCTGCCAATAATTTCGATCAGTAATCAGTTGGATATGTTCTTGTTTGCTGATGGTAACCATCTGCTCGGCAAACGGAAAAGCACGCATCGAATCGTCACTTCCAGTCTGACTAGAATGCCCAGGTTCGGGCTGCGAAAGTAGAGTAGCGTTCATGAACTACTTTATACAGGAAGGGCGTTTAAGTGTCCCGTTATATATTTTATACGGCTAGATGGGTTGGCCGAATATTTACCTAGAGTATCCGTTAAGTGTATGAATTTTTGAAACATATCGGTTTTGATGAAATTCACCAGATGGGTGCAAGCGCAACTGTCTTCGTCTCGACCTTGAGCGCTCGCCTTACTATGCTAAAAAAACGGCAAGGACTAGTAATTGCCTAGTTTTTTAGCTACGTCAAACGAGCTCGCAAAACCAATCTGAAGCCAGTCCAACCGCGGTTTCCAGGATGATAACTCAAGCAGATATAAAACGGCTGGATGACACCGATCCAATTGGTTCTTACCGAGATCTTTTCGATTTGCCCGAGTCCGTCATTTATCTTGATGGCAACTCATTAGGCGCGCTCCCTCGTTCAGTAGCACCGGCAATAGAACAATTAATCCATTCTGAA
The DNA here is from genome assembly GCA_047615875.1 of Parasphingorhabdus sp. Lineage (GTDB taxonomy): Bacteria > Pseudomonadota > Gammaproteobacteria > Arenicellales > CAJQKF01 > JBLHGU01. The sequence goes on from JBLHGU010000131.1 coordinate 6,185, forward strand.
TGGCGCAAAGATTTGATCAAAAGCTGGAATGTTCACAACTGGATCGATCTGCCGGTTTCGGTTGGTGAAAAAATTGCACCCATTATTGGCGCAGGCAAAGGTCAGGTTATTTGTGCGGACTCAACGTCTGTAAACTTATATAAATTACTAATTTCAGCGCTTCGACTAAGAAATGATCGAACAGAAATATTATCGACCTCAGACAATTTCCCAACAGATTTATATCTGGCAGAAGCCGCAGTTGAAATTTTTGGCGATGGAACGAAAACACTACGATGTGTAGATTCTTCTGACCTATTCAATTCGATCAATCAAAACACCGCTGTTCTGCTACTGACTCAGGTTAATTTTAGGGATGGTAGTTACTGCGACATCAAAGCACTCACACAGGCGGCGCACGATGTCGGTGCACTCGTTATTTGGGATCTTTCGCATAGTGCGGGGGTCATGCCGTTATCGCTCGATGACGATAACGTCGATTTTGCCGTGGGATGCGGGTACAAGTACCTTAATGGAGGGCCCGGAGCGCCTTCATTTTTATATATCAATAAAAATAGGCAAAATCAGGTGAATCAACCGCTTTCAGGTTGGTTGGGACATGAATCACCTTTCAATTTCGATAAGAGCTATCGCCCTGCTCCCGGTGTGTTGCAATATCAATGTGGAACACCAGGCCTATTGTCTATGCGCGCTCTAGATGCTGCTCTTGATGTTTATCACAATTTAGACATCAATTTGAATCGACAAAAATCGATGGCTCTTACTGATTTGTTCGTTTCACTTATCGATAGTTCAAACCTTGGCTTTGAATTAATTTCATCTAGGGCAAGTAGTAATCGAGGCAGTCAGGTTTCTTATTTGCATGATCAAGGCTATGCCATTATTCAGGCATTAATATCACGAGGTGTCATTGGGGATTATCGTGATCCAAAAATTATGCGATTTAGATTCGCACCGCTTTATAACAGCTATAAAGATGTGTTTGATGCCGTAGAGATTCTCAATGAAATCATGAGAGATAAAACTTATTTGAGATCCGAACATCAACTCCGAAAAGGAGTGACCTGATTCAAAAAATATTTCAACTCAGAAATTTCAAATCTATCGCACTTGTCATAGATGAAATTCAATAATTGAAAAATAAGCAGACACAAAAAATGCCACCTCCATAAGGTTGCATTTTTTTTAGTTAACTAGCGAAATGTAAATACTGGTTAGCTTTTATTTTTGTTAGATAAAATTATACAAGCCCGATTCCAGGTAACACATTCATTGATGGCTCAAGCCCTTCAGTTGAGAAACGGCAGCCTGTTAAGACGGAGGCGAAAGCGTATTGAATCCCTACTTTCGTCAGGAACCCTTGCCTCGCCGTCGATGACGTCATCCTCGATTCTTCCTCTAAATTTTATCGGTAATCCCCTGATATCTTTACGACCGAATAGTGATCGGTTCTCGACATGCTGCGTCAGGTTACCTTCCATCTCGAAACCACAGTCTTCAACTTCGTAGGTGCCGGCGGTGAAATGTTCAGCGCTGGCGCTGCGAAAATCACCTGCATTAATGAACGCTGTGGAAAAGTCTTCCCAGCCAAACGGCCCTAAAATATCCACCTTGTAAATACCGTCAATATTTTTCATGTAAATCTCCAGTAAAGTTTGCATTGCGTTAATGTTTGTCATTATGGAGACTTAGAGCGTCAAGAAAAGTCGAATTAAATATTGTAAAAGATCGTAATATACGAAGTATAAAAACATTACAGAATCGGTGATGAATGTAGTTTTGGGTCGCCTTAGACAATTATCGACACGGAATTAGCAAAAGTTTGACGGGCTCGAAGTTCATCCTGCATGTAACCGGTACTAATATAACAGGCAAAATATAACCCCTTCCCACTTCTCCAGGTAGAATTTATAGGACAACTGGGCGAGTGCTATTTAAAGGCATGTAATAGCTGAGGTTAAAGGACGATTTAAAATGTTGGGTGTTATGCAAGCAACCAACTGCGTCCGCTTTACGCTTCATAATCTGGCAGGACTCAGAGTATGACGAAAATGCGTGGGGGCTAAGTCGCCTCAATACTTTGGTCGTTCAGTAGCAATTGATGTATTTCACTAGCAGGTAGTGGTCTGTCAATATAAAAGCCCTGCGCGTAATCACAGTCCATGCCTTCTAGCAAATCTAGCAGGGCCTCGGTTTCGACGCCTTCACCAACCACCTTCAGATTCAACGAGTGTGCCAGATCAATCATAGCCTTTATAACCTTGTCACTGTTCTTCCCCCTATTTAGCAGGAAGCTTTGATCTATTTTTAACTCATTGACCGGTAGCATGGTCAAATAGGAAAATGATGAATAGCCTGTACCGAAGTCATCTATCGATACCGAAAAACCTTTTCTAGTCAGCCGGTTCAATATTTCGATCGCCTGGTCAGGTTTTGCCATCGCAGTGGATTCAGTAATCTCCAAGTTTATATTGCCAGGAGGCATCTTCGACATTCTGCATATATTTTCCAGTATGTCGGGTATTTCGGGCTGTCCAAAGACACGGCCAGATAGATTGATAGAAATCGACAGCGATTTATCTGCATGGCAATAGGGTTTGCACTGTTTGCAGGTTTGATGAAAGACCCACTGAGTCAGCTCAAAAATCCTGCCGTTACGCTCACAAATAGGGATGAATTCAACTGGAGAAATTAATCCCAGAGTAGGATGCTGCCACCGAACCAATGCTTCTATCTTGGTTACACGGTTCGATTTTATATCGAGTATCGGTTGGTAAAGCAGGAATAACTGGTCATCTTCTATAGCCGCATTAAAGTCCTGACTCAATTTTAATTGTCGTCTTAATTTAGAGTCTTCTTCAGGGCTATAGAGAACGTAGTTAATGCCAGCGTTTTTTGCCTGATACATAGCCATATCGGCATTTTTCACCAGTGAGTCTGCTTCCTCTCCATGGTCAGGGTAGATAGCAGTACCAACATTTGCGTTAATTAGAATACTCACTACGTTACTGTCATTGAATACGACCGGGTCCTGGAGGGCCTTGATAAATTTTCGGACTATTAACTCGCCATCACTATCACTATCCAGAGCAAACAAGGCATAAAACTCATCGCCTCCCATACGAGCTAAGGTGTCGGTGCTGCGCAAAACGCCAGAGAGTCGCCGAGCAACCTCGACCAGTATCAAATCTCCAATTTGGTGACCATAATTGTCGTTAACGGCCTTAAACTTTGTTAGATCTATGCTAGCCACCAGGAATCGGCTGTTGCCACGCTGTCCGGTCTTAAGCAACTGCGCCAGCCGATCTTGGAATAAAGTTCGATTCGGCAAAGAAGTCAAAGTATCGTGCAATGCTAAATGTCTTAGTTCTTCATTCGCTTTGGAGAGCGATTTCGTACGTTCCAGGACCCGCCCTTCCAGCGTACGTTTTTGTGATTCAATAATCTTCATTTTGTCCACAATAGCGATGCGCATCTGATCAAAGTTAGTCGCTAATAAATAAAGTTCATCGTCATGTTTAGCCGCTACCACATCGTCGAGGGCCTTTGAACTATTGAGGGTTTCAAGCTTTTCTGGATTTAATGCGCTGGCGGCATTGGCCAATGCGTCTAATGGTTTAGCAATGAACTTGTTTACAAAATACAAAAAGAACAACCACAAAGCTGCCGTCTTTATTACCGAATTGATGATGATTAATATAAAGCTATATTTAACACGGTCAATTATCGTAGTGACATCGGTATAAATGTGACCATAGCCAATAAGCGTGGTGGGGCTATTAAGGTTGTCCTGATATTCGATAGGAAACGTATATTCGAATAACGTTTGACTGACTGCCGACCCCGCCTGCGTCAACTCGATTTCTTTCATTCCAATGTTTTCCAAATCTTTACTCAATAAAACCAGGCTATCTTCTGCAAGAACATCGCCGATAGAAGCCAAAGTCTGGTTATGTTCATCCACAATTTTGATACCGGATACAGTATTAATTTTCGTCATTCCAAAAAGTGTTACCTCAAGTTGAGTAGTATCAAATGACCATATCGAATTCACGAAACTGTTTTTGAATGTCTTTTCAAGATCATAAATTTGTTCAAATATTCCACTTTTCACATGGCGATACTCAGAAACCAACTGCACACCCGTGACGAGAATGGCAACCATCAGGTAACAACCGAAAACATAACGCAGTAAGCGAAGACCAATGCTATTTTTAAACTTAATCACGGGTTGCTTACAGGCCGTACCTGGCTTGTATCTCAGCCAGCGTGCCATCAACAATTAGTTCATCCAAAGCTTTACGAATAGGCTCAAGAATCCGCGCATCTGTCGACTTGTGGAAGGTGTAGCCCATCGACGAAGATTTTAATATTTGGATAACTTCAAACTCATCTGGATTAATATTTGCGGTTTTAAATAAAAGCTGCGTTGTCGCGTGAGCATAACCCACAGCGTCGATTCTACCTGAGGCCAGTTTCTTCACCATACTTATTCCAGAATTCAGCCGGTCAATAGACTCAGGTTTCACACCCTGACTGATCAACAACTGTTCTCCTATATCGTCTCTTACTACGCCAATTTTGAGTCGGTTCAAATCCTCGATAGATTTAATAGATAGCTGGCTAGATTTTGGTGCGATAACCGCAACAACATTGGGTGCCATCGGCCCAACAAATTTCATCTTCTGGAGTCGTTCCACCGTGTAAGTTGTCGAGAACAGGGCCGTTCCAGGATCATTCAAGACCATATGATAGCCACGTGCCCAGGGGTATATTTTAAAATCAACATTTTTGCTAGATACCCCTAATTTGGTGAATATTTGTAATAAAACTTCCACCGCCACACCAGTTATCTCGCCTGTATTGGGATCCCGATAGTTAAACGGTGGATACTCCTCAGTGATCCAGTTTAAATTTTCGATCACTCGAACCACCTGATCAGGATCACTTAAGTCATTCTCAGCAACCGCCGAAGCGCTGATCATAATCCAGATCAGCATCATGGCTACAAGCCTTTCTATCGGGGCTTTCTTGCCGGATTTCAATCTCAAGTTGATAAATTCCCTGTAAATTTGCAACATTCTGATTTCCTCACTAAAGGCTCTAAGATTCTAAGACTCTAAAATTATAGTCAACTTCAGTAATAAATGGGAAAAGGTAGGGAGTCATATATCGGGGTTAAGTCTTAGGTATAAGACCTCATCATTTCTCGCGACCAGACTTATGATCGTATAATGTTCCCCAGAATGATTAACCGTCCTTTTTGATCTATATCCACCCGATAAGTAAGCTCGATAGGTAGCCTGTTTTTCGTCATTAATATTTGGACTGATAATAATCAATTGGTTGGGCAAAATTTAACTTTTGAAACGTCGGTATTTAACCTACCGAGTCCTTATTTTTTGCCATTCACGATCTTTGGCGATAAAAATTCCTGGCCTGGATTTTTTTGATGTTGGAGGATCCACTCGATTTATTTATGAACTGAATCCGAAACATAGAAATAAAAGTGTCCGATCCAAAGTGTACGACCTCCCTGTCCTAAAATTCCAGGGTGGTATATCTATTTAAGGCTCATGCCCTTTGTTGCCAGCCATTGTGGATTGAACAAGCTCGATCGATACCTGGCACCCCGTCGCATAACACAGTCACAATGGTGTGCCCCGGGCCAAGTTCTCTGGCAACATCAATTGCGCCACAGACATTAATGCCGGTGCTCGAACCAAGGAACCAGCCCTCTTCACATAGCAATCGATAGACCATGTTAACCATATCCTGGTCAGAAACCTGCAGGGCCCAGTCGATTCCGGCACCCGCGAGATTATCTGTAATACGGCTATTACCGATTCCTTCAGTGATTGATTTTCCGTCACTCATTGACGCGTTGCCGGTCGTTACGAAGTTGTAGAGCGCGCAGTCGGCGCAATCCAGCAGTACCACTTTGGTATCTTCATTTTGCTGTTTGAGAAATTTGGATACGCCGGCGATAGTCTCACCGGTGCCGACTGCGCAAACAAACGCATCGACTGAAGCGTCGCTTTGTTGCCAGATCTCGGGCCCCGTGGATTCGTAGTGAGCGAGTCGATTGGCAGTGTTATCGAACTGGTTTACCCATACTGCGCCTTCGAACGAACTGGCGTAACGATCAGCCTGTTTCTGGTAATTCATTTCGTTATGGTAGGGAACCGTGGGCACAACGTGTACCTTAGCTCCCAGAGTTTCAAGAATTTCTACTTTTTCATGCGACTAGTTGTCGGGCATATAAATAACACAGTCATATCCGCGTGCGTTGCAGATGTGAGCAATTCCGATTCCGGTGTTTCCGGCGGTTCCTTCGACAACCGTACCACCGGGGATTAACGCGCCATTATTTTCGGCATCACGGATCATCCACCACGCGGCGCGGTCTTTAACCGAGCCGCCAGGATTCATGAATTCGGCCTTACCGAGAATTTCACAACCCGTTGCATTAGACGCTGCCTGTAAACGGATCAGTGGTGTATTGCCTATTGTTTCTATAAACCCATTACAGCTAGCCATACGTTTTTATCGCCTGGAATTATAGTGCCAGTGAACAATCACTTTAAGTCGTCGTTCACATGCGCTCGAAATAGCTCAACGCGTTTTCGGTTGGCGCCAAGATCACTACGACCGACTCTTGAAGCCGAGCGAAAGTGAATCAGGGCCTCGGTGCTATCAATTCTGATTTCAAAGTCATCGACAAAGCCAAAAATCGCGGAACTAAAGGTGACATGAAGATGATCGGTACCAATATTTTTGGTCTTACCTCCCATCTCCGTGACGATAATTGCCAGAATCGGTAATAATTCTTCAACCGATTGTTCTGACAGGTTCAACGGTTCGATAAAGTGTCCAGTATCCAGTGGATATTCACTGCACACGCAGTTCGGATTGTCGGGACAGGGCCTGAGCTTGCCATCGATAATACTGGCGACCTGCCCGGTTTCAGATTGTTTACCCAGCACGAATAATGCGATCACCGCTGCCAGTACCAGGATTGCAATCAATATCAAGATCCACTTCATCGCTGCACCATGGCATAAATGTAAGCGGAGCTAAATCCATTTAGTACTTCAAACATATTATTACCTCACCTGGAGTCAACGAAATTTAATCGGCTAGTATACAGAGCCCGGGATCCGCGCATTGGTCTAAGATATATGCTGGTACTGACCATTATTAAAACAACTCCTTTAAATGGTACGGACCCGATCGAAATCGCTTTTGGCTGTCGAAATATATTGCATGTTTTGGCCAACGATTTTCAGCAACGTGTCCCGAAGGTTATGCACTAAAGGCATTGCTGATCATCCTGGTTAGATCAGGAACGTCAAACATGATGACGGTTTCATTCTTCTGCCAGATAGTTTGTATGCTGCCATCAAAGTATTGAAGCCGATGTGCTCAGGC
>JBLHGU010000132.1:0-13524 GCA_047615875.1 Parasphingorhabdus sp.
TCTCTCGCAAGGATTTTGAATGTGAGAATATTGATGATCTGAAAGGCCTAAATCAAACTCATCCCTGGTTAGCATTCCTGATGATGTTGTTAATGTTTTCCATGGCGGGTGTGCCTCCGACTGTTGGATTTTATGCCAAGTTGTCGGTGATAAATGCGCTAGTTTCTTCTGATTATATAGCTCTCGCTGTAGTGGCCGTTTTGTTTGCCGTTATTGGTGCTTTTTACTATATAAGGGTAGTCAAGGTGATGTACTTTGATGATGCGGATTCAGAGCGAGTCGTTACTACCCAAAAAGGTGCTGGAATACTGATTTCAATCAACGCGTTGGCAGTGTTGTGGGTGATGCCGTTTGTCGGTCTTTTGATTGATTTGTGCCTTAAGGCGGTCAGTGGTCTAGGTTGATTTGAACACCGGTTAGTCGCTGAATTATCACCTCTTCAGTGCATTGAAGAAAGGCCAACCGTTAGATGCTGCGAACTGCTTTTTAGTAGAACGGTAGAACTTCTCGAGTAGTTGGATTTAAACCTTACGAGGGGCGAAACTACGTTACCTTTGCCAGGCTCTATTACATACGTTAAAAGCCGCAAAACTGTGTTAATTTGTGGTAAAATACGCGCGTTTTTTACGCTTGCTATTACACCGCAAATCAATCCTTCTATTCGCAGAAATTTCGATAAAAAGCCGCTTCAATACTATTCGGGTTTAAAACCAGAATCGGAATAAAGCGCAAAGGAAGTTTCTGCCAAAAACCCCGGCAAATATGACACAGTTCGCAAAAGAAACGATCCAGGCAAATCTGGAACAGGAGATGCGGCAGTCCTACCTGGACTATGCAATGAGCGTTATTGTCGGACGCGCCCTGCCTGATGTCAGCGATGGTTTAAAACCAGTCCATAGACGGGTTTTGTATGCCATGTCCCAACTCGGTAACGATTGGAACAAGGCTTATAAAAAGTCGGCTCGTATTGTCGGTGACGTAATTGGTAAATATCACCCTCACGGTGATACCGCAGTTTATGACACGATCGTTAGAATGGCTCAATCATTCTCCTTACGTTACCCATTAATTGATGGTCAGGGTAACTTTGGTTCAGTCGATGGTGATTCCCCTGCAGCCATGCGATATACGGAGATCAGGCTGTCTCGCATCGCCCATGAGTTGTTAGCTGATCTGGAAAAGGAAACGGTAGATTTTGGTCTCAATTATGATGAGACTGAAACCCAACCACTGGTTTTACCCACACGTATACCAAACCTGCTGGTTAATGGATCTTCTGGTATTGCTGTGGGTATGGCGACTAATATTCCGCCGCATAATCTGACCGAAGTTGTTAATGCCTGTCTTGCCCTGATTCGCAACCCTGAGATGACCGTTAGTGATCTAATGGAACATATTCCGGGTCCGGATTTTCCTACTGCAGGCATTATTAATGGCAGTCGCGGAATTCGGGAGGCTTACGAAACGGGTCGTGGAAAGGTTTACATACGCGCAAGAAATCATATAGAGACAGATAAAAAATCTGACCGACCGCAGATTATTGTCACTGAGCTACCCTATCAGGTTAACAAAGCTAGATTGCTTGAAAAAATTGCCGATCTGGTAAAAAACAAGAAAATAGAAGGAATATCAGGTCTAAGGGATGAATCAGATAAGTCTGGAATGCGCATGGTTATTCAATTAAAGCGCAATGAAATCCCTGAAGTTGTAATAAATAACCTGTATCAGCAGACCCAGATGCAAAATGTGTTTGGCATGAACCTGGTCGCACTGGAAAATAATCAACCTAAGCTGTTCGGACTGAAGAGAATGCTTGAGGCATTTCTTCGTCACCGCCGCGAAGTCGTTACTCGCCGCACGCTGTTTGATCTTAAGAAAGCCAGGGCAAGAGCACACATATTGGAAGGACTTGCTGTCGCATTGGCCAATATTGATGCGGTAATCGTGCTCATTAGGCGTTCTGCAAATCCTCAGGAAGCCAAAGCCGGTTTGATTGGTTCAGACTGGCAGCCAGGCGCTGTAACGCAAATGCTGGATCGAACCGATTCAAGCGCTTCTCGCCCACTAGACGTTGATCCTGCCTATGGATTGCATAATGGCGTTTATAAGCTGTCACCAACCCAGGCGCAGGCTATCCTGGATTTGCGCCTGCATCGACTGACCGGGCTTGAACAGGAAAAAATTCTCAAGGAATTTACAGAAATAATTGAGTTAATCAAAGATCTGCTTGAAATACTTGAGGTGCCAGAACGCCTTCTTACTGAAATAGAGGGTGAGCTGCGGGATATTCTGGAACGCTATGGTGACGAGCGACGCACGGAAATTCAACATGCTCAGGATGACTTAAATGACGAAGATTTGATTGCTCGGGAAGATATGGTCGTAACAATATCCCATGCCGGTTATGCAAAATCTCAGCCATTGTCTGAATACCAGGCTCAACGACGTGGTGGTCGCGGCAAAATGGCAGCTCAGACACGTGATGAAGATTTTGTTGAGCGCATGATTATTGCCAATAGTCACGATACCTTATTGTGCTTCTCCAATCAGGGTAAAGTTTACTGGATTAGAGTCTTTCAAATTCCACAGGCCGGAAGAACTGCGCGGGGCAGACCACTTATAAATCTTCTACCGCTTGGACCTGAAGAAAAAATAACTGCATCACTTGCCCTTTCCGGTTATCCCGAAGGACATAGTATTATCATGGCGACTGCGGCGGGCACAATCAAGAAATGTAATCTGGAGCGATTTAGCAGACCTCGCTCTAACGGTTTAATCGCCATAGATTTAAGACAGGATGACAGACTAATCGGAGTGGCTTTGACGAATGGCGACAGCGATATCATGCTGTTTAACACTGGTGGTAAAGCAGTTCGTTTTCATGAATCTGATGTGCGTGAGATGGGTCGTACCGCTCAAGGCGTCCGTGGTATCAGCATCAAGTCAGACCAATCCGTTATATCTATGGTTGTTCTGACTGGCCAGGAAGAACAACAGGCGAGTATTCTTTCAAGTACCGAGCACGGATATGGAAAGCGAACATCAGTAGAAGAATACCCTCGCCACCGTCGAGGTGGTCAAGGTGTTATTTCGATTCAAACCGAAGGTCGTAATGGCGTTGTGACGGGAGCACTATTAGTCGGTGAAAATGACGAAGTTATGCTCATATCCGATGGTGGGACATTGATTCGTACTCGTATCAATGAAATATCAGTTATGAGCCGAAATACCCAGGGAGTTCGACTTATCAATTTAAGTAAGCAGGAAGCTTTAATCAGTATCAGTAAGGTTGAAGAGGACCAGACTGGTAGTGATGTAGAAGACGACGACGCAGAGGCCAGCTCTGAGTCCAGTTCCGAATCTGATGCAACTATCGATTCCGATTCCTCAACACCTACCCACTAGTTCAGTTTGCCCACCATTCTGTTAACCTGACCGTTCCAGGTCAGGTTAACCCACGCAGTTTTGGGAGAAACTTCAGATGATTCAGAAAGAGTATGACATTCAGGTTTTCAATAATATCTCTCGTCAGGGGCTAGAGCGCTTCCCTGCACAGTTTTATAATGCTGGATCAGAATGTCAGAATCCGGATGCAATCCTGTTGCGTTCTCAGAATTTGCACAGCTGGCAGCCACAGTCCCAGTTAAAAGCAGTGGGCAGGGCAGGTGCCGGATTTAATAATATTCCCGTAGATAAATTATCCGACCTGGGGATTCCGGTATTTAACACCCCTGGCGCGAATGCCAACGCTGTTAAAGAGTTGGTGGTAGCTGGTTTGTTAATGGCCTGTAGAAATTTAGCCGAAGCCTGGCAATACACTAATGCGCTAACTGGCAGTGAAGACGAAATTAGTCAATTGGTAGAAACCGGTAAGAAACAGTTTTCGGGCACTGAATTACCTGGCAAGACATTAGGCGTGATTGGACTTGGTGCAATTGGTAGATCAGTGGCTGAGACTTGCTTGCAATTGGGCATGAACGTGATTGGTTATGACCCTATGCTAACAGTCGAGGGTGCCTGGAATCTTGATTCTCGGGTAAAACGGGCCACTAAGGTTAATGATTTGTTGCGCGAGTCAGATTACATTACCTTCCATGTTCCATTAAACGACGCGACCCGCAGTTTGATTAGTTCAGAATCTCTGCGCGTTCTGAAGCCCGGTGTTACCATCCTAAATTTCGCTCGCAGTGAAATCGTTGACACCAATGCCGTATTGGCAGGATTGGAACATGGGCTGGTACGAAAGTTTGTGACAGACTTTCCAAGCGCAGAGCTAATTGCTCATCAGCGCGTTGTTAATTTGCCTCATCTCGGCGCATCAACAGTTGAAGCCGAGGAGAATTGTGCACGTATGGTGGTTGATCAAGTGCGTGATTATCTGGAAAATGGCAATGTTCATAATTCTGTTAATTTTCCAGATGTGGTTATGCCAAGAGGTTCACCATTTCGCTTGATAGTTGCTAATAGGAATGTTCCCAATATGCTAGGGCAAATTTCCACTACAATGGCAGAAGCAGGTCTGAATATACATGACATGATTAATCAGTCTCGTGGTGATCTTGCTTATACAGTTACCGATGCGGGTAGTGAGATTCCACAAGCAGTGGTTGAGAAGATTTCATCACTGGATGGTGTGTTAAACGCGCGACTGGTTTAAAACCCCTGGTCACTTAATTAATGACAGAATCCGCCCCTACCAATAAAGCTCAGGTTAAGCTGCGATCCATCGACAAGCAATTGCAGGATTTGCTTGAGCAGCGAATTGAAGTTTCAAAACAACTTGCAGAGAGTTATAGGGCAGATTTTGAAGCGCAGACTTTGCTGAAGGTTAATCAACGCTTTTCGGTGCTCTATGCGGAAAGTGTGACAGCAGTGTTCAGAGATATCAATGCTATCTGCAGGCAAGGAGCGCAGCCATTGAGTGTGGTTGTGCTGGGTCCCGAGGGTACTTACACTGAAGCAGCCGCGCGCAAACATTTTGGTCGTAATATTAAGATTAATTGCGCTATATCAATTGAAGATATATTTAGTAGTGTTGAATCTGGTGATGTTGCTTATGGCGTGACGCCCGTTGAGAACTCCACTGAGGGTGCTATCTCAAATAGCCTTGATCAATTACAAAGTACTAAACTTACTATTTGCGGCGAAATATTTTTACCAATTCGCCATTGCTTGCTGGCGATCCACAGCGATAAATTGTTGATTCGCAAAGTAGTTGCACATAGCCAATCTTTAGCTCAGTGTCGTCGTTGGTTGACAGCGAATATGCCAACTATAGAAACTGAGGCTGTTGCGAGTAATGCTGAAGCCGCTAAAATGGCTGCTGATAATCCCACACTGGCTGCGATTGCTGGCGAAAATGTGGCTGAGATTTACGAGCTACAGATTTTGCAATCCGCTATACAGGATGTTGCAGAAAATACCACCAGGTTTCTAGTGCTGGGTAGTCACTCAGTTGCTCCCAGTGGTAAAGATAAAACCAGTATTTTACTATCGACTCAAAACAAACCTGGCGCTCTATATGATTTATTGAAGCCGCTGGCTAAGTACAATATCAGTATGACCAAAATTGAATCACGACCATCCCGTGCGGGACTTTGGGAATATCTGTTCTATGTTGATCTGGAAGGGCACATAGAAGAAGAAAATATGGCTGATGCTCTTGATGCATTACGCCTGAATGCAGCATTATTCAAGTGGTTGGGCTCTTACCCCGCCGCAATTTCCTGACTAAATTTAGTTGCCAACTTAAATGAAGACTATAGATACACTGCTGGTAGTTGGTGTCGGACTGATAGGGGGGTCGCTCTCTCTGGCGTTAAAAAAACACGGTCTGGTTAATCACGTTATTGGCTATGGCAGAAATCAGTCCAATCTTGATCAAGGTGTGGAATTGGGTGTGATAGATGAAGCTTGTGCCGATCTGGGCGATGCCGCAGCCCGAGCCAACATCATTTTATTAGCCTGCCCGGTTGGTGCAATCGGGAACGTCCTGGATACTCTGGTCGATAGAATATCTGACCAGACCATCATAACTGATGCAGGAAGTAGCAAGGGCTCCGTGGTTGATGTTGCCCGGAATTCATTAGGTGAAAAATTCTCCAGATTTGTACCAGGACATCCAATTGCTGGGTCTGAAAAATCTGGAGTAACCGCGGCATTTGCCGAACTATATGAAAAGCATCGAGTGTTGTTAACACCTGTTGCAGAAACTGCCATTGATGCAGTGGAAAGAGTATCGGATATTTGGCGATCATCTGGTGCCACCGTAACTTGCATGGATCCCGCGGAACATGACAGAGTGCTTGGGTTAACTAGCCACTTGCCTCATGTGTTGGCTTACGCATTGGTTGATTATCTGTCTAGTCTGCCAGATGCAGAATCCTGTTTTGAACTTGCAGCGGGCGGTTTCTATGACTTTACCCGTATCGCGTCCAGCGACCCTATTATGTGGCGTGATATAACGCTGGAGAATCGAGAAAAAGTTTTAATGGCAATAGATGGTTATCAAGCTCGTCTGGGAATACTTCGTGAATTAGTAGCAAATGGTAATGCCGGTGAAGTAGAGAAACTATTTCGTTCGGCGCGAGATTCGAGAAATAAGTTATTGGACCGTCGCAAGACACAGGTAAGTTAGCATGGATTACATAGTTCATCCCGGCCCTGGTTTTACCGGTACATCCGAGGTGCCAGGTGATAAATCGATCAGTCATCGGTCGGTTATTTTCGGCAGTATCGCCGATGGAACCACAAATATTAGCGGGCTTCTCGAGGGGCAGGATGTTCTTGCTACCATCTCAGCATTCCGCGCCATGGGAGTTTCTATCGAAGGGCCGGATAACGGACATCTGACTATTCATGGAGTAGGCCTCCATGGTTTACAAGCGCCGGATAAACCTTTGAACATGGGCAACTCCGGTACTGCGATGCGGTTACTGATTGGTCTTTTAGCTGGACAAAAATTTTCTTCCCAATTGGTCGGAGATAGTTCGTTGAGCCAGCGCCCCATGCAGAGGGTGGCAGAACCTTTGCAGAAGGCGGGTGCACTAATCGAAACTCACGATGGCTGTCCACCTGTGGTAATTCAGCCGAGTAATTCAGGCCTGATTGGTTTGTACCATGAACTGAAAATTGCCAGTGCACAAATCAAGTCGGCGATATTGCTAGCTGGTTTATATGCAAATACTGCAACAACTGTAGTGGAGCCCGCTCCAACCCGGGATCATTCTGAGCGCATGTTACGTGGTTTTGGCTGCGACATAGAAACGCATGATTTGACTGCAATTCTAAAACCTGTGAATAAGCTAACGGCGACTAGTATCCAGGTTCCCGGTGATATCTCGTCGGCCGCATTCTTTCTATGTGCTGCCGCTATGCAACCTGGTGCCAGGGTGCGAATCAACCATATCGGGTTGAATCCAACTAGAACCGGTATTCTAAATATTCTACGTGCCATGGGGGCAGCTGTAGAGATTGACAACGAGCATGTTATAGCTGGAGAAATGGTTGGTGACATTACTGTTACAGGCCGGGGCCTCTCTGCCATTGATGTGCCCGAACAATGGGTGCCATTGGCCATAGATGAATTTCCCATGATCTGTGTGATTGCGGCTACCGCTAAGGGTATTACGCGGGTTAGGGGTGCGGCCGAACTACGGGTTAAAGAAAGTGACCGAATTAGTGCTGCCGCTGAAGGATTAAAGGCTCTGGGAATTCATGTGGAAGAAACAGCAGATGGACTCGATGTGCATGGCGGAGTAATTGCTGGCGGAACAGTGAATAGCCACCATGATCACCGAATTTCTATGGCATTTGCTATGGCAGGGCTAGTGGCGACTCATTCCATAAAAATTCTCGATTGTCGAAATGTGGCAACATCTTTCCCGAATTTCGTCGAGACGGCCAGATTTCTCGGCTTGAATATAGAAGTGTTAGCGTAATGGCTGAAAATCTAGTACCAATTTTGACCCTGGATGGCCCCAGTGGCACCGGTAAAGGAACTATTGGCCGAACAATATCATCAGAGTTTGGATGGCATTATCTCGATAGTGGCGCGATTTATCGCATTTTTGCTTTGTTAGCAAATGAAGCTGGCTTGCAGTCCACGCAAGTAAAACAACTGGCAAATTTTGCAGGGCAGCAGGAAATTGATTTTGAAACCGGAGCAGAAGACATTGTTATTCGTTGCAATGGGCAGGATAGAACCAGTGAAATACGTTCAGAACAGGCAGGTGATGCAGCTTCTAGATTTGCGGTGATACCTGAAGTTCGGGAGATTTTACTCGGTCTGCAACGCCGACAAGCCCGGGAACCCGGTCTGGTGGCAGATGGCCGTGACATGGGGACAGTTGTGTTTCCTTCTGCGTGTTTGAAGATTTATATGACGGCAAGTGCCGAAATTCGACTGGAACGAAGGCATAAACAGTTGAGGGAAAAGAACTTTGATGTTAATCTTCCGCAGCTTCGCTTGGAAATGGCGGAGCGTGATAAGCGGGATGCTTCAAGAAAATCTTCTCCAATGGCCGCTGCACCTGACGCTACTACCGTTGATACCAGTAATCTGGATATTAACGAGGTTTTGGCAAAAATCAGACTTCTGCTTACCGAACGATTAAAGTCTTGAGAATCTACGTACATGGTCGCCGAAATCATATTACTGATTTCGGTATTTTTTTAACCTCTAACCTCGCCGCCGGTTAAATACCGGTCCCTTCCTGAAATGTCTGAATCTTTTGCTGAATTATTTGAAGAAAGCCTGAAAACATCCATTATGACTCCCGGTGAAGTAATCCTTGGGGAAGTAATCGATGCTAATAATGAATATGTAATTGTTAATGCCGGATTGAAGTCCGAAGCGGAAATACCGTCCTCGCAGTTCAAAAATATTGATGGTGAGTTAACAGTTAAAATTGGTGACATGGTTGAAGTTGCTATCGAAAGCCTGGAAGATGGTTTTGGCAATACCCGCCTGTCCCGTGAAAAAGCCCGCCGCGCCAAGGCCTGGAAAGAGCTTGAAAAAGCCTTCGAAGATCAAAGTATCGTCACTGGCGTACTTACTGGTAAGGTCAAGGGTGGTTTCACCGTATCTATTGATGACGTTCGTGCATTTTTACCAGGTTCTCTGGTGGATGTTCGTCCTGTTAATGATTCAGCATATCTGGAGCGAAAGGAGCTTGAGTTCAAGGTTATTAAGCTTGATCGGCTACGTAACAATGTTGTGGTTTCTCGCCGTGCAGTGGTTGAGAAAGAGATCATGGCAGAGCGCGAGGCACTGCTTGGCACCCTGGAAGAGGGTCAAAAAATTAAGGGCGTAGTTAAGAACCTTACCGATTACGGTGCTTTCGTAAATCTGGGCGGTCTTGACGGACTATTGCATATTACTGATATTGCCTGGCGTCGTGTTAAGCATCCTTCCGAAGTGCTGGAAGTAGGTGATGAAGTTGAAGTTAAGGTTCTTAAGTTTGATCGTGAAAAGAATCGCGTCTCACTTGGCTTGAAGCAACTCGGTGATGATCCCTGGTTGGATCTGCCTCGTCGTTATCCTGAGAATACACGTTTGTTCGGTAAGGTTACCAATATTACTGATTACGGTTCTTTCGTTGAGCTGGAAGAAGGCGTTGAAGGCCTGGTGCATGTTTCAGAAATGGACTGGACCAACAAAAACGTGCATCCTAATAAAGTTTGCAAGGTTGGCGATGAAGTGGAAGTCATGGTTCTGGATATTGATGCAGAACGACGTCGAATCTCCTTAGGTATGAAACAATGTACCGTTAATCCATGGGAAGAATTTGCCGCAACCCATAATAAGGGCGATAAAATTCAGGGTAGTATCAAGTCAATCACCGATTTTGGTGTGTTCATTGGGCTCGATGGCGGCATAGATGGGTTGATCCATTTAAGTGATCTGTCCTGGGATCGAGCCGGTGAAGAAGTGGTTCGTGAATACCAAAAGGGTGACGAGGTTGAGGCTGTAGTTCTGGCTGTAGATCCAGAACGTGAGAGAATTTCTCTCGGCATCAAGCAAGCACTGAATGATCCATTTGCGGCGTTTGTTGGTCAGAACGGCAAGGGTGATATAGTCAAAGGTGTTATTGGTGAGGTCGATGCAAAAGGTGCTGTTATTGATCTAGGCGATGGAATCGAAGGCTATTTACGTGCCACTGAATTGGCCCGTGACCATGTCGAGGACGCTCGCAGCGTGTTAACTGAAGGTAATCCTATTGAGGCTAAAATCACCAGCATCGAGAGAAAGAATCGCAAGATTTCACTTTCATTGAAAGCGCTGGAAATTGATTTGCAAGATCAGGCCATGCGTGAGTTTTCAAAACACACGGCTCCAAGTGCATCTACCCTCGGTGATAAACTTAAGGAAGAACTTTCAAAACAATCAAGTTAAGCTTATAAATCTCTAAAAAGCAGCACATTGATAGTAGTGAGAAAAATACTATGAATACGATTACTAAATCTGAACTGATCGAAGCGTTAGCGGCAGAACAATTGCATCTTGCCCATCGTGATGTTGAGTATTCTGTCAATGCGCTGCTAGAGAAAATGGGTGATGCGCTGATTACCGGTCGGCGCATCGAAATACGGGGTTTCGGCAGTATTTCTCTACGTTATAGAGGTTCTCGTGTTGGTCGCAACCCGAAAACTGGAGCCTCAGTCTCCGTACCTGAAAAGTATGTTCCACATTTCAAGCCTGGTCGGTCACTTCGTGACCGTGTCAATCAGATGGATGTGGAAATTATGCCAGATGATTCTGACTCCTCACTAGATGACTAAATCGGCTTTTTTATTCCATGTTAGTTAGCTGGATACAAGCTTCACAGCCTGAAAGCTGATTTTCAGGTAGACAAGTTACCTGGTTGTCATCATTTCTTTATCACGCTGTTCCCCAATATTCGAGTAGAATTTCATATATGAAAAAGCTGCTCTACGCGATTTTATTTCTGGTTGTTATGGTTGTGGGTCTAACCTTTGCTGTTCGCAACCCCCAATCAGTTACAATTTCCTACTACTTTGGTATCGAATTCACTCTACCGCTGATCGTGTTTTTGTTAGTTATATTGACTAGCGGAATTTTGACTGGATATTTCCTCGCACATCTGGGCAGATTTCGTGGCATGCGCAAGAAACGTCGCAGGCAGCAATTGGCTGCAACAACGCCCCCCACACAAACAATTGCTGCCACTCGGCTAACCGAATAGGAGTTTTTCTGTGGATCCTGTCTGGCTACTAGTTTTGTTACCTGTTGCAGCTGGTTCTGGCTGGATGGCTGCGCAATTGTCTAAGCGTTCAACAGGTGTTCTAGCTAAAAAACCACTTCCAACTGCCTACTATCAGGGTTTGAATTTACTCCTGAATGAGCAACACGACAAAGCTATCGATGTTTTGGTGAAAGCTTTGGAGGAAGATAACGAAACCGTTGAGGTGCAGCTGGCGCTTGGAAATTTGTTTCGCCGTAGAGGAGAAGTTGCTCGAGCAACCCGCATACATCAAAATTTGATTGCTCGGGATAATCTGGATCATCAGCAACGCACCCAATCATTATTCGAGCTTGGCCAGGATTATTTTAAGGCTGGCCTTCTCGATCGCGCAGAAAACTTATTCCAGGAGTTGTCAGAAGAACCAGACATTCAGGAGCCTGCCAGTCGGCATTTACTGCAAATCTATGATCAGGAAAAAGAGTGGGAGGATGCTATAACTGTTGCTACTCAGTTGAAGCGTGCTGGTGTTAATACTATGGTTCCGCTGATCGCTCAGTACAACTGTGAAATTGCTGAGATAGCGATACGTGAAGGCCGTTATGACGCAGCAGAAGAAGGGTCGTCGAAGGCGCTTAAAGTAGATCCAGACTGTGTGAGGGCATTGATTCAGTCGGGCAGGTTATTAGCTATTCATGGGCTGCATCGAGAAGCCATCACAAAGTGGCGTGGTCTGGAAGATAAAAGTCCGTACTTTCTTGGCGAAGTGGTTGACTTGATTGCTAATAGCTATCGTAGTTTGGGTGAAACCGATAATTACCGATCATTTCTTGAATCTGCGCTGAATCGTCACGAAGATGTCCGACTCATGTTTGCATTGGTTGATGTGCTGGATGAAACCGAGGGAAGTGTTAAAGCTGAGGGCTTTTTAGTCACCTGGTTACGGCAGCATCCGACCATATTTGGTTTACACCGCCTTATTGAATTAAAAATTAAGCAGGACCCGGATGACGCAAAGGATCTGAATCTTTTGGAAGCCATGATAGGCAGTCTT
Organism: Parasphingorhabdus sp.; assembly: GCA_047615875.1. GTDB lineage: Bacteria > Pseudomonadota > Gammaproteobacteria > Arenicellales > CAJQKF01 > JBLHGU01. The sequence goes on from JBLHGU010000132.1 coordinate 12,259, forward strand.
TTAAAAAGAGACGCAGCCTATAATTGTCGTCAATGCGGATTTACTGGAAATTCACACCATTGGCAATGCCCGGGTTGCAAGAGCTGGAATACAATTTATTCTGGTCAACCAACTCCTTCTGGGTTTCAGAAGTCAGAAGCATTTTTAAGAACAGTTAGGGGAATGTAGCTCAGTTTGTCATGATGATTTTCGTAGGAGATTTTTGACATTTTCTCTGTTAATTTGTCACAGAGTTAGAGTAATGGAGAGCTTATAGTTGAACTGTCGATGATCGGCACAGGAATTCAACCTAACCAAACACGGAGTACATCATGTTCAACTTATCTTTTTCAAGAATCACCTCTTTCGCCGCGGCTATGCTGTTTAGTTTTAGTGTCTGGGCTGGGCCAGTCAATATAAACTCCGCAGATGCGGATGCTCTGGCTGCTAATTTAGTAGGTGTTGGAGACAAGATTGCAGCTGCAATAGTGGCTGATCGGGAACAGAATGGACCTTTCAGTAGCATTGAAGAATTGATGCGGGTGAAGGGTATCGGAGTGAAAACACTGGAAAAGAATCGAGAATCCTTACAGTTGGAGGGTTCATTGGAGGACAGTTAATAAGGTAAAATATCGATGTTAGATTAATCCGATATTTCGAAAACCGAGTAATGGGAAGGGTGCTGGAAAGCGCCCTTCCTTTTTGGCGTTCAAGCTGCATGTGCATAAAATGAGGTAATAAATGAAAATCACCGTTGTGGGAACCGGTTACGTGGGGTTGGTAACAGGCACTTGTTTGGCAGAAGTGGGAAATCACGTTCTCTGTATCGATACTGATGCAGACAAGATTGTTAATTTGCAGAGAGGTATTCTGCCAATTTATGAGCCTGGTCTGGAGTCTATGGTGCTGGAAAATAGTCAGGCGAGGCGTCTGACTTTTTCGACTGATATTAGTCGAGGTGTTGAGTTTGGTGATATTCTTTTCATTGCAGTCGGCACTCCTGCAGATGAAGATGGCTCAGCAGATTTGCAGTATATTCTTCAAGTTGCAAAATCCATTGGTGAACATATTAGTTCTCCCAAAGTTGTAGTGGATAAATCAACAGTTCCAGTTGGAACCGCACGGAAGGTGGCAGCAGCAATCTCTGAGGAATTAAAACGCCGTGGAAATGCCGTAACTTTTTCAGTAGTTTCAAATCCTGAGTTTTTGAAGGAGGGAGCTGCCGTTGATGATTTCATGAAACCGGACAGGATTGTCATTGGTGTTCAAGATAAACTGGCAGAAGAG
>JBLHGU010000133.1:0-13399 GCA_047615875.1 Parasphingorhabdus sp.
TTATGAAGTGCGGCGTTATGACGACAGGCAAATGGTAAAATGGACATATACCATACCAATACTGTGGATTATTTTTGCGAATTGCTGAGTTTTCGGTCTGGCACTAATTAGCGAATCGCCGTCTTTAACGCTTCCTAGGTATCTGAATGTCCCAAATACTGGGCATTGCGTACCTGATTAGATACGGTTGACCCCTCCAACACCTCGCCAATACTACGTTTCTTTAGCTATTGGTGTGACCTTCATCCATAAACCGTCGAAACTCATCTTCATCCGCACGCCGTTTGGCATCTGAACGAAAGTCAGAAAATCTTTTTGTGCGGCTTTTTATTTCATCCTTGATCTCCAGTATTCGATCGTACTGAGTTTGTTGATAATCGTTAAACACCCGATTATCCGATGTGGAGCCCTGGGAAAAGCTATTACCTTTGAATCTGTTCCACTTTTCAGAAATCTTTGGCGGCAGGTCTGCCACATTACGGCCCTTTAGAATCCAGTAGAGAATAAAAAGCCCTATAGGCCAGAACAGGACGAAAGCCACAACCAGTACGGCTATGTTTGTAGCAGACCATTTGGCATTGGCGCCGAAGTTGCAGCATTTTTTGCGCTTGTGACTCACGCCAGAGTCTTCGGTGGTGTTGAATGAAGATGTCATTTTTGTATCTCCCGCAGATTTATTTGTAAGGACAATCCGAAAAATACGTAACTCCGGCTTGCTTGAATTCGCAAATTGTTGACTAATGTGAACAACGTTCGCATATAATATACTGGTAATTATGAGCTTTTCAAGAGAAATCGATTAAAAAGTGAACACTGTGCACATATTTTTCATTAAAATCACGTCATGAAACGCAATCCGGAACAAAAGAGAGGCTATCACCACGGCAATCTGGCTGAATCACTGTTAGATGCGGTAGATGAACTGGCGTCTCAGTTTGGTTTGGAGTCCGTTACGCTGCGTGGCTGCGCCAAATTGGCGGGGGTGTCACCGTCTTCTGCCTTTCGACACTATGCAGACAAGCGCGCTTTAATAACTGCGTTTGCTGCCAGGGCGCTAGATGAGTTAACCGCTCTGATGTCTGCAGCCGCCAGTCGGGCCAGATTGGAAGACACTAATCCGTTTAGAGCGGTGGGACTAGCCTACATCGAATTTGCGTTGGATAAGCCGGCTTTCTTTCGAGCCATGTGGTACGAGGAAGGCATCTATTCCAGTGATCCGATCTATGTAGATGCCACGCAGAGATTGGCAGAACATCTTCGCGGAGGGTTTGCCAATACGTTGCCGGATGATGATGGCTGCACATTTAGTTCCCGTGAGCTACTGGCCTGGTCGTCTGTACATGGATTGGCCAGCCTGTTTATTGATGGCCCCATCGCCAGGCAACAAGGCAAGCCGGAAAAGATGAGAATGGCAGTCAACATGTTGAATACCATGAAGCCGTGCCTAATGGATGCTTGAGATATTTTCCTGTCCCTTCGTCTCCTCGATCGATGCGGTTCGTGCCTTACTACATCCTACGGCTGTATTTCTGAGTCACCTTTATTTATCTCGTCAACTAGAAACATTTTCAGGTCGGGTCAACAGGAAAAACCGGATGGTCAATAATGTACCGGTAACAGCAAGACCTGCAGCCATGCCCCACCACAAACCATCTGTCTCAAACCCTAAAGGAAAGGCCAGCAGCCAGCCTCCTGCGATTCCAAACCCCCAATAGCCAAATGCGGCTACCCACAGTGGTACCAGGGTGTCTTTTAATCCACGCAGCGACATGGTTGCAATAACCTGCAGACCATCGAAGACCTGAAAACAGGCAGCCAACACTATCAATCGACTGGTCAGCAACAGAACCGCCTCAAAGCCTGGATCCGATTCTTTCAGGAACAGTCGCACCAATGGTTCTGGAAAGTTGATCGGAACTACTGACAACATCAAGAGTAGTGATACTCCAATGGCCATCGAGATGAGTCCGACACGATGTGCAGCCTGCAGATCGCCGCGCCCCATTGCATTTGCGATGCGGATCATACTAGCTTCAGCCAGCCCACGGGCGAACATGAAAGCCAGGGTTACCGAGGTAATTATTACCTGATAGGTGGCCAATGATACAGAGCCCAAAATTCCAGAAAGTATGGATACTCCGGCAAATAGTCCGGATTCGAGAATGACCAACCCACATACTGGGGTTCCCAACACAAGAATGTCTTTGCAAACGGCGAAGTCAAAACTTAATTTTCCACGGAATAATCCATAACCACGAAAAGATGGCGTGCGATAGGTATAGATTAACAATGCCGAAAACATGAAAACCACCACGCTGGCCTTGGCCCAGCCTGCTCCAGCCAAACCCATTTGAGGTAATCCGAATTTACCCATGGTTAGACCCAGGCAAAGGAAATAATGTATACCTACGGCAACAATAGATATAACCATCACCGCACCGGTTTTTGCCAGTGATGCGACAAACATTCTCAACACGAAAAACCACAATAATGGCGTCAGGGAAAGTGCTACCGGCTTTAGATAAGGAATCATTAACACCAGTATGTCCGGGTCCTGCCCGGTATAGGCCAACACCGAATCAAGGTTCCAGATAAGAGCGCTGCCGGGTATGCCCAGCAAAGTAGCAATGATCAAACCCTGTCTGGCTGCAATGCCAGCGTCGGCTTTTCTATCTGCACCATCTGCCTGGGCTACGAGTACGCCGACCACTGATAGTAGTCCGGCTATAACAATGACAACCTCTATCATCATGTCACTGGCTAACCCGATACTGGCCAGTTCTTTGTAACCAAGTTGGCCAATGATGATTTTGGTGGTCAGTGTCATCGCAAACTCAGCCAGATACGCGGCAATTAACGGACCGGCTATGGCCATAATTGTACGAGTTTCCAGGCGCAGTGCGATAGATCGATATATGGCCAATGAGAACCGTATGCTATGCAGTGGATGAATTCGGGCGGAGGGTAGCACAGAGCGGTGCGCTGAAGGGGGCGGCGAACTTTTTCTCCTAACGCCGGCATTTCCGTGAAGACGGGAGTCCATGCATAAAGAATCCTGGAACACTAAAACCTCAGCCCTAACCGCAACTATCCTGGCCTCTCAAACTCGAATAGCGTCTAACAACACCGTCTTCAAAAGGTAATTTTCCCGTATGCCCGGCCTTTTAAAAACCAGATGCAGATTGTCCAAATTTTATATATCATCCCCGGTCCTCTGGGTAAAAATAGTATCTCCATTTCAGGGCGGTTTTTAATTTTAAATGGCCTTACACCTGTTTCAATAAATAGATAGCTCAAATAATTATGTCCGATTTCCAGATTCGTTATATTCATCCTGAATCCGAATTTCTTGAAAATGCCTGGTATGTTGCGGCTCCGGTTGCCGATATCACTGAGCAATTGAAAACTCTACGGATACTTGGCCAGGACATTGTATTTTTTCGTTCCAGTAATGGCAAAGTAAATGCACTGGAAGATGCCTGCCCACATCGTAAGTTGCCACTTTCTATGGGGCAGCGGGTAGGTGACGATATCCAGTGTGGCTATCATGGGTTAACTTTTAACGGTGCGGGTCAGTGCGTGGCCGCCCCAACCCAGGCTCGCATTCCGGCTAGTGCAGTGGTGCGTAGTTATCCTATAGCCGAACGCTATGGATTATTGTGGATCTGGATGGGCGATCCCAGCCTTGCCCAGACTGTATCGATACTGCAGATAGATGACTATGAAGATTCATCCTGGGGTCTAACGCCTGGTGGTGTATTGCAATGCGCCTGTCACTATCTATATTTGCTAGATAATCTCCTGGATCCTTCCCATGTTAGCTGGGTGCACAAGTCTTCTTTTGCCTCAGATGGTACCGACGACGAACCGCTGGTTGTTGAGCCTTTGACCAATGGTGTAGTGGTATCCCGTTGGATCAAAGACATTGTGCCACCACCGTATTATGCGCCGATGCTCTCATTCGAGGGCAGGGTTGATCGATATCAGCATTATGAAGTGGTGACGCCTTCGATAGCTATAAACAAGGGCACCTATACTCGGGCAGGCCAGGGCGGCGACAACAGCAATTTGCCTGCTGATGCTTATATCATGCGTTCCTATCATTTCATCACGCCAATTGATAGCCATCAAACACGCTATCACTGGTTTCAACATTACAATACCAATGCCGCAGATGAGGACACTCGCAAACGTCTCAACGATGGCGCGCGCATGGCTTTCGAAGAAGACAGGGTAATACTGGAAGCAGTTCATAAGGGCATGCTAGAGCCGGAAAGGAAAAACATAGACCTGCGTTTGGACAAACCAGCGAGAATGTTTCGTGAAAAATTGCTAGAACTGATATCTAGTGAAAAGGCAGCATGATTGGCAATATCCCTATCCCACATATAAACCACACTTTCTTTAACTGAGAAAACGCATGACTATAAAGGTACTGGACAAGCGAATGCTCAACATCGTTGCTGAGAATCAAACGGTTGATGTTATTGATGACAATTTTGGATTTATTGAAGGTCCGATCTGGCATCCTGTTGACCACCACATCACCTTTAGCGACATACCAGAAAGCAAATTGTATCGATGGAGCGACGCTGCAGGACTCACGGTTTACCGCAACCCTACCAACATGGCAAACGGTAATACCTATGATAAGAGCGGCAGAATTCTAACGTGTGAACATGCTTCTAGTCGGGTTACCAGGGATGACATGGGAAAAATTGAAGTTCTCGCCAGTCACTTTGAAGGTAAGGAACTCAACAGCCCAAATGATATTGTGGTGCATAGCAATGGAATGATTTTTTTTACCGATCCAGACTACGGCAGATATGCCAAGTATGGGATTGCTCGGGAGAAACAGCTGGATTTTCAGGGTGTTTATCAATTACACCCGGATACATTTGAACTGACGTTACTTGGCAGTGACTTCACGACACCTAATGGATTATGTCTCAGTCTGGACGAAACAATACTCTACGTCGCCGACACTGAATTAAATCATGTTCGCAAATTTCAACTAGCTGAGAATAGATTGTCTGGCGGAGAAGTATTTATACAATCACCTTATCCAGATGGTCTTAAAATTGACTCAATGGGAAACCTTTATGCGGGTGGACCTGAAGGTGTGTACGTATATGATGGAAAAGATGGAACACCCCTTGGAGTCATTCAAACAGCAGCTTTTTGTGCCAATTTCACCTGGGGCAACAGTGATCTTTCAACCCTGTATATCACTGCGTCGAATGGATTCTATCGGCTTAAAGTGCAGGTCCCAGGGATTCCACTTTTGTAGTGCGCAGACTCTTTTCAAACACAACAGGCTTACAGATTAGTGTGGCTATTTCAAAATCAAAACCTGCATTTTTAAGATGCAGCATTGGCACTAATGCTTCTATTGGATGGTTTCCTGTAGAGAACAATTTGCCGTTTTGCATTTTCATGTTTTTTTGTTCGGTGAAAATCACCAGAATCTTCGACTCGCTTAGCCGCAATTCCCAATAGTTTTTTCAGTCTATCGATATTCTTTAAATTGCCATCGGTTAAAAACAAAAGGGTTTCCGTGTGAGAAACCCTTTTGTAAGAAGAAAAGTGTGGGGCTGGTAATGCAGAGTTACTGGTTACTTATTCTGAAACGTTAATAATTATCTTGCCTTGGGCGCGACCCGATTCACTGCGCTCATGGGCTTCTGCGACTTGATCCAGTCCGAATTCACTGTCGATGTTTACTTTTAGCTGACCGGCATCGGCAAACTCTGCGAGTTTCTCTAATTGTTCGCGGTTCGGCTGTACAAAACAGAAGAATGCAGAAACACCGTGTGCAGCAGCTATAGCTTGATCTGGATTTTGAGTAATAGAAACTAAGCGGCCGCCTTTCTTCAGAGTTTTCCAGCTGTTAGCCTGAGTATCGCCGCCAATGGTATCGAATACAACATCGATATCATTTAGATCTGAAAAGTCCTCCTGATGATAATCAATGGATTGATCAGCGCCAAGGCCGAGTACCAGTTCGGTGTTTCTTGCTGACGTTGTCGTATAAACATAAGCACCACGCAGTTTTGCCAACTGGATGGCGAATTGCCCGACTGCACCAGAACCTGCATGAATGAGTACGCGTTCACCGGCTTCTAATTTTGCAAATTCATAGAGCGACTGCCATGCTGTCAATGCAGCCAAAGGAACGCCCGCCGCTTCTTGCCAGCTTAGTGAACTGGGTTTTACTGCAACTTCATCAGCAACCGCAGTCATGTATTCGGCATAGCTGCCATTTTTGGCGATATCTGGCCGGCTGTAGACGGCGTCGCCTACTTTAAGGCTACTCACTTTTTCACCAATGGCAGCAACTTCACCCGATACATCCCAACCCAATGTTAACGGTAATGGATGATTAAGCATTGGTTGCAGGTAGCCTTCTCGAATTTTCCAGTCCACTGGATTTACAGACGCTGATTTTACTTTGATCAACACTTCGTTCTCGGTGGGCGAAGGTATGTCGATACTATTCAACACGAGTACGCTTCGGTCACCAAAACTATTGATTTGCACTGCTTTCATCAAGTTACTCATTATTTCTCTTTTAAAGTATTTATCGAAAATGTCGGCGGATGGTACGCCTTGATAGCCAGCTTGATTAGCCCTGGAATATTCACTATATTGTTTCCATTATGGAAACAATGGGTTAGAAATGGCGATTGAAAATGAAAATACTCAAGGATTGGTTCTATTCGCGAATATAAATAGGCTGGGCAGTTTATCGGCAGCAGCACAGTTACTTGGCATGAGCCGATCGTCGGTCAGTAAACAACTAGCGGCCTTAGAAAGAAAAATCGGTTCAAGATTGTTTAATCGAACCACCCGTAAAATCCTGCTGACGGAGGTGGGTCGTCGAGTTCTTCAAGAGGCACATAAAGTAGAACTGGCGCTTCAAACGATTGAACACATCAGTGAAGATTCGCAATCAGTAATAGAAGGTGCTCTGAATGTTTCATGCGCCAGCGCCCAGGGGCGGATCCATCTCGTCCCATTAATCGCTGAGTTTCTTGCGCGCTACCCTAAAGTCAATGTAAACCTGCAGTTGGAGGATAGATTCGTTGACATGGTCGCTGAGAACATAGATGTTTCTATTCGTGTTGGTTATTTGCCAGATTCAACCTTGATCGCTCGGAAACTCGGTGATTTATCAGGGCTGCTTTGTGCCAGTCCAGAGTATTTAAGCAATGCACCATCATTGAAAACACCCAGTGATTTATTGCTCCACCGTTGTTTGTTTTATCGAAATTCAAAACTAGCCATGAATACGTGGTCGTTTATCAGTGATGAAGGCGAAGAGAGTGTCACTGTTTCAGGACCATTAAGCATTAATGACCCGGGTGCATTGATATCAGCTGCCCTTGCACACGCGGGTGTTGTACTTACAGACAAAGGCTTGCTTGGTGATGCAATACGAGACGGAAAGTTGGTGCCTGTATTAACAGAGTACCAATCCATTGGGAGTTTACCGATGTACGTCGTTTACCCTGAAAGAGAATTTATACCTGCTAAAACCCGAGCACTGGTTGATTTTCTATTAGAAGAAATGCCAGTGGTTATTCAAGGAACAACCTTGCCGTAACCTTCTAGTATAGATTTCATGATCGCTGGCACTTGAGGTGCCTTTTGTGTGCCACTGTTAACCGAGGGCCGTTAACATTGCATCTACCCGACCGAGTACGCCAAAGTCACCGGCGACATGATCCCCAGCTTTAACGTCAGTGAGACCGGTGCAAGTCCCCGTCGTTACAATTGCACCCGCTTCCAATGTAATGCCTCGACGAGAGAGATGGTTTGCCAACCAGACGAGTACATTTAACGGGTCATCCAATGCGTTGGAGCCGTTGCCCTTTGCGACCTGGTGATGATTTATGAATGCTCGGCATGTTTGATCAGCCAGGTTCAATTCGGGCTTGTAGGACACAGGAGAGCCATAGGCAAATGCGATGTTAGCGCCGCAATCGGCAGTTACTGCTTCTCGCCCCGAACCCGTAAGACCGCTTGTGTAGCGGCTCCCCACTAGTTCAATTCCAGGTAAGAAAGCATCGATTGCCTGTTGAATTTCTGCAATGCAGAATGGTTTAGGGCGTGGAGCTAAACTCTTGCCGAAAATGAATGCGAACTCGATTTCAATCTGTACGTTGTGGTTGGCGGAAATTTGTATCCTTGAGCCCGATTGGTACGTGTGCTGTGACAACAGCCGTCCGGCACCTGGTTCCGATGTGCCCAGGCGACGCTGGGCGGCGAGGCTAGTTGAGCCTACCTTCCAGCCAACCGGTGTGCCACCGAGTCGTTTGGAAACCGATTCTTGAATTGAATAAGCGGTTTGCAGATCGGAAATAAAGTCTGGTGACGCTATTGTGGTGCCGCCGAGGCGTGCAGCGGTGAGTTCTGCTATTAACTTATCGTGAGTAGGTTCAGACATGTAGGAATTTTTAGAAAATGGCTTGTCGCGGAGTCATTGTAGTATTTTGGTGCGCCGAAGTGTTTCATTTCTACGGGATTAAAAACTGGGTAGGACTTGTGGAGTATGGCCAATATTCAACCTGTTTTACTCAGCACTGGTTCCCTGTGTTTCGATAGTATCTAACGGCATGCTATTGCCTACAATTTTCTGTCATCAGATTCGCGTTGGGTTTTCTCGATTGATGCGGTTCGTGCCTCACCACATCCTACGACTGTATTTTATGGTCAGCCTATCGGATTGAAGGAAATGTCGCATGCGTAGATCGGCAAAACATAATCGAATACATCGTTAGACTGTAGGATGTGGTGAGGTACGAACCGCATCATTCGCGTTATTCTCCATAACTCTCTGACTCGTCAACAACGCCACCCCAATCCAACGGGTAGATACCCTGATCGGCAAGCCTATGAAAGCTGGAGTATGGCCAATCTTTAACCTGTTTTACCCAGCCGTGTTTCACTGGGTTCCAGTGAACGTAATCCATATGGCGACTATAGTCTTCCTCGTCACGAATTAAGTGCTCCCAATAACGTCGTTGCCATATCCCTCTCTCGCCTCGTTTAAACCGGCTATCCGAGTGACGCTCTATTTTCGGAATTGCACGGGAAAAAGCCGCCTTGATTAATCCCCAACGAGAGCCAAAGTTAACGTCGCTCTGCAGCAGTGTCCAAATGCAATGCAAATGCTCCGGTAAGATGACGATGGCATTTGTTTCAAATGGATGATCGTTTCTAACTTTACGGAATGCATTTCTCAGTGTATCGATATTATCGGTCAGAATGCTATTGCCTTTTCGTTCAGCACAATTCACGGTGAAGAAGTAGGTTGCTCCCTGGACTCTGGCTCTACGATATTCCGTTATTAATTTGTCCTTCGGTATGTTTCGCGATCGATGCGGTTCGTACCTCACCGCATCCTACGGTTGTATTTCAGAGTCTGCAACTAGGTGCCGGTCAGCTTTGCGATATCATCGGAATGGTAGCCCAGCTCGGCTAGGATTTCTCGTGTATGCTGACCAAGATCCGGTGCTGGGCTCTCTTGTAAATCTTTATCTGCGATGGGGTTGCGGGAGAATTTCATGACACGTCCGGTTGCTTCGTCCCCAACGCTTGAGAAGGCGGAATATTCTTTGGCGATAGAACTGTCGGCAATGGTCTGGATGGTCTCTACAACTGAACAAGGGATGGAATTATCGATCAGAATATTCGTCCAATACGCAGCCGGATGTTGTTTCAAATGTGCAGCCAACACGTCATCCAACGCATCGCGATTGGCAAGGCGTGTCTCATCGCCCTGAAACCGAGGATCATCCATCAGTTCCTGATAACCAATTGCTTTACAGAATCGCGGCCAGTCTTTGTCGCTGCCAAGACCGATGACGATATCTCTGTCGGCAGTGGGGTAAGGTTCAAATGGTGTCGTTGAAGGGTGGCGGGAGCCTATCGGCCCCGGCACGATTCCGGCGTTGAGATAGCGCGCAAAAGCATTCTCTAAGCAGACCCACTGACAGGCCAGCATCGAGACATCCAAATGGCTCGTTTGCTGGCTGCCTTTTGCGTCACGTTCATACAGGCGCTGAAGAATACCAATGGTCGTAAACAGAGCCGCAGCTATATCTCCGACGGAAAAGCCAACCCGAGTTGGATCACCACCTAGTTCACCATTGATGCTCATCATGCCGCTCATGGCCTGTACGACGATGTCATAGGCGGGGCGATGGGACAGGCTGCCGGTTTGTCCGAAACCGCTGATGGAAGCGGATACCAGTTGTGGATTGATCCGCTTAAGATCGGCATCACTACAGCCCAGACGATCGCGAACACCAGGGCGCATGTTCTCGACAAACACATCAGCCGTTGCCAAAAGACGATGCAGTGCTTGCTTGCCTTCCTCGGTTTTAAGATCAAGTTTGACCGACCGTTTGTTGCGATTGAGGGAAGCAAAATAGAGACTAATATCGTCCTCGAACGGTGGCGTAGTACGAGCCAGATCACCTCCTGGGTTTTCCACCTTGATGACATCGGCACCGAGGCTGGCCATAAGCCAGGTGCAAAACGGACCGGATAAAACGGATGTCATATCGACAACGCGAATACCTTTCATGGTCGACCTCCTTTAAGCATGGACTTGAGTTTTTTAAGATGTGCCGCGTCTGCTGCAAGCGCCGTCTCGCTAAGACTGCGACAGGTCTCTTGCAGGTTGTCGCGAGGCGTCAACCGATCAACCAGTCCCCAGGCTACCGCATCCGTTGCGCTTACAACTTCGCCGCCCAGCAGCATCGCGGCACTGCGCCCCGGGCCGATCAAAGCCTGCAGTCGATCAACGTCATACTGTCCGGGCTGTACATTGTTTTTGAGAACAGGATAGGCAAAATGTGCCTCAAAAACACCGATGCGAATATCACAGCCAAGTGCCAGTGTCAGCCCGCCGCCAATACAGGGACCATTGATTGCAGCAATGGTCAGGATCGGAATGCTTCTGAGAGCATCAGACATTTCTTGCCACGGGTCGGCGCCGCCCTGTTGGTCATGCAGCGTGTTCAGGTCAGCACCTGCGCAAAAAACACGACCTCCGGAACCGGTTATCATCATTGACCGCAAACTATCGTCATCCAGGGCTTTCCGGAAGATATCACGCAGTATGAGCAGCATCTCAGTTGTCAGAGAATTGGCCTTTTCCGATCGATTGATAATAACTGTCAGGTGGGCACCGTCGCGTTGTTGGATGATCGGACCGTTCTCTATGCCTGTTTCACTCACTGTCGAAACCCAGGCACAGTTCGATCCAGCATACGCACCAGCGATGGCCATTGGATACCGCCATGGGGACCATTTTCCGGTGCCCCCCAGTCGTTAAGCGCTGACATCGCATCTTCTTTAATCTCGATGGGATTGTCCGTCTGACCGAGAATATCGACCTGAATTTTGCAGGCCATTTCAAGATAATAGTGATAGATGAATGCTTCTGCCGCTGTGCGCCCGACCACCAGAAGGCCGTGGTTTTGCAGTAGCATAGCGAAATTATCGCCCAGATCATGGGCCAAAAGTGCGCCTTCATCTTCGACCACAGTCGAGTCTTGATAGGGGTGGCTGGAGAGCGTGTCCAGAACGAACCCGGCGTGCTGCGATAAGGGCAAGAGCCCCGATGGATTGGCCGACACCGCAATGCCCGCGCGGGTGTGAGTGTGGATAACGAAATTGACATTCGGCCGCGCCAAAAGAATGCCGGAATGAATAATATGCCCGGCCATATTGACGATCTTGCCACTGCTGGGCATATCATCTACCGCTTCGCCGCCATCAAGCGACATACGTGTCAGATTCGATGCCGTGATCTCGTCAAACATCAGATCATGGGAGTTCAGCAGATAATGATCCGGATCTTCTGGCAGGCGTGCCGAAATATGCGTGGAGGTTAAATCTGTCCAGCCATAGTGATGCGACAGACGATAGAGGGCTGCCAGGTCCTGACGGATTTGTGTGGTGTCGAGGGGCGTTTGCGAAGCGTTCATTAATCCGGTTCTCCCAATGCGTGTCTGTAGAGATTATGAAAATGGAGCAGACCAACCTCGCTTTTCGCGCCGCATCCGTCGCCAATCACATAGGGGCCTGGTGTGAATGTGCGGCTTTGCATACCTTTTTGAATTTTGGACACGACTACTTCATCCTCAGCGCCTGTTGTTTCTTTATGTTTGATCATGAGGGTGCGAACCTCATCGTCCGAAATATCGCCACTCGAAAACCATCGGTAACGGTAGATGGTGCGGTTCCAGGCAATGGGTAGCCATTGTCGGATGGTGAAATATCCGCCCGGATAGCAGCACATCGATACATTGGGCCAAATCCAGTAAGCACCGTAGTCACCGGCACGAGGACTGGCTTCGAGATCGTAGTTATATTGTTTTTCATTCTTCGTCTGGGCCTTGCCATCATGCCATATGGTCATACCGTGTGGAATGGTCGTGTAGCCTTCCATGTCCAGAACTCCCTGGGTTAGTGAACTCCCGTGGACCGTCGGGCAGTGATAGCATTCGTTGTAATTCTCCACCGAAAGCTTCCAGTTGGACTGATGTTCGATCTCGGTTTCGCAAACGAATTTGAGCTGCGTGGGGTCGGCATGAAAGCTCAGAATGTTTTCCCTGTATTCCTCGAGTACTGGCCCCATCGGCGCGGCGTTTTCATCCAGATTAACAAAGATAAACCCGCAGAATACTTCGACCTGAATCTTTCGTAGATTAATCTGGTCAGGTGTCAGACCGTCGCTCTCAACCGATCCAGGCGCCCGTCGCAACTTGCCATTCAACTCGTAAGTCCAGGCGTGGTAGGGGCAAACCAGAACACGTTTGCCACTACCCGAGCCTTCGACCAGAGGATGTCCACGATGGCAGCAAACATTGTAATAGGCATACAGAGTCCCATCCTTAGCTCTGATGACAAAGATATTTTCATCGGCAATAGTAAATGCCTTGAAATCACCCGCATTTGCAATTTCCGATACATGACAAACGCATTGCCAGGTGCGGTAAAAGACCTTCTCTTTGTCAACTTCAAAATAGTCAGGGTCCACATAGTAGCGCGCCGACAAAGGCGTATTTTGTGACATGTGTTCTCCGTTCCAGGGGCTATCGGTGACTCGCTTACTTTAAAGTGTATTACAAGTAAAAATAATAGGACATATAACTCTCCCGATTAAACAGCGCTATCAATTCCCCAAAGACCGTAGGATGTGGTGAGGCACGAACCGCATCAGTCGAGGTTTACGGAGACCAACAATTATCGTGTAGGTTAGTTTTCTCGATCGATGCGGTTCGTACCTCACCGCATCCTACGTCTGTAAAAGTACTGCAATAAATCTTCAAGTAAGAGAATCTTCAGCCAGTCGGTTTCAGGTATTCGATGGATTACTAGT
>JBLHGU010000134.1:0-13280 GCA_047615875.1 Parasphingorhabdus sp.
GACCCATTTGATGCAACATATCTACGGTATTCGATGTCCAGGGTAAAGCTCGACAATCCATGAAGCCTTTGTAATAAGCTAGCTTGATATTCAAATCGCCTATTTTGGCGGCTTCCAGAAACATCTGACTTTGAATATGGGTGGCACGATCCCATACAGACTCACGACTGGCAGTGGCATCCAAGGCGAACAACAGGCGTCCATTACCACCCTGTTGAGTTGGTGCGAGCGCTTTGGCCTTGTTTAGAAAAGCACTAATCTCGCCTCGCGAGGACGCATTTGTGAGAGATTTATCGCGGCTGCCCATGGCTAACCCTCCAGGCACCTGCCGACAATCTCGGCGACATCTTTGGATAGATCCGAGTGTTGATCTATAGCTTGTAATTCGCGCCGCATATTACTCCGCCAGGGTTCGGCATAACGTCGCCACTGTTGCAGGGCACCTATCAATCGCGCAGCAATCTGTGGATTTCGTTTATCTAGCTCTAACACCTGATCACGCAGGAAGGCATAACCCGAACCGTCGATCTTGTGAAATTGAACCGGATTGGCATGGCTGAAAGCTCCGATCAGCGCACGAACTTTATTCGGATTAGTCTCATTATAGGCTTCGTGCTTTTGCAATTGCCGAATAAAAGACAAATTGCCAAGCACTGGTGAGGCGGCCTGTAGACGCAACCATTTATCCACAACTAAAGAATGTTGTTGCCAGCTCTGGTAAAAATCTTTAAGCAATTCGGTTGCCAAATTAGCGCCAAAATGACTCAGAACAGAAATAGCAGCCAGTCTGTCTGTCATATTATCTGCCGACCGATATTGTTGCTGACACAGTTCCTCATAGCCCTCTACATTGCCTGCTCCCAGTAAAAACAGTAGACGATTCTTGAGTGCTCTAGTGCCTTTCTGTTGATGGTCAATTTGATAAGGTTCTGTCGGTAGAAGCTGTCGGTATTTTCGCTGAATGTCGGTTGCAAACTCCCCTGCAAGGCGAGCATAAAGTTCTGTTGTAACCCGCGCAATAGCCAATGGATTGATTGGGGTGGAGGCTTCGGCAACAATGCTCTGGCCTGGCAGACCTAATGCATAGGCCTGAAATGCGCCGTCGGTAATATCGCTGTTTAATAAGGTTCCCCAAGCGGCAATAAATTCATTACTGAATACTGGTTCGTCGTTTACCGCCATGGCATTTATACCGTTAACCATTTGACTCAAGGCAAGTCGTTGTCCGCTGTCCCAGCGATTAAATGGATCATCGTCGTGGGCCATCAAAATGCCCAACTGTTGGTCTGTCAGGCCGGGATCAAGTTTTATGGGCGCAGAGAACCCGCGTAACATGGATAACACCGGTTGCTCATCAACATCCTGTAAAACAAACTGTTGATTTGATTCGGTTAATTCCAGTACGTGCTCATGTACAGAGTCTGTGTGTTCTGGCATGCGACTCTTTAAGGGCGTACCGGCATTACTGAATAAGGCGGTCCGAATGGGAATATGAAACGGGTTCTTATTGGATTGATCTGGTGTATCTGGGCAATTCTGTTGCATGGATATCGTGCAGTTTCGGCTTTCCAGATCGTAGTCCATTGTGACTGAAACTTCCGGTGTGCCGGCTTGTTTATACCAGAGTTTGAAATGACCGAAATCTCGATTGTTGGCAGCTTCGTGAGCAGCTACGAAATCATCTGTAGTTACGGCCTGCCCATCGTGGCGATCAAAATACACATCGCAACCACGTCGGAATCCCTCTTCACCTTCTAGTTGGTGCAACATGCGCACCACTTCTGCGCCCTTGTTGTAGATAGTTACGGTGTAAAAATTATTTATTTCAAGATAAGACTCTGGCCTTACTGCATGAGCCATAGGACCAGCATCTTCTGGAAACTGTGCGGCTCTCAGAACGTTTACATCTTCAATGCGCTTGACTCCCCTGGAGCCCATATCAGCACTGAATTCCTGATCACGGAAAACGGTGAAGCCTTCTTTCAGGCTCAATTGAAACCAGTCGCGGCAGGTAACTCGATTGCCAGACCAGTTATGAAAATATTCATGGCCAATAACACTTTCTATACCATCGAAATCGCTATCGGTCGCGGTTTCGGGTCGGGCCAAAACATACTTCGAGTTAAAAATATTCAGACCTTTGTTCTCCATGGCACCCATATTAAAATCGTCCACCACAACGATCATGAAAGTATCCAGATCGTATTCTCTGCCGTAGACCTTCTCATCCCAGAGCATAGAGTTAATTAGCGACTCCATGGCATGGTCGCACTGATCCATGTTGTGATGCTCAGCATAAATCTGCAGGGTAACTTTGCGTCCACTACAGGTAGTGAAATGGTCTTCGAGACAACCGAGATCTCCGGCTACCAGGGCAAATAGATAGCTGGGTTTTGGCCAGGGATCATGCCAGGTGGTCTGGTGACGGCCATCATCCAGTTCGCTGCGCTCAATACAATCGCCATTGCTCAGCAGAATTGGGCAGTCTTTTTTATCGGCTCTGATAGTTACGGTAAAGGAAGATAAAACGTCCGGTCGATCAATAAACCAGGTGATACGACGAAAACCTTCGGGTTCGCATTGGGTGCAAAAATTGCCACTTGATCGATATAGTCCGTTCAATTCTGTATTGGCTTCAGGATTTATTTCAGTAATCGTTGTAAGCCTGAAAGTATCCGGGCTGTGCAAAATTGTCAGCTGACTTTCTGTTACCACATACTGGTTTTCTGATAATGCCTGGTTGTCTACTCTTACTTCGATTAGTTTGAGATTGTCCCCATCGAGGATTAGATCAGCCGCGCCAGTGTGCCTTCGCACATCTATATGGCTGGTTACCAGGGTTCGGGTTGGATGTAGCTCAACTTCCAGAGTAACCGTTGGAATTTTAAAGTCTGGTTGGCGATAATCGGCCAGCCGGATAGTTTCGTGACGATTTACTTCAGACATGCATTGCGCCTTTTGATAATTGATTTGAGTTTTGATGAGCGGCTTTGAGCCATTCTTCTAATAAGTTGCCAGTCCATTTTTCCATGCTTTTTTCAAACACCTGGGCGTCACGAAACTGACGCTCTACGCTGTGAGCCCCATACAGATTTTGCTGATATCCCGCCTCCTCAAACCAGTCTATGGCGACCTCTGGCACTACCTCCGGGTGGAACTGCAGGCCGACTATCCAGGGCTTGTAATAATAGCCCTGGGTTGGAAATCGCAGTCCTTTAGCAAATAGTGTGCAATCTTTAGGTAGCTCGTAGCCCTCGTTGTGCCATTCGAAAACGTACAAGGGATGGCTTAAATAGGCTGTTTCTTCTACTGGGTCGATGCGTGTATAGCCGTTTTCAAGGACGACATCCGGCGCATGCTGCACTTCTGTCCCAAGGGCACGAGCGAGAAATTGACTGCCCAGGCAAAGTCCCAGATAGGGGCGCTCTGCGGCAATCCAGCGACTGATCCACGCTTGCTCACTGATTACATCTGCGCTTTTATCATTAACGCTGTGCGCACCACCATAAACGACTACTGCGAACAGGTCATCTAAAGAGTCCGGTAATTTCTCGCCAATTACAGGATTCACCCAGCGTAGTCGATAGCCTTGTGCGATAAGCATTCTGGATACGCGATCAGCCCGTTGGGAGCCATGATAAATCAACAGAATCTCCTGACCCTGCGCAGGATTTGCAGCGAGATCCACTAAACTAGCGCTATCAGTAAAATTACAAACAGTATGACCAGGCCAACAGGTATTAATACCGCCGGCCAGTCTTTTTCAGACTCTTCGCTGCGCCGCAGCGTCTCCTTGATGCCGGGAAACATAAAAAGCGCAAGACCGCCGCCGATCAGTAGAAGAATAATTTGTTGCCAGGTTTCCAATGGGTAGCCTTTATGTATGTTGTCTGATGCAGTGGTGGATTTTACTTGAAGTCGAAAATATCTGGATGACGACTTGTAGAGATTTTAAATCTGGAAAATTAAGATACAACACTCGTGATTCTATAGCCTAAGGATGAACTATCAATCATTTAAATTATAAGTAATTGAAAAATATATAAAACTATCAAAACCCGGCTGGTGATTCTTGCTTCGCCAGCTGTAGTATGGAATTTGTCCAGATCGATAGCTAACTTATACACAGGCTCTACAAGATTGGTAATTTTAATATTGCCTGTTAAGACCCCAGAAAAGGTGTAGCATTGATGCGTGGAAATCCGAAATTAATCGGTACCACCTAAATCCACTCGACCTACAGGAGGCCATATGACAGAAGCATCTTCATCTTCATCTGAGTTGGAACATAAACTCGGTACTCTAATGAAAAAGCATGAGGACCTGGGAGTAAAGTTAAACGGTTTGGAGAGAGATCCCTTAGTGGATCACCTGCAAATCCAGAAATTAAAAAAGCAAAAATTACATTTAAAAGATACGATTAGTTCAGTACAACGACAATTACATTCCTGACGAGGATCTGAAATCTACTAGTTTTTAAATAAAAAAGGCGCCCTGGGGGGCGCCTTTTTCAGACCTATTACCAGTACATGCTATTAATAGCGGTAGTGCTCTGGTTTGTAGGGTCCATCAGGGGATACACCGATATAACCGGCCTGTTCATCTGACAATCTGGTCAAATTAACACCGATTTTGCCGAGGTGCAGTCTTGCGACTTCCTCGTCCAGCTTCTTCGGCAGTATGTAAACCTGGTTTTCATAGTCCTCACCACGGACCCATAGCTCAATCTGGGCCAGGGTCTGGTTGGTGAAAGAGTTGGACATTACAAAGCTCGGATGACCGGTAGCGCAACCCAGGTTAACCAATCGACCCTCAGCCAGCAGAATAATGCGTTTGCCGTCTGGGAAGATAATGTGGTCTACCTGTGGTTTGATATTTTCCCACTCGTACTTTTTCAAGCCAGCTACATCAATTTCGTTATCGAAGTGGCCAATGTTGCAGACGATGGACTGGTCCTTCATGCGCGACATTTGATCACTTGAAATGACATTGAAGTTGCCAGTGGCGGTAACAAAAATATCTACCTGATCACAAACAGTTTCCAGTTCAACTACACGGAAACCTTCCATTGCGGCCTGTAGGGCGCAAATCGGATCGATTTCTGTGACCCAAACTGTAGCACCCAGACCACGCAGTGACTGTGCACAACCTTTACCAACGTCACCATAACCCAGAACCAGAGCAATCTTGCCAGCGATCATGACATCGGTGGCACGCTTGATACCATCTACCAAAGATTCACGGCAGCCATACAGATTGTCGAATTTAGACTTGGTAACGGAGTCATTTACATTGATTGCAGGGAAGGGTAGGTCTCCACGTTCGTGCATTTGATACAAACGATGCACACCGGTGGTGGTTTCTTCAGTTACACCCTGGATGTTTTTCAGAACATTGGAATACCAGCCAGGCTGGTCCGCAACGCGCTGCCGAATCTGACTGAACAGAACGGTTTCTTCTTCGCTGGTGGGATTATCCAGAACACTTAAATCACTTTCCGCTTTGGCACCGAGAATGATCAACATAGTGGCATCGCCACCGTCGTCGAGAATCATATTTGGTGTGCCGCCATCGGACCATTCCATGATCTTGTGTGCGTACTCCCAGTACTGCTCAAGACTTTCGCCTTTAAATGCATATACCGGGGTGCCAGCTACAGCAATGGCAGCAGCAGCGTGGTCCTGGGTGGAAAAAATATTACAGGATGCCCAGCGTACGTCGGCACCCAGACTGGTCAAAGTTTCGATCAGTACAGCTGTCTGAATGGTCATATGCAGACTGCCGGCAACTCGTGCCCCTTTGAGCGGCTGCTCATCGGCGTACTTCTTACGTAATGCCATTAAACCAGGCATTTCGGTTTCGGCGATCTGAATTTCCTTGCGGCCCCAATCGGCCAGGTTGATATCGGCAACCAGGTGATCGGCTTGATCCTGGAAAGAGGTTGCTACATTGCTCATGATGATTTCCTCATATAAGAAATGTAAGCGCGGTTGAATAAATAGGGTATCTGCCCCGAGCCTGGCGGTAAAACCGTCGCAACGCTTCTCGGATAGATGGCCGCCTAATGCGGGCGGCTATATTATAGATGAATCAGTTTATTCAGTGAATATCCTTTTTCCAGAATCAACCTTACTAATTAGTAAGTTAAATTCCAGCATCGGCACGCATTGCGTCGGCTTTATCAGTATGTTCCCAGGTGAATTCAGGCTCAGTTCGACCAAAATGACCATAGGCTGCACTATTTCTATAAATCGGGCGTAACAGGTCCAGATTTTGAATAATCGCCTTGGGGCGCAAGTCGAAGTGTTCGCGAATCAGATCCTCAATGCGCTCCTCGGCAACAACATTGGTGCCAAAGGTGTTGACCATTAAAGAAACTGGTTGCGATACACCAATGGCATAAGCCACCTGTACTTCGCAGCGATCAGCAAGACCTGCTGCCACAACGTTTTTTGCCACGTGGCGTAACGCATAGGCCGCAGAACGATCTACTTTGGAAGGGTCCTTGCCGGAAAATGCACCGCCACCATGATGAGCAGAGCCACCATAGGTATCAACGATAATTTTACGGCCGGTTAATCCACAGTCGCCAACTGGTCCGCCAATAACAAAACGTCCGGTCGGATTCACCAGATATTTGGTATCTGCGTTAATCATGCTAGCCGGAATAATTGGCTTGATGATTTCCTCGATAACCGCTTCGACCAATGCGCTGTGTTCGATATCGGGATCATGTTGTGTAGAAAGTACCACTGTATCCACAGAAGCCGGCTTACCATCGACATAACGTACAGATACCTGGGATTTCGCATCCGGTCGCAGCCACGATAGTGCACCTGATTTGCGAACTTCAGACTGACGTTTTACCAGGCGGTGGGAATAGGTGATGGGGAATGGCATCAAAACGTCGGTTTCATTGCAAGCATAGCCAAACATCAGGCCTTGATCTCCAGCACCCTGATCAAGATCTACACCCTCGCCCTCGTTAACTCCCTGGGCAATATCCGAAGATTGTTTGTCCAGGGATGTGATTACCGCGCAACTGTTGTAGTCGAAGCCCATCTCGGAGGAGTCGTAACCGATTTCTTTAACGGTTTGACGAATGGCCTCGTTACAGTCAATCTGGCCTTTGGTGGTGATTTCACCGCATATCACTACCATGCCAGTGGTGATCATTGTTTCACAGGCAACCCGGGAATTGGGGTCCTGTGCCAGTAGATTGTCCAGCACGGTATCAGAAATTTGATCTGCTACCTTGTCGGGATGGCCTTCCGAGACAG
Organism: Parasphingorhabdus sp.; assembly: GCA_047615875.1. Taxonomy (GTDB): domain Bacteria; phylum Pseudomonadota; class Gammaproteobacteria; order Arenicellales; family CAJQKF01; genus JBLHGU01. Next base: position 7,281 of record JBLHGU010000134.1, read on the forward strand.
ATTCGGATGTAAAGATAAAGTCTCTAGACATTAGCTCCTCGCTAAATTGATATGTTGTGAATTAAATTTATAACGTGCAAACAGAAAATTATATCAGAGTGATTTTATCAAGTCATATATTATATATTTTCTATTTAAACCCTAAACTTTGTAAAAAAACGCAAGTTGATGGAATAAAGTTGCCATGTGACTCGTCTACACTATATTGATTAATGGTTACACGTGTCGAATCGATTCTCATGCTGTTAGATATCTTTGTTCCGGGCCTGTCAGAACGTGGCTTACGCCAGTGGCAGCAACAACACTGGAGCAGGCTAAAGAGCCTGGCCTGGAGTTGGTGTGGTGATGCCGATCTTGCCGAAGATCTGGTGCAGGAATGCTTTACCCGGGCATTAAAACATCGCCGGCAGCTTAAAGATACTGAGCAACTTAAGCCCTGGTTGTTAAAAATTCTGCACAATGTATATCTTGATTATCTTAAGTCTGCACAACGCAGAGAAATACCGGCATCTGAGTTTAAGTTGGCTGATACTTTTGCTAGCGACACCTCTGATCCGGTTGTGCAGTATGAGCAATCACAACGAGCGGTACAGTTGAGGCGGGCGGTGGCGGCATTGCCCGAACCACAAAGAAAGGTCATTACTCTGGTGGACCTACAGGAACTAACCTACCGGCAATGCGCGGAGGTGCTTGATGTACCAACTGGTACCGTTATGAGCCGACTGAGTCGCGCGCGCCAGACTTTACATGAATATTTGTCCGCGCGACCAACTGGCCGTAGCACCTTGAGACGGATTAAGTAGAATGTCCCAGATAAACGACACCGTCATCGACCGGCAACTATTATTACATGCCTATATCGATGGAGAGTTATGTAACGAAGAACAACGGGAATTTCGACAGTTGTTACTTACCAACGCCGATCTTAGCAGGCAGGCAGAGGAGTTAATCCGCCTTAAACAGCAAATGTGCAATGCCTACAAGATTTCTCCAGCTCAGACTGTGGCGGCGAACTCGCCAATATCAATCGGCTCCAGGCGTTGGGCAGGGATAGCAGCAAGCTGGATTTTTGGTTTGCTAGTTGGTTGGATGGTTGTCGCACCAATTACAAATAAGTCCAGTTCTGAGATTCATATTGTTACCAGCTTGCCCACTGCTAGTGATCAGACTTCCAGCCAACCAAGGGTTGTTGTGCATGTTAGTCGCAACGATGTTGAGTCAATGCAGCAGGCGTTGGACAATGTTGAGTTGATACTCGAACACTATTCGTCACAATCGTTGGCAGTCCGGTTACAGGTTATTGCCAACGGCCCGGGCATTAGTATGTTGCAGGCGGAATCAAGCCCGGTAGCGAATCGTATTGCACGGCTGGATCAAAAGTACGCCAGCCTTCAATTTGTTGCTTGCCAGAATACGATTGATTTGGTCCGGCAAACTTCGGGTAAAAATATTCAGTTGTTACCTGAGGTGTTGCGGGTAGATTCTGGTGTTGCCGAGCTTGCTCGAAAGCGTGCCTCAGGCTGGTTCTATCTGGGCGTCTGATCTAATTGCTCTAACTATTTATTAATCAATTTTCCAACCCAACACTCCCGGAGGAGTTATGAAAAAAATCCTGATAACCTTAACAGCAGCCGCTGCACTATTATTATCTGGTGTAAGCACCGTATTTGCCGGTAACGATTTTGATAAACCACATAAAGTGGTTATTCAGGTATCCAGTGAAGATCCATTAATCCATAAAATCGCCATAAATAATGCCGTTAACGTTCAGAAAGCCCTGGGTGCTGAAAATGTTGCTGTAGAGATAGTTGCTTATGGTCCTGGTTTGTCAATTATGACCCCCAAAAGTCCTGAGTCAGGCCGCATTCCTGATCTGGCAATGACCGATATCACCTTCAGTGCTTGTGGTAACACAATGAAGAAGGTTGAGAAGAAGTCCGGCAAAATGCCCAAGCTTGTTGAGGGCGTTACCGTAGTACCTGCAGGTGTCATCCGCATTATGGAATTACAGGCTCAGGGTTATGCCTATATAAGACCATAGGATATCTCCTAGCAGGCAAAGGGGTTGATCGGTTAGATCAACCCCTTTTTCTTGTTTGGCTGATTATTTCCGCCCTGAGTTGCGTTCCCTTCATGAGTTATTCCGCATAGACTTCGCGGCCTTTTTTACTCCACTGTTTGCAACTTTTAATGATAGGTCCGAAAATTTGCACCACGACCGTGCATGCCGGGACGGTGCCAGACCCGCAAACTGGCGCGGTCATAACACCTATCTATCAGTCATCGATCTTCGGTCAGGAAGCACCGGGGCAACATAAAGGTTGGGACTATTTCGCGGCACGAATCCACCCCGAGATGCTCTTGAAAAAGCCCTGGCTGCTCTTGAATGCGCTGAACATGGCATTGCATTTTCTTCTGGCCTGGCAGCAGATCAGGCCGTTGTGCAAAATCTTCAGTCTGGTGATCATGTACTAGTTTGCAATGATGTCTATGTTGGTACTGGTAGACTGTTTCGGAAACTGCTAGCCAAGTTCGGTATTGTCGGTGGGTATTGAATAAGTACAGGATTTAATCGATGATCTAACACAGGCGTTGGATCACATCTAGGCAACCAACTCATCAGTTATTTACCAACTTGCCTGAGGCGACTACGGCCTTCATCCTGAACCCATCATTGCAACTATTGCCGACGCGATATTTATAGGGGATTTATTGACGTGAAAAAAGTACTGTATTTTCTGTTATTAGCGTTTCCGCTTATGGTAAATGCTTATGAAACTCCTGAAGAACTCATCGAAAGCGGTTTGAGTGCCTATAAACGGGGCGATGCTATAGCCGCGTTTAAATCCTGGACCCGGGGCAGTGGTATGGAGAAACAGGACAATTTGGAGGTAAAGGCCGGTGCACTAGAGAGAATCAGGGAATTTTACGGTGAATTTGAAAGCTATGAGATCGTCAAGGAACACAAGATGACGCGACGTGCGCGAATGATTTTGCTGGCCATGAATTTCGAACGTGGCATTGCCTTCGCTCGTTTTCAGGTGTATCGACAATTGAGTAACGAGTGGGTTTTAAATGAGTTTAAGTTTCATACCGAATCATCATTAGTCTGGCCAGATAGTAGTGTGTACGGTTATCAGTGATAGTTTTATTTCAAAATTAGCGAACCAGAGATTTATTTATGAATATTCTACAAATGGGCACAGACTTACTTTCGCAGCAATTAGGTACAGAGACCAGTTCTGACCAGGTTTCCAATGCGCTCTCAAGCTTAATAGGCGATAACAACGGGGATCTTGATATCTCTAGCCTGGTATCGGGTTTAGCCGAGTCTGGCGGTATGGGAGATTTGGTTTCAAGTTGGTTGGGCGATGGAGATAACTCCCCTGTATCTGCAGAGCAGTTGTTCAGTTTTTTTGATAATAATAAGATTGAGCAATTTGCCAGTGCTTTGGGAATTGATTCGGGTGCGGCTATATCGAGCCTCGCCAGCATAATACCTGGTTTGATTGATCAAAGTAGCAGCGGTGGCAGTCTGCTGGATAGTGTGGGAGGAATTGACGGCGTGATGAACCTGGCTAAGAAACTTTTCTAACGAGTTGGAATTCGCGCTTTAAAGAGTTTTCTGATTAAGTGCTGCGGAATACTCCGCCATAGCATCAACAACAATCGAAAGTGAACGACGGGCGCCGGTTTGAAGATATTCCATTGCCCTGAGGGAAGCCTCATGGGCATCAACGCCAGAACCTGCGACGCAGTCTTCAATTACTCGGCAGTAGTAATCCGATTGGTGTCCATCAACAAAAGTATAGTGAACGCAAACATCGGTTAGACCACCACAAAGTAACAGCGTATTTATTTTTAAACCACGCAACAGAATTTCGAAGTCAGTACCAAAGAAGGCCGAGTAACGTCTTTTCTTAATGAGATAATCGGTTGGTCGAAAGTCCATTTCTTTTACCGCGATTTCGGTATCGGGATTATTCTCCAGACAATGAATATCCTCGTCACCATCCAGCTCACGTCCGAAATCAACCAAGTCTGGGCGATGTACTTCTTGAATAAAAATGACCGGTATATCACAGGCTCGTGCTTTATCGATAGCCTGTCTGGCTTTATACATACAATCGGCATAGCCCGGCATTTCAGGTATAGAACGATCACCCTCATACTCTATAAAGCAGCTGGCCTGAATATCAATGACTATCAAGGCCGGGCGACCGACTATTAGATTGCCCAGTTTTTTATTTTTATCGTTCATAGTTTTAGTTGGTTTAGCTATTACAAAGAAATTGAGGTTTATGCATTGAATAAATGGTTTGAAATTTCAATCAGGTTGGCAGCTTAGATTATCCTGCCGCCATCGACTGGCAGAGAATGGCCGGTAATGAAAGAAGCTTCATCAGAACATAACCATAAAACCGCCGCCGCGACCTCTTCTGGTTGCCCGAAACGACCAACCGGGTGTAAAGCCTTTGTTTTCTCAACCTGTTCCTCTTTACCTGCGAATTCCCGTTCTACCATGGGGGTGTCAATTACAGCTGGGCAAACCGAATTGATACGCAGGCCCTGATCGGCGTATTCCAGCGCAGCGGCTTTGGTCATGCCTACTACACCGTGTTTGCTGGCGAAATAAGCGATACCCAGTCGACCACCGATGAACCCGGCCACAGAACCCATGTTGACGATTGCACCGTGCCCACTACTCAATAGATGTGGAATTTCATACTTCATGCATAACCAGACACCCTTCAGATTGATATCGATAACCTGATCCCACACATGCTCCTCATAGTCAGCAGTAGGCACCATGGGCGTACCCTCTACCCCAGTATTATTAACCGCATAATCTAGACTGCCAAATTTGGCAATACATGCGTCGACCATGGCCTTAACCTGCTTAGAGCTTGAGACATCAGTCTGAACGAAGTGGGCTGCCCCGCCATTTTCAATAATTTCAGTCACAACCTGTTCGCTTTGTTGGACACGGCGAGATGCAATAACAACCTTTGCGCCTTCGCGCGCGAAGGCCATGGCGACAGCCTTACCGATTCCGGAGTTACCACCAGTAACCAGAGCGACTCTGGAATCGAAACGTTTTGGCATATTAATAGGTGTTTGTTAAGCCGCGCTATTTAGAATTTTGGGATTGCCATTGAACTGCTTCCTGTTGGCGTTGCAGTTTGGTTCTTTCGATGCGCTTTACCCAGGTGTACCAGCCCAGACCGATCAAAATAAGCACGGCAATAAATGAACCATACTTCACCCAACTCGAGCTAGTAGTTGCCCAGACCAGCATCAGGCCGATTAATACCAACGAAAAGATAAAGATTGAAATGCGCTCATTCAGATAGGTCACACCGCGACTCTGTTGCTCGAGCATGACTCGACTCTGATCGCCGGCGCGTTGTGCGCCGGCTATTTGAGTTCGTGCAATTCCTTCTTCGGCGTTATCCGACATGGTGAATATTCCTCATGACTGACAAAAGCAAATCATACTACAGCTCGAAACAGGGTGCTTAGTCCACAGGATCAGCCTTTTGTAACGAGATATTCCAGTGATCGTCAGCAAGGTTATGGTCACTTTGAAAACTACCGGTAAATCCCGCATCCGCCCAGCTGGATGAGAGCGTTTCGCTCATCAGGTAGTCACGAAAGCCATCCAGTGCAGCTTGTACTCGGTCGCTACCTTCAACCCTAAGGGTAATACGATCAGATATCTCCAACCCGGCCTGTTTTCGTGCATCCTGAACGGTTCTAACCAGCTCGCGGGCGACACCCTCGACAATCAATTCTTCATTTAGTGTGGTGTCCAGGCCGGCTAGATAGCCAGACTCTTCTGCACAGGCGTAGCCCGCTGCAGATTCAGTTTCTACCAACACATCTTCAGCGGCGAATTCAATATTCTGGCCTTCGATATCTACAGCAAAAGTTACTCCGGCTGCATGGGCCTTTACTAATGCACCGCCATCACACTGTGCAAGGGCAGTTCGTATGGCA
>JBLHGU010000135.1:0-13156 GCA_047615875.1 Parasphingorhabdus sp.
AATGAATGATGACTTTACTTCATCATTCATTTCCAGCTGACAACTTTCTATAGGACACAAGTACGTGATCAGAATAAATGAGAAACAGCGTGCTGTAATGGTATTAGTTGCCTGTATGGTCTTAAGTTTCGTTTTAGGGTCCATCCATGCTTTTTCCGTTCTGCTGGAATCCTGGGAACAATTGCTTTCCGTGCCTAGAGGCCAGGCCAGTCTAATCTATTCGCTAGCTCTGGTTTCACTAACTGTCGCGGTTTTAATTGGTCACCGCCTGTATTCATTAGTTTCCTCGGCAAGTTTATTTTTATTGGTATGCATTGTTGCGTCGCTAGGGGTGTGGCTCTCAATCGACGCAACAAAAATTTATCAGGTATGGATTTTCTATAGTCTTATGTTTGGTTTTGCTAACGGGCTGGGTTATGGATTTGGCTTACAGTTTGCCGCTCAAGCGATGCCGCATCGAAAAGGTCTCGCCATGGGGGCGGTTACTGCTAGTTATGCTCTGGGCGCCATGTTGTTTGTTCTTTTACTTCGTGAAGCAGTCTTAGATAGTGGATTGACATCTGCTTTGACCCGGCTTGCTGTGGGGATATTGGTTGCTGGCTTATTTGCCACGATTTTAGTTTTTCTAAGTGGTATGAATTATCAGTCTGAAGCCAGCTCACCTGAACCTGATACACGAAGTACCGGCGCCAGAATGCAGATTCTCATGTGGGCTGGATATGGAACCTGCACCATGGCAGGGTTAATGATTATCGGCCACGCAGCTGGCATTGTTGCCAATACCGAAACATCTCAATTCTTAATTACCCTGGGACCCTTCCTGGTGGTATTCGCCAATATGGCAGGTGGATTGCTAGCTGGGTGGTCAGCTGACCAAATGTCGGTAAACCGTTTATTGAAAGGGCTACCCCTATTAAGTGCGGTGGCGTTGTTATTGCTGGCCGTCGTGCAAGGTACCTATGTGCTATTAGCCGGCCTCGCACTAGTGGGATTAGCCTACGGCGCCTTGATTGCCTTATTTCCTGTGGCTGTTTACGAAAGATTTGGCGCAGCTGCTTCGGCCAGAATTTATGGTCGAATTTTCACCGCCTGGGGTATTGCAGGCCTGAGTGCGCCATGGCTGGCAGGAATGCTTTATGATCGTTTTGGAAACTACACCGCGGCTATGTTGGTGGCTGGTTTGATTAGTCTTTTATCCGCAGGTTTGTTGTTCTGTTTAAAGGAAAAGGCCGAATTATCCAATAAATAGCATGCGTAAGTAATATTTGCATTTCAAATAAAGATTATCTATAAGGCTATGGGGAAGTGAAAAATCGAGTAATTGCCGAAAGGATTTTGGTGGTTATAGCATTGTTAATCGAGAACGCGTAGTTCTTCGTAATCAAGCATGACATGTTCCTGATAGGCTGGCCGATCACATAGCATCGAATAGTAACGCTCCAGATGATCGAATTTTTTGCGATCGATATCAAGATCAAAATATCGATACAGAATATGGCCAATTTGAATGTCTGCCAGGGTGAAATTTTCACCCGCAAGATATTTATTTTCGCTTAAACGGTTATCAGCAATTGAAAGTTGTTTATTGAATGCCTGCAAGCCCTGACTTATTGCTGTTGGGTTTTGTTTTGCAGGCGCAGTACGAATCACCTGCCAGAAAATCGGTGCAGTAAACTTAACGGCAAAACTCACTTTTGACCATTCTGCCCACTTGTCTACCTGGGCCTGTACCGCTAAATCATCCGGCCAAAATGTATCTGTGCCATAACGATTTGCCAGATAGCGAATAATTGCGCCTGTTTCAAATAATGCTTCGCCCTCGTCGTCCTTTAAAGTTGGTACGGTTGCGTTGGGATTGATGGCCAGATACTCGGGGGTATTCACAACACCATATGTAAATCCCGCATCAATTCGTTCATAGTCCAGGCCCAATTCGCCAATGCACCACATTAGTGCCTGTACGTTGGATGACGATTTTCTACCCCAGACTTTTAACATGCTTGATGTGCTCCTATTGTTGACCGATTCAAGTCTACCTTAATGAAGGAAGATCGTATTAATATAGCCTAGAAGAAATATATGGAACTAATTACACCGATCATGCATCCTTGGTGTATTAAAAAGCACCAACTGTGAGTATGAAATGAGTAATGACATTGTTATAGAAGCCTGGAATACAGTTTTGTTCGATAAGTTCTCGCGTTTTAAATATCTGTTTATTGAAGGCTATGCATCGATAAGTGCGGAAATTATGGATCGTCGAAAGACCGGGGAAGATCTCCGGGTGCTCGACGTTGGTTGCGGATTTGGTGACTGTACAATCGAGATTGCACGCAGACTTGGTGAGGGTGGCGCGTGTTATGGCGTGGATTGCGCGAGCAATTTTATCAAAGAGTGTGAACTTGATGCCCAGAGAGCCGCTGTCGATAATGCCAGATTTTTTGTTGCAGACGTGGAACGTGATAACTTAAATGGTCCTTATGACGAAGCTTTCGCTCGTTTTGGTACGATGTTTTTTAATATGCCGGGATTGGCCATGAAAAACATCCGGGCCTCCTTAAAGCCGGGTGGTAAATTTACTCAGATTGTCTGGCGCAAGCGCGAAGATAACCCTTGGCTACATGATGCAGAATTATGTGCAAAGGCAATCGTGCCGGTTGTGAGTCATGAAGATACAGACGCGGTTCATTGCGGACCTGGCCCTTTTTCGATGGCGGGTCCCGATATGGTCAGTGATATGTTGCAGTCAGTGGGATTTGAGCGGGTACAGTTTGAACGCTTCGATAGCGACATTTGTATTGGACGAAGCTTGCCTGAAGCGATAGATTTTGCCCTTGAAATTGGCCCTGCCGGAGAGATTATTCGGCTGGCGGGAGAGCAGGGAGAAGCTCTGAGACCACAGGTTCTGGAAGCATTGCAAGATGTAATTGGCAAGCATCAAAGGCCAGACGGCACTGTATGGGCGCCTTCCAGCGCATGGTTTGTTACCGCATACAATCCCAACTAGAAAATTTCACAATTAACCAGGTTGTAACTACGCCGTAGAAGTGAAAGAATTTCCCCGCCAGTTGGTCCAGCTTCATTCTATATAGCTCGACACTCCAGCAGGGGGAGCTTTGAAGAATATTTTCGTTACCGTTGTTGTAGCTGTCGTCATGTCGGTTGCAGCTTTTTTGGCAGGTCGTTATTTACCCGAGTCGGGAAATTCACAGCTGGTGGAGCAGAACAAAAATCAGGGACGGCATATTAATAATCTAACTCGCGAGTTACGCCAGGCCCAATCAAATGCCGCAGATTATGAGCTGCAGGTGCAAGCGGCCAAGGGCAGGATACAAATACTCGAAAGTCAGGTAGATCTAGCTAATGTTCAAGTTAGGGCTGCGGATGTAATGCGCAATAAGAGGCAGCAGGAACTGGGAGATGCCAAACAACGCTTATCTACTCTAATGACTGAGAATAGTAGTTTGATTTCTCGTTTAACCACAACCGGTGAAAAAGCAGCCAATTTGGATGGTGAAAAAGCCAGGTTGGAGCAAGAACAGCAATCATTAAATAATTTGATATTGGACAGGCAAAAAGAAATTGAGTCCAACCAGCGGGATGTTAAAGCTCTCGCGCAGAGAAATGACACGCTTAAAGCCAGCCTAAAGCAGACTCAAGAACTTCTGGTTAAATCTGAATCTGAAGGAAAACTAAACCAGACTGAGCTTGGTTCCGCATTATTAGAGCTTGAGAAAGTAAATCTGGATTCTAATGAAGTTACGCAGCTGCTAGAGAAGGAGAAATCTGCCGCGAAGGAACTTTCCGCAAAGCTTGATGATGCGAGAAATCAAGCGAAAAATTTGAGCTCGCAATCCGAGACTGAAATATCGGCACTTACCGATGGTATTGACACTACGCGTAACCAGCTAGAAAAGTTGGAAGTTGATCTTAGTTTAGCGCTTACAAAGAATATCGATTTAACTGGTCGCCTTGAGGCTAGTGAGAAATCCAATGGTGAACAATCGTTAAAAATGGTTTCGTTGACGGCGGAACTAACAGAAATAAAAAATGCCTTCGAGTTAACCGAGTCGAAACTACAACTTGCAGAAGCAGCTTCTTTTTTAGAACGAGTTTCAATTCGATTTCAATCAGACGAAAAAATCTTGAACAAATTCGAAACCCAACTGGATGAGCTACGACAAAAAATAGATTTACTGGAAGTTTCTCAGGTCAACTGAAGGATTTCTGAGAATAAAATAATTGAATCAAATATCAATGAATCGCCGAATTTACGAGGGATGTGATGCCCCAAATGATGGTACGGTACTTTGTCTAAGATCATTGGATTGGATAAGTTTAAGGAGCTTCAGGAAATACACGGAATCCCAATGAAAAACGTTTTCCCTGGTTATAGATGCAATGCCACAGGCGTTGTGCATCAGCCGGAATAGTAAAAGACTTGATGTTCCAACCCGCCGCTTCCCACTCCGTAATGATCTCACCGGAATCTGGATGTTTATAGCGAAAGTAATTGGCTTTGGATAATTCGGCCCAGGAGCAATAGATGCGCTGTCCTGGCATGCTGTGATTGGCATGCCATCCCATGTGGCCACCACTTGGGTAATAAATATGACCGGTTAGAACGAGTGAACCCTGTGCCTGGGGAACCAGTAATTTCAGATGCTCACGAATACCTTGGAGACCGCTTTGAAAGGAGGAGGATCTGGTAAGGTGTTTAAATGAAATGCCATGTACACAACTGTCTTGTCCGGCTTTGTCCAGATCCAGCTTAATGGCGTGTGCAAGTCCGGTTTCATCCAGGTCGTGGGCCTTGGGCGCTGTTCGATCGATTTCACTGCCGACATAAACCCCCATGACAAACTGTCGGGACTGTTCCAGCAGCCATAGCAGTTCAGGATCAGGGTTGTAATAGCGAACGATGCGGGAATCCGGTTTCTGGATGGACTTTATTTCCGCTGTAGTTTGTTCCTGTACCAGGCCCTGGTGTAGCCAATTAGCCACTAATTCATTGATTTCGGTTTCCAGCTGACTGCGGCTGGTTTCGGGGTAAGCTTCATGTAACAAAGTACAGATTTCGCTGTTGCTGGAGTTGCCATCCAGCAGTGACCACACCAACGCAGAAGTCTGGTTGATGGAGATCTTGTTGCCATGTTTCGGAACAAGGTGCCAATCATCGTCTTCCGACTGGCACCGTACTGCTGCATTACGTATCAGTTGCACGATGGTTTTTCGTTTAAAAAGTGGATTATAACTGGTGCCAGGCTATTCACACGGGTTACTAATTCACTAATTTATCGGGACTCTATATAATGTGGCATCCGTATAGAATTATCCGAAAAACCATGAGTCATCAGAACAACGAAGAAGATAGCCGGCAACAGGCCCGTCGCAGATTGATGAAAAGTGTGACAGCCAGTGGTGTTGGTCTCAGTATTTTGCCGAAAAGCTGGGGTAAACCGCTGGTTGACTCGGTGGTTTTGCCGGCTCATGCCCAGACCACCGATGATTCCTCGGACAGCGACTCTGGTGGCGGTGCAAGAGAACGGGCATTTCGCACTGGTGGCATGTCACCCTGGACTTGAGCTCTGGCGTGATGTTTGATAACTATGCTATCTACGATGATGGTAGGGAGTTGTTGCCTGCTCTGGCTGAGCCAGGCCTGTTGGATTTTCTAGTGCCTGAGGCCCATGCTAAAGCGAGTACAGTAATTAATGATATTGTTACATTTACCTTAAGTGCATTATTGCCGGATGTTTTACCGACAGATGCCAGTACGGTCGATTGTCGGTTGTGTATCTCGTTCAGCGCCAAGTCTGATGGAGATAGTGATGATGGGGATGTCGGCAGTGATACTTTTGAGTCGTTTCTCGGCGGTTGTGATCAGGAGGTGATCAGCAAAATCGACAAGATTGGAGAGATCGAGGATCGAACCTTTCTGGGGGGTGGCAATTCAAGTCATACAATGAAGCTGGAAGGGCTAAGGTTTGTGGGCACAATTTCGGCCAGCGGTTTACTTGGCGACGGTATCATCCAGGGCGTAGTTGAAATTATGGATGATGATGATACGCAATCTAACGATGATGATGGAGATGCCACGATACCAAATACCTCGCGTCGTGAATTTGCTGCTATTACGGGTGCCGGTTATTCCTGTGCAGGCAATTGCGGTTTTTCAATTTTGACGTAGATGCTGTTAATGTATGGTGGTCTGGCGTTGAATATCGTTCAGAGTAGGATATAGACAAATTAACTTCTACAGTCGCCCGTAATCATGCCCGTAACTCTCAGGGAATACCTTTATTTTATCCCGAGAATGCGCTGAACCGGAGATTGCGCTAATGGTCAGCCCTGACTCAGAAACTCTGAGCGACGAAAAAACCAAAGAAATAATTGAATAGGCAACCCACCGATATTATCCAGAGAACGAGGTTCGTCGCACCTGTGCCGAAGTTGCGCGTCTGGTTCTCGAATACGAGGTGGTGTGTCAGATCAGTGCGGGGATATGTGTGAGTCTAGAATCGCTATCAGTCGAAATTAAAATTGGCGAATTTCTGGCTCCCACAGAGCTTGCGACTTACAGAACCGTATTCAACGGTGGCGACGAAGTACGATTATGGCAGTGTGCCTGCGTCCATACCATGATTAAAAACGTCAGCTTAGTTTTAGTTTAAAACTTCCTGACACTGTCTTTATGGCGATTCACTCATATACAGGTAGTCTGGGATATCTTTGGCACTACACCTTCTTGATTATCTGTGTATTGGTGTTCGCCATGTTGATTGTGCCTATCCTGATTATATTGCCATTATCATTTAACGCCGAGCCCTATTTCACCTTTACCGAAGGCATGCTCAAACTCGATCCGGCGGCCTTCTCAACTCGCTGGTATGAAGAGGTTCTCGGCATTAATCAGGGAATCTCTAGCCGCGGTAATCAATGGAAATCAGCGGCTGCAAACAGCTTTAATATTGCAGTGCAGTCGACTTTATTGGCAACCTCCCTTGGTACGTTGGCAGCGATAGGATTGAGCAGACCGCACATGCCTTATCGTCGGGCCATCATGGCAACCCTTATTTCGCCGCTGATAGTGCCAATCATCATTGCAGCGGCTGGCATGTTTTTCTTTTTCTCCAAGCTGGGCCTGGTGTATACCCATCTAGGAATTGTGCTTGCTCATGCCACCATGGGAACGCCTTATGTAGTCATTACGGTGACGTCCACCCTGGTGGGTTTCGATGAAGATCTGATTCGGGCATCATCAGGTCTTGGAGCCAATCCACTACACACTTTTCGAAAGATCATTTTTCCATTGGTAACACCGGGAATTTTATCGGGTTCTTTATTCGCATTCATTTCCTCTTTTGATGAAATTGTGCTTGTCTACTTTCTGGCTCCAGTGGATCGAAAAACTATCCCTATACAAATGTGGTCAGGTCTACGGGAATCTCTTAGCCCGAGCATTTTGGCGGTGTCTTCTCTGTTGGTGATGTTGTCCGTATTATTGTTGTTTTGTGTCGAGATATTACGACGCAGAAATGCAAAACTGCGAGGTATGTCGTATGGGTAGACAGGTTTCTGTAAATCCCGGTCTATCAGTCGCGGGTGGCGGCGAATAACATTTGCTAATAGCATACTCAACTCCACTAATTCAGCACAATTCATGACTCTTTAATAGGGCGAGGCAGGCAAACATGGCAGACGAAAGTATTAGTTATTGGAATCGCGTTGGTGAAGGTCTACGCTGCGTAGAATTACGCGCGGCAGGCTTCGATCCTCATCATGCCGCCGGACTTAACGCCATTGTTACCATAGCGAATCCCTATACCAACGCTCATCGTTGTAATAATCGTGTTCAACGCATCGCCGATCTACTTATTGAGATTATCGCTGATCGCGGTGGACAAGGTTTATTAGTTGGTGCACCTGCTGTTTCTGATGCACTAACTCAAGGCTCTCCAAGCGCCGGATATAGTCTGGTTTCTCGTGACTTAATGGCAGACTGCATCGAGACCGGTCACTATGCTCATCATGGTACTTCGATGATAGTGGTTTCTGGGTGTGATAAAACCGGTGCAGCCGCTCTGATGCCTCTGGCCAGAAGCAATGCCTTTGGATTGGTGATATATCCTGGCACCAGTTCTCCTGGCAAGGTTGATTCCGGCCCATGGGAAAAGAAAGGTAAAAATCTAACCATCATGGATTTTTTGGAGGCCAGCGCGGCGGAGGAAGCCGGTACTATAAGTCGAGATGAGCTTCTTAAACTTGAGAAATGCATCATGCCCGGTAGTGGAACCTGCGGCGCAATGTTTACCGCAAACACCATGAGTACGATAACCGAGGCTATGGGCATGATGCTGCCGAGAGGTGCATCGCACCCTGCAGACTACCAGGCCTCAAGCGACATTCATCAAGATGTGGTGAATCAGGTGCGGGCAAGCGTTGATGCATTATATGGGTTGATCAGCAGTGGTATAAGGCCAAGAGATATCATGACCATGGAGGCATTTGAAAATGCTATCACCACGGCCTACGCCATGGGTGGGTCAACCAATATGTATCTTCATTTATTGGCTATTGCTCGTGAAGCAGAAGTTCCATTAACCATAGAGCATATTCAGGCGGTTGGTGAGCGTGTACCACTCATTGCGAATTTACAGCCCCATGGGTCCTACTCAATGCTTTCATTGCATCAATTAGGTGGGGTGCCCGTGGTAATGAAAGAGCTTATGGAAAACGGATTGTTGCACGCTGATGTAATTACAGTCACAGGTAAAACTTTAGCTGAAAACCTTCGACAAACACCATCCCTGGAAGATCTTGGTGAACAAGACATTGTAAGTACTGTAAAAAAACCTATCTCAAAACCAAATAACCATATTAGTGTTTTAAAGGGCAATCTTGCGCCAGAAAGTTGTGTTTTGAAACTGAGTGGTAAAACACTGAGTACTGGAAAGTTTTCAGGCGTTGCAAAGGTTTTCGAAAGTGAAGAAGATACTATGACTGCCATCAAACGCAACGAGATACAGCCGGGAGATGTAGTTGTGGTCAGAAATGTAGGCCCCGTTGGCGCGCCTGGTATGCCGGAGATGGTGCATTTAACGATTCAATTACAGGGGCGTGGTTTAGGCAAAGATATCGCATTAATAACAGACGGCAGGTTCTCTGGCGTTTCCCATGGAATTTTAATTGGCCATGTCAGTCCAGAGGCAGCAAAAGGTGGCCCCATAGGTGTCGTTAGAAACGGAGATATAGTAGAGATCAATCCCGTTGAGAGGACGTTAAGTCTAAAAATCAGTGAGACTGAATTAGTGAAGCGATTAGCGCATGCAAGCACGTCCCATTCAAAGCCAGACCTACCAGCAGGATCAGTACTTTCGAAATACAGAAAATTAGTATCATCGGCACACTATGGTTGTGTGCTTTAAAGGCGGTCTGGCGAAAAAGATCAAATTAGCCTGTTAAGAGAGAAATATAATGCACAAATCCAATTACACACTAATGCACTATAAATTTTTCTATGGTCCATGCAGAGACTCAACCTCAACCATTGTATCGTTATAGCAGGCTCCGTCTCCAATATCGGTTCTGTGGCCTGGAATCAGACTGTTGATAGTTTGCCCCGTTTCACTGGTATGAAGCCACGCACCTTTCGCTACACTGACAAGGCCAGGTTTCATATTTTCTGTTAGTTTTAACTTAAGATTAACCTCTCCCAGATTGTTCCATACACGAATAGCATGGCCCGCGGAGAGATCACGTTGTTTGGCATCTGCTGGATTCATTTCCATAATCTCATGACCTTTGCTTTGCGGAGAACCGCCAAAGGTGGCATTAGTACGCTTGTCAGAGGACGGAGAAATTAGAACCAGGGGGAAGTCATTATTTAGCGCTTTAAAATTCGGTACTCCGGCACCGTAGCACTGTTCCAGATCTTCTGAAAAAAGCTCGATTTTTCCACTTGGAGTTGCCGGTACAATTTTTTCGAAGAGTGCTTTTGGGCGGCCATCTATAGTAACCGGCAAGACCTGACCTGGGATAAGTTCAGATGGCCGCGTGTTATTCAGGCTTTGATCACTGAGATCAAATGCACTATCCATTAACATCTTATCAGTATCTTTAAATGCAGTTTCAGTAAATCCGAAGGTCTGTGCCAGACGTCGGAATATCTCCGTATTCGGTAAAGCTTCCTCAACTGGAGGAATCACGGCGTCAGCTCGTTGCAGGTAATGTTGGCCGTAGGCGGCGTATACATCGGCGTGCTCGAAATGACTACAGGCGGGTAAAATCACATCTGCATACTGGAGGCTATCGGTCATCACCACATCGCAGCCAATGGTAAAAACCTTATCACTGGCAAGCGCTTCTCGCATGCGGTTTTGTTCCGGGTGAACCGCCAGCGGATTGTGGTTATAAATAAACAACGCTGCTACCGGTGGCGAAATGTCCTGCTCAAGAATATGTCGCGGAATATCCAGGATATTTAGAGTCCGGCAAGGTGCTGGCATAAAATCCGGGCGTTGTAACGCATCACCATCAGAAGGGTAGGCTGAAGAGATGCCAAAGCTAAGCCCGCCACCTCTTACACCAAACTTGTTTGCCAGGGCCGGCAGTGCAGCCGCAGCTCTGACACCGTTACCGCCGTTACGATTTCGCTCCACTGCCACACCGATGAACATCGAGGCTGGATTTGACTCCGCGTACAATTTTGCGAATTCAGTGATCAGAGCCTTATCTATGCCGCATTGATCGGCAATCCAGTCCAGCGAATGTTGTTTGGCGGATTGCATAAATTGCTGCAGTCCAGAAATCCATTGATTGGCAAATTCCATATCAATGGCATTCATACGTTGCAGTTCTGCAGCGATACCCTGCGCCAGTAATACATCAGTTCCAGGATTAATTTGTACATGCAGGTCAGCCTGCTCGGCAACCTTGATACGCCTTGGGTCGACAACGATCAGCTTGGCACCACGTTGGCGTGCCTTTTGCAGGACTCTTTGTAAATGCAGGTTCGAGACCGTAACATTCAGACCCCAAATTACAATCAGATTGGAAAACTCTGCATCTTCTGGCGGCATTCCCGGTACATCACCATACATGCTGGTTAATGCAAGATTCTGCACACCGGCACATAGCGTCCCCCGATTTAATTGCGAGGCACCTAATTTATGAAAGAATCTGAGATCCATGGAGCCGCCTGATAGCTTGCCATGGGGTCCTGAATAGTTGTAGGGAACGACAGATTCGGCACCGAATTGATCGACTGCTTTCATGACATTGGTATGCACGAGTTCAAGTGCTGCATCCCAGCTTACTCGTTCAAATTCGCCATAACCTTTATTGCCGGAGCGTTTTAGGGGCCATTTGAGTCGTCGTTCGCCATGTACGAAATCCGGATAACTTTTCGAAACTTTTGCGCAGACACTGCCTGCAGTAAAAGGATTGCTATGGGATCCCCGCACAGAGATAACCTGGTTATTCTCAACAGCTACAGTAAGACTGCATGTGTCTGGGCAGTCGAGAGGGCAAACACTTGGTAAAGAAGAGTTTTTTGATGTAGAAGTTTGCATGATAAATAGTCAGTTTTTAACTAGAACAATTAAAACATATTAGAGCTGAAGTAACAGGAGTTTAGGCAATTCCCCGACCCCAAATTCAGACTTTTTGCGAGGGACTGACGACCGATAAAAGGCCCGTCAGAACCAACAATCGCCACATATTTTTCAAAAGTACTATTGGTCGGTTATTCCTTCACCAGAAAACTCTGCAAACCATGTTTCGGTATTTCGACAGATTCGATTTGCCAGCTACTATTCCCGGCCACCGCAATAGCCGCCTGATAATCATCCGGGCAATTCAGGTCTTCGATGCTAAATCCGCAATCAGGTATGGTCATTGTATTGCCTGGTACAAATTGACGGGAGGTAGCCGGATCGGTATCAATAACGATGCGATCCGGGGCTATGTGCAGACCGGTTCCCATGGCTTTTAGAAGAGATTCCTTGCGAGCCCAGCAGGTGTAAAACCACTTGACCAAGTTCGAGGCAGGTTGAGAGATGATCTGCGCATACTCGTCTGAATGAAACGTATGTTGCATTAATTGCCGAATTTCTTTGATGGACCTGGTTTGTTCGATATCGATGCCAATCTCTCTGCCACGACAAAACGCCAGAGCTATCCAGTCACCACTATGGCTGATATTAAAGTGAATGTCTGATGGGTTGTTTTTTAGAATGCGCTTGCCAAACTCTGCCGTAGTAAGTTGAACTTCTTCAGGCTGAATTGAAAATAGTCGGGCGAGCAAGGTGCGTAATAATATCGCGGCTATCGCGCAACGCATCTGGTCTTCGTTTCGATGAAACTTTTTGCAGCGTTGAGATTCGGCCTGATTAAGCCCATGCAAATTGTCGAGAATACTTACATTCTGTTCGAGGTGTACTGAATACACTTGAATCCTGGTTTCAGACGGGGCTACCGGCATAGGTTCTACGCTGAGTGTGGCAATGGCATGATGATAGTTGATTCCCGCATTGGCCACTAGCGCCGACAGGTAGCCTGAACTGGCCTAACCTGATTCGATAATCAGAGCGATTAGTGGCAAACTATGCGGAATAAAATTCCTTCATTTGAACTGATAAGTTGAAGCAAATATGAATTCTGACCCACTACTACAACCTTTAGATATTAAGGGATTGCGTTTAAAAAATCGCATTATGTCGACTAGTCATGCCAGTGGCCTGGACGATCACGGTATGCCCGGGGAAACCTACCAAACTTATCATGAGGAAAAAGCCAAAGGCGGTTTGGCGCTGACGATGTTTGGGGGTTCTTCCTTTGTTGCCGAGGATTCCACCTGGCCTTCCGCACAGTTAAATATGGGCACCGATCGAATTATTCCATTTCTGCAGAATTTTTCTTCACGAGTGCACGGGGCAGGGGCTGCCATTATGGTGCAAATTACTCATCTGGGTCGTCGCGGAGAAGCAGAAACGTTGAATTGGTTGCCCACAGTGGCACCCTCTGTAATTCGTGAACCTGGCCATCGTTCTTTCCCAAAGGAAATGGATGAGCACGATATCAAGCGGGTTGTGCAGGCTTTTGGCGATGCTGCATGGCGTTGTAAGGAAGGCGGTCTGGATGGTCTTGAGACAAT
>JBLHGU010000136.1:0-13070 GCA_047615875.1 Parasphingorhabdus sp.
CGGTGCACCTATATCCAGCAGTCGTTTTACCATTACCGAATCATTCCATGGCGGGCGTACTATTGCTGTGGTCTTACAGCTAGCAAACACTTCCAGCTGCCCCAGAACACCATCAATACTGTTTGGTGAGTGCTCCATATCCAATAACACCCAGTCGTATCCAGAAGGCGCGATAACTTCAGCGGCATAATTGCTGCACAGGCTAGCCCACAGGCCTATCTGCTTCTGATTATTGCCTAGCGCCTGAGTAAATGTATTAACTTCAACTTTCATATAATTGCCTTTTCATTAAATGGCTCATTGCGTTCAATGCGATCGAAACTGAATGGCGAAAGATCAAGTGATCGATATTCGCCATAGGTAATTAGCTCAGAGATACCCCTACCCATGGCCGGAGACTGTTGCAACCCATGACCTGAGAATCCATTAACAAAAATGAAATTCTCAACTTTTGTATGAGGGCCTAAAATGGCATTTTGATCGAGAGTATTGAAGGCATAATGTCCCGCCCAGGAGTTCTTTAACTTGATGGCCTCAAATTGTGGAATACGTGTGGCGACTATAGGCCAAACCTTGTCCTGCCAGACATTGTTATCTTCAACATAGTCATCATAATCGACAGGCGGATCATCATCAGGCGGGCAACCTGCAAGGTAGTAGGCTCCGTCTGTCCGCATATGAACTCCACTTGGGTCGATGGTTAATGGCAAGTCTCGATCGAGTGGGTATTGCGCATCAAAAATAAAGGTATAGCGCTTTCGGGGCTCCACGGGGATTTCTATACCAGCCATCCTTGAAGTTAGTACTGCCCTTGGGCCCGATGCGTTTACAACTATTCCGCAGTGCACTACTTCACCGGATTTTAATGTGACATTATCAACACGGGCGCCATTACTACTTAGCCCCATTGCCACAACTTCATTACCGATCAATTCAACGCCTTTCTCTTTGCCTGAACGCCTCCACCAATCGAACACCGTGCCACCATCGAAATAACCCTCATCAACCAAATTGTGGTTGCCGCCAACAATATCGTCGACATTATAAAATGGGTAATCCTGCTTGATTTCCTCGGCGCTCATAAAACGGGTGCCAGCACCACAGGCCTCCTGAGTTTTCTGACTCTCACGCAGGACATCTGCAAATGGCTCATTATCTGCCAGATACATGTATCCATAGCTTTGGATTGGCAAGTTGGGAACCCTTGAATCATCGCCCATGTATTTCTGCAAATTTTGAACAAACTCTGCACCAAACTGAGATATCCTGACATTCAGCTCTCTGGAAAACTGCTGTCTAATACAACTGTTTGTATGCACAGTAGAACATGCCTGATAGGTAGGGTCTCTTTCTACCACCAGAATTGAACCACCAAAGTCTGGGTTGTTGGCCAAAAACCACGAAACAGACGAGCCGTACATTGCACCGCCAACGATGACTACGTCATAACTATTTTGTTTTGGTGAGCCCGGTGCTACTATAGTATTCACTACACAACCTCCCCGCGCTTAACCGCGTTCTCAATAGCTTCAATCTGCGCATCATCCAGCCCGTACACTTCGCGTGCAAGACTTGCTGAAATGTATCCCCGTGCCAGATCTCTGCGCACCGATTCAGGGTCCCTCTTTTCCGCAGGGCCATAGCCAGCTCCGCCAGGAAATGCCAGCAACACTCGGTGACCCGCAGGCACAAACTGCTTACCCTTGCCTTTCATAGGCTGACCATCGTCGCGTTGAATAGTGGTTGCTGCACCAGCTTGTCCGCCCTGACGCCCACGTGCGGGATGATCGACTCGGTCGAACATCGCAGAAAAATCGAATTCATGCCCTTCTGTTGCACCCACCTCCATAAATTGTCCAAGACCACCTCTATACTGACCGGCACCGCCACTATCAGGGCGCAGCTCCTTGCGCCAAACAATAACCGGACCCGTATGCTCGGTAGCTTCAACAGGCATGGTCATAACGCCAGAGGGAAATGCCGTGGCACTCATACCATCTGCTGTGGGCCGGGCGCCAGAACCACCTGAATTGAAAGTTAACACCTCTGCACGCACCGCATGCTCAGGTGCAGGCTGGTCGGTACGTGGACGCAGAGATAATTGAAAATTACATAATGTGCCCGCACCCTCAGCTGGCACAGTGTTAGGCAACATCTTATCCAGAGCATCAAAAACTGTGTCTGGAATCATGTGGCCAATGATATGTCGCAATGCAACCGGTGCGGGGTGACTGGCGTTAACGATGGTATTTTCTGGAGCGGTGATAACAAAGGGTGCCAGAGATGCTGCGTTATTGGGAATTTCTGGTGCAATAGTGCATTTAAGTGCGTAACAGGCATAAGCCTTGGTATACACCATCGGTACATTAATGCCTTTTTTATCTAGTCCAGAAGTACCGGTAAAGTCACAGGTTACCCGATCACTTTCAAACCCCACAGACACTTTAAGCAACACCGGATTACTGTATCCATCGATGGCCATAGATCCCTCGGCTTTAACCTTGGGTAAAGCCGCAATACGCTCCAGAGTAGCCCGTCTTGAGTTTTCCAGAATAAACTCGGATATCTCAACCAGGCTGACGAGGTTAAACTCACGCATCATATCGGCCAGGCGTCGATGACCAATCTCATTACAGGTTGCCAATGCATAAAAGTCGCCCACGGCCTGGTCCGGCTCACGTACATTACTACGTACAATATTGATCAGTGTTCTATCCACTTCGCCGCGTTCGGCGAACTTCATGATCGGAATATGCAGGCCTTCCTCGTAAACTGAATTAGCATCTGCACCAAACCCTCGACCACCTATATCGACGATATGGGCGGTACAACCGAAGAATCCAACTAGCTTTTCTTGATAAAACGATGGACTGATAACTGTTATGTCGTGTAGATGACCGGTGCCTTCCCATGGATCGTTAGTGATATAAACATCGCCTTCAAACATATTGTCATAGCCGATCCGACGAATGAAATGCGCTACCGCATCAGCCATGGCATTTACATGTCCCGGCGTGCCAGTAACTGCCTGTGCGAGCATTTGACCCTGTTTGTCATATACGCCAGCAGATAGGTCGCCGGCTTCTCTTACGGAGGTTGAAAATGCCGTGCGAACCAAAGCCTGGGCCTGTTCTTCAACTACCGAAATTAACCGATTCCACATGACCTGATTGGAAACTGTTTTGGTGTTTTGACTCATTTCAATCTCCTATGCCTGTAATGTTATATCGACACAACCATCAGGTTGGCATAATGCGCAACGACTCGAGGGAAGTATGATAGTGGTTTCATTTTCGGTTATCGCTGCAGGCCCGTCTACGTGAAGACCTGAAGATAAATCAACACGTAAATAAACAGAAGACTCAACAGAATGACCTAAAGCCGGGTCAAAAATAGATCGCGTACCAACAGCTTTTGCTTCACTGGTGCCGGTTATCGTCTGAACAGGTTTTACTGCAGCTTTCAGAGTAGTTGCATTAGCCGACCAGACAGTAATCTCTATATCCATCCCTTCAACTGTGCGACCAAACAGTGATGTGTAATCTTTTTCAAACAACTCCTGGAACGCACTAGCATCTGGACTCTGCGCGTTCTCAGCGGGTAGTACGATGGGAATTTCCTCACCCTGCCCTGAATAACGCATATAAACTTTAAACTCTGTAGTTATTGCTGCATCGGCGTCGCAGGACCGAACAAACCGGATAGCTTCTGATTGCAAACTGGAAAGCAGTTCCTTTATGGTTTCCGGCGCGAAGTCCGACAATCGCATATATACACTGCGATTAGCTTCGAAACTGAATGGTGCGCGTAAGAATCCTATGGCGGAACCCACCCCAGCGCCCTGAGGCACCAGCAGTCGCTCAACCCCCAACTTTTCACACAGTCGACCAGCATGTAGCGGAGCCGCGCCACCAAAGGCGATCATGGTGTATTCTGTTAGATCCTGACCATTTTCGACTGCATGTACGCGTGCCGCATTAGCCATATTTTCGTCGACAACCTCGGATAATCCATAGGCCGCAGTTTCGGCATCCATTTCCAAAACATTGCCTATCATTTTCTCCAGAGCGTCGCTAGAGTTGGTCGAACTAAGCGGGATAGACCCGCCGGCAAAATTTTCTGGATCAAGACGCCCTAGTATCAGATCGGCATCGGTTACGGCTGGACGTTCGCCGCCACGATCGTAACAAGCAGGACCAGGCTCTGATCCCGCAGACTCTGGTCCCACTCTTATCTGCCGCATGGAATCTACATGAGCTAACGATCCGCCACCGGCACCAATTTCAACCATATCAATAACCGGAATGGAAATAGGCATACCAGAGCCTTTTTTAAATCGGTACGTCCGAGCCACTTCAAACACCCGACTGGTTTTTGGGGTTTGATTTTTTATCAGACAAATTTTAGCTGTAGTGCCACCCATGTCAAAGGAGAGCACCTTCTCCAGACCATAGCGGGCAGCAATATGTGCAGCAAAGACTGCTCCACCTGCAGGACCAGACTCCACCAGCCTGACAGGAAATTCCGCTGCGCTCTCTATAGAAATAATGCCACCACCTGAATGCATCAGAAAAATCGGGCAGTCGGCACCTTGTGAACGTAGCTGGGCACCGAGCCTTCTTAGATAGCTTTCCATCATGGGTTTTATGTAGGCATTCGCGACAACCGTGTTAAACCGCTCGTATTCACGCATTTGTGGCGACACTTCAGACGATATTGAAATAGAAATGTCCGGCAATTGTTCCATCAGCACTTCGCGAATCATCTCCTCGTGCTCATTATTCAGATAGGAGTGCATGAGTCCAATTGCCACGCTTTCGTAGCCCGCAAGTTTTATTTGTTCAACCAGCGATTCCACTTCCTGTCTTCGCAAGTTAAGCAGAACTTCGCCT
The DNA here is from genome assembly GCA_047615875.1 of Parasphingorhabdus sp. Classification (GTDB taxonomy): domain Bacteria; phylum Pseudomonadota; class Gammaproteobacteria; order Arenicellales; family CAJQKF01; genus JBLHGU01. The sequence goes on from JBLHGU010000136.1 coordinate 4,893, forward strand.
TTGGCATTAACCCGCTCACGGACGGTATACCGCTGTTGGCGGGGCAAAAGTGGCTCCGGCAAGATCAGATTAAGATCGTATTGCTCGAAGCGAGATTCACTGCGCATTTCAATCACATCGCGAAATCCTTCTGTGGTGATCAATGCGGTTTTGGCACCACGCCTTTCAATCAGGGAATTCGTTGCAAGGGTCGTACCATGAATGATCTGTTGAATCTGTGAGGCCGGGATATTCGCTTGCTGGCAGACCAGTTTCATGCCTTCAAGAATGGCATCTTCCGGCGCAGAATAAGTCGTTAGAATTTTGCTGGAATATTGTTGTTCGCCCACCTCCAGGACAATATCGGTAAAAGTACCGCCTATATCTACACCCATCCGGGTCATTGAGCCGCTCATCTTGCAAATACTCGTTGAAATTTAAAGACAAGTAGGAGTTTACGATGCGATGTTAAATAAAATCCAATTATTTAATCGGATTGAATTAATAGATAATCCTTATCCTACGATTCCTTGGGATGTACTACGAGCAGCAAATTCCATCGCAAAGCCATGCGAGATCTCACTACCTATTTCAGCTGCCCTGGAAACAAAAAAGGGTGATCGATCGGCGTTATAACGGGCTCTGAAGCTCAAACTCCGAGGAGCCCAATCATAATTGAGCTGAACCAACTCGCCAGACTTCAAATCATCTGAAACCATTGCGGCAGGTACTGTTGCGATACCAAAGCCGTCAATAGCCATATGAATACAGGCCGCCAAATTACTCGACGGCACTAAACGCGGGCCCAGTTCTCTGCGCAGAGTGAAGTGTTGGGCAACCTCTTCGTAGGGGGCGGTGCCGCGGGCGTGGGTCAGAATGGGGTGTTGAACCAGTTCTTCAATTGATAGTTGGTCATGAACAGACAATCCAAGCTGTGGTGAGGCAATCCAGATCATAGGGTAGATACCAAGATCTTCATCGCCACTGGTTAGCCTGCTAAATGGACCACTTTGAAAAGCCAGATCGATAGAACGGTCAAATAACTCCTTTTCCAGATTAGCAGATAGATCCACAGTTAGTTCAACAGCAATGTTTGGGTATCTGTCTTTCAACACACGCAGAAATTCTCGTATCCAGGTATGTACGATCATTTCTGTAACACCAAGCCTCAATTGACCATTTAGCAAAGTGTCCTGATTGACAGCTTCAATCAAGTTGTCTGTTGTATGTAGTACATTTCGCGCATGCTCAAGCAAAACTTGCCCCTTGGAAGTTAACCTTACTGAGCCTGCATCTCTTTGCATTAAAGTGACGTTCAGGGCAGATTCCAAAGTCGAAATTCGAGAGGAAATGTTTGGTTGAGTAGTGTTCAAACGCATGGCAGCTTTGCGAAAGCTGCCAAGATCAGCAACCCAGATAAAAGCTTCAAGCTGTTTAAGATTGAAATTCAGATAACTACCCCACCAATAAAAGAAAAATAGAAACCAACACGCCTTTAATCTACCTCATTTCCCCAATGAGCTAGCATATTACGCTGGTGCCTCACCGAAAATGCATAAAAATCTGATCCCTCTTGTCACGCGGTTTTTTCCGACAGATCCTGAGGTGGCAAGCAAAGCTTTATCATACTGCACAACTGTGCCTAGTGGGCCGCTGGTATTGACACCGTACTCAATCAATGACATCGTTTGCTACAATAACGATACATCGATAATTACTAAGTCAATCAACCGAGGAGAGTAGATAATCATGAGTTTTTCATTGAAGAATACGCTGGCAGCTACCGCTTCAGCAGGGTTCATTGCCTTGTCCGCGCTATCGCTACCGGCTTATGCAGGTAACGGCGATACGCTGAAGGCTGTTAAAGAACGCGGTAGCTTATTGTGTTCTGGTCATAACGGTAGCTTTCCACCATTCACTATGGTTACCGACGACAATAAGTGGTCAGGCTACGATATCGATTATTGCCGTGCTTTATCCATTGCAATATTTGGTAGTGATGAAAGTCTAAAAGTCGTTCCTGTCAGCTGGGCACAGCGTTTCCCGTCGTTACAATCTGGCGATCTAGACATTATCATAAAGGCTACTGGCTGGACTATGGGTCGTGACACAGAACTGGGCATTCAATTTTCGGTTCCCTATTTCGTCGGCGCCACTCAGGTCATGATGCCAAAGAGTCTCGGCAGCACCGAACCTGAAACATTACGTGGTGGTTCACTATGTGCCAATGCCGGCACATCTACCGAACGTCTGGCGGCTAACTTTTTCAAGAGTCGCAATATCGAAGTTGAAATGATCACCTTTGAAAAGTCTGAGGAAACTCGTGCAGCTTATTTCGCCGGTCGTTGTGACAGTCTGGTTGGCTGGGGTCCAAACCTTGCGGTAACACGTAACAGCGCAGACAATCCGGACGATCACGTCATGATGAATGTTGCGCTTGCTTTGGAGCCTGAATCTGCAGCCATGCGTCAGGGCGACGACAACTGGGTAGATATTGTAAACTGGATGTTTGCCGCAACCTGGCACGCAGAAAGCAAAGGCGTCACTGCCGCTAATGTAGACGATATGAAAGCCAATCCACCTGATGATACCGTGGCGAAATTGCTCGGTGCATCACCCGGAATAGGTGAGCGTCTTGGTCTTTCCGATGATTGGGCTTATAACGTTATCAAGCAGCTTGGCAATTCCGCTGAGATTTTCGATCGCAACATAGGTGCTGGTTCTCCTTATAATTTGGAACGCGGATTAAATGGTTTGTGGAGTAATGGCGGCGTTATCGTGCCAATGATTCTGGATTAATAATATCAGTCAAACCTAAATAAGCCTTAAGCCCCAGCTTAAAACCCGGGGCTTAGTTTCTTGCCTCGAAAACCTGGTTGTCAGTAACTATTGGTTAATCGAGCACTCTTTTCGAGTAACTGTTTTTCAGCCTATCGTGCTAAAACTATTTAGGAATCGTAAATTCCGCGAAGTGCTTTTCCAGGCGCTTACAGTATCTGTCGTCGCCGTTGCTGTAGTAGCGATGGTAATTAACACCCGCGCCAATCTTGAGGCGCAAAGCCTGACCACTGGTTTTAATTTTCTGGATCGCTCGACTGGTTGGGATTTCTCATTTTCGGTACTGCCCTACACCATAAGCGACACTTACAGTCGCACGCTACTTATCGGTTTTCTCAATACGCTGTTGTTAGGTTTTCTTGGCATCTCACTAGCCACGGTCGTTGGCGTCATTATCGGTTTGATAAGAACTTCAAAAAATTATCTGTTATCACTACTGGGCACTATCTACGTCGAAATATTTCGTAACCTGCCACTTATTTTGCAAGCTATTTTCTGGTATTCGGTGCTATCCAACCTGCCCCGGCCTCGCCAGGCCTTCACACTTGGAGATACGTTTTTTCTAAGTGGCAGAGGCCTATATTTTCCAGTACTAAACATTGAGATAATCGCTGTATTTGCCATGGTCGCAATAACCATAGGCTGGTTGATAGCATTACCCTGGCTTCGCAAGCGCATGAATTACTCGCTAGCATTCGACCGGGTTAAAACCCTTGGATGGCTAGTTTTACCGGTAATACTTATCGGGCTAGGCTGGCTGGCTCGCATCCCTGGCACTCCTCTAGTTGATGTACCTTCACTACAAGGTCTAAATTTTCGCGGCGGTATGCGCATGCCACCGGAACTTAGTGCCCTGGTAGTAGCCATCGCCCTGTATGGCGGTGCATATATTGGGGAGGTTATGCGTGCGGGGCTTATGTCCGTTCCACGTGGACAAATCGAGGCAGGCTTTGTTAATGGACTGAGTCATTTTCATATCTTCTGGCATATCAGACTACCACTGGCCATTCGTCTCATACTACCTTCACTCACCAACCAATATGTTCAATTGATGAAAGCCACCACTATCGGCATCGTGGTTGGCTTTTCTGATTTCTTCATGATTATATCGACATCGATTAATCAGAGCGGACAAACTCTGGAGTTATTGGCTCTTCTGATGGGTGGTTTCCTGATTATTAATTTAAGTATCGCCTATGTGATGAATGGTATAAATCGAAAGATTGCGATTAAAGGTTACGAGGTAAAGAACTGAGCTTATGAGCAGTACTGTCGATTATCCCGAACCGCCTGTGACAAGCTTTGGCGACACTGTAAAGCAGCGATTGTTTAACAGCCCGCTGGATATCAGTATTACAGTTATTTGTGCACTATTGCTTGTTTATCTACTAAACAACGCTATCGACTGGGTATTTTTATCGAGCATCTGGTCTGCGGAAGACGAGCCGCTGTGTCGTGATGCGACTGGTGCCTGTTGGTCGGTGATCGACGCACGGCATCGCATCATTTTCTTCGGCCTGTTCCCTTTTGAAGAACACTGGCGATCAACACTGGCCTGTGTAGTGATGATCGTGACTATCGTTGCCTCCTGTGTTCACTGGTTTCAAACTGGCATGCGACTCAGTCTGTTATGGATTTGCGGATTTGGCACATTTTACATCCTGATGCATGGTGGAATTTTTGGGCTTTCAGTGATCACTCCGGAACGTTGGGGTGGTCTGGCACTGACTATTTTTATTTTCGCAGCGGTATCTTTTGTTGGTATGCCCCTGTCGATTCTGCTAGCTTTGGGCAGACGATCCAAACTGCCTGTCATCGCTGTAATGATAGGCTTATTCATCGATTTTTTTCGCTCCCTGCCACTGCTAACAATTTTGTTTACCGCTGCGATAATCACGCCTTTCCTGTTGCCCGGCTGGTTAACTGGTGACAAGTTGTATCGAGTCATAGCCGGTTTTGCGATATTTTTCGCCTGTTACCAGGCCGAGAATATTCGCGCTGGTTTACAGGCTATTCCGAGCGGGCAGGACGAAGCGGGCCTAACGCTGGGTTTAAGTTACTGGCAACGCGTCTCACGCATTCAGCTACCCCAGGCTTTTCGAAATTCACTACCCGCAATAGTCAATCAGTTCGTTATCACATTTAAAGAAACTTCTATTGTCACTATCGTTGGTTTCTTCGAAATACTGGCATCGGGCTCAGCTGCTTATGGGACAGGTCAGTGGACAATTTACTACATCGAAGTCTATGTATTTATCGGTATGATTTACTTCATATTTGTATTTTCATTATCCAGGTATGGTGCTTATCTGGAGAAAAAATTGAGAGTCGGTCATGGCTAGTCAGGAACAAAGTAAATCTCCCGCGGTAACAATGTCTGCGGTTAATAAATGGTTTGGTGATTTTCATGTTTTGAAAAACATTGATCTACAGGTAGGAGATGGGGAGAAAATTGTCATTTGCGGCCCATCTGGTTCCGGCAAATCCACGTTAATTCGATGCATCTGCAAGCTTGAAGATCATCAACGCGGAACCATTCAGGTACTGGGTACAGAACTAGATGATGATGTATCCACTATTGATGAAATACGCCGAGAAGTAGGCATGGTGTTTCAGCAGTTCAACCTGTTCCCACATATGACAGTGATGGAAAACTGCACTCTGGCGCAAATGCTAGTGCGTAAAAAGTCTCGTCCAGAAGCTGAAGCTATAGCCCAGGAATTCCTTGAAAAAGTACGCATTCCTGAGCAAGCCAATAAATACCCTGGTGAGTTGTCTGGGGGGCAGCAACAACGAGTAGCCATCGCACGTTCGTTATGTATGAACCCAGCTATTTTACTCTTTGACGAACCCACATCTGCACTCGATCCAGAAATGATCTCGGAAGTTCTCGATGTCATGGTATCTCTCGCCGAAGAAGGTATGACAATGGTTTGTGTAACTCACGAGATGGGATTCGCTCGACGCGTGGCGGACAGGGTCATATTCATGGATGAGGGTGAAATTGTCGAACAAAATGACCCCAGCAACTTCTTCGACAATCCAACTAACGAGCGCACAAAGCTGTTTTTAAGTCAGATACTTCAACACTAAAGCTCCTCATCACTGAATATTATCCAAGACTATGCAACCTAAGAAACCCAACGTTGTACTTTTCATGGTGGACCAACTGACAGCATTTGCGTTGAATGCTTATGGCGGTGAGGTTTGCAAAACCCCAAACCTGGATCGATTAGCATCCAGGTCAACAGTTTTCGAGAATGCCTACACGCCCTACCCGCTGTGTGCACCGGCCAGGTTTTCTATGATGTCAGGAAGGCTTCCATCGCGCATCGGAGCTTACGATAATGGAGCCGAATTTCCAGCCTCCACGCCAACCATCGCCCATCATCTTCGTGCCGCTGGTTACTACACCTGCCTATCTGGCAAGATGCATTTTGTTGGACCTGATCAATACCACGGTTTTGAAGAGAGATTAACTACGGAGATTTACCCTGCCGATTTTTCCTGGACACCAACAACAGATTATGGCGATGTCTCCAGCGACGACGAGCGGCGCTATGCCGCTGGCGTCTCTACTATGGATACCGTATTCGACGCCGCTCCCCTGGCACGCAGCATGCAGATTGATTACGACGAAGATGTAGCCCATTGCGCGATACGCGAGATCTACCGTCTGGCACGATCCAATGAATCCCGACCATTTTTTCTAACAGTTTCTCTTACCCATCCCCACGACCCCTACGTTATTACGCAACCGTATTGGGATTTGTATAAAGACTTAGACATCACACCGCCTAAGGTTGGATTTATACCACTGGAAGAGCGAGACCCACATTCACGTTCACTTTACTACCATTATGGTCAGGATAAAGTAACGTTAACTGACCAGGACTACCGCAATGCGCGCCGTGGCTACTACGGCATGGTTTCGTATATTGATGAATTGTTTGGTCGCGTAAACGAAGCACTTAATCTCGGTGGGTTTTCCGACGACACGATCATTTGCTTTACCTCTGATCACGGTGACATGTTAGGCGAGCGCGGCATGTGGTTCAAAAAAACATTATTTGAACCCGCCATCAGAATTCCTTTGATGATTTCCGCACCCGGTCGATCTGCTGGCCGAGTCAAACCACCTGCCAGTCTGGTTGATCTGTTACCAACAATACTAGAGCTCACAAACACCCATCTTAATACTAATGCAACACTCCTGGACGGTCATTCATTGCTTGCAGATATGAATGGAATTGAGTCTTCCAGATCCGTATTTTGCGAACATATTGACGGCGGCACCACTGCACCAAGAGTGATGCTACGCAATGGCAATTACAAGTACGTTTACTCACGCGCTTATCCCCCTCAGCTTTATGACCTGTTGTTGGATCCAAATGAGTTAAATAATCTATGCAACAAGCCAGAGACACAGGAAATTGAAACACGGTTCAAGCAACAGATCGAAAACCAGTGGGACCTTGATAGCTTAAGCAATGAGGTGGCAGCCAATCAGTCTGCCCGTCGGCTAATCGATAGTGCGTTGAGCCAGGGGCGTGAGGAAATTTGGGACTTTCAACCGCGTGCACAACGTCATAATACCAACTACGTCCGTCGGGGTGATGAATTTCCTCATGTCGAGCAACGTGGTTATCTGCCTTATAGCAAAGATTAAGTCATCCTAAAGCAGACATGCAGCAATCTGTATTTGATAGCGTAGTAATTGGAGCCGGAATCATTGGCATCGCGACTGCCTACTACCTAAAAAAACTCGATCCAGCATTGCGCGTTGCGCTTGTAGAACGAGGCCAGCCAATGGCTTTCACCTCGGCACAGTCTGGTGAAAACTATCGTAACTGGTGGCCGCATCCGGTGATGACAGCCTTCACCGATCACAGTATCGAGCTGATGGAACAGATCGCGCTTAACACCGACAATCATATCAATATGACCCGTGGTGGTTATGCACTGGCAACCCGGGCCGCAGAAATACAGCAATTGACTCGTGAGCTTTATACAGGCTATGCCAATATCGATGCGAGCGATATCAGGTTTCACGAAGCGGGCTTAAGAAACAATTACGAGCCACCATTCCAGAGCACTTGGGACTTATCACCAAGCGGTGTAGACGTTTTGCTAGACCAAGAATTGATTAATTCAACATTCCCCTCATTTGCCAAAGACATACGCTGTGTGGTTCATATTCGCCGTGCGGGTTCAATCAGCAGCCAGCAACTGGGTCAACTCATGCTGGAAGATTTCCGAGCTGCAGGCGGTCAACTGATTAATGCAGTGATTGAGGATATTACCGTCAGCAATGGTTTTGAGTTGTTGACTACAATACCCAATACAAAATTCCGTGCCTCG
>JBLHGU010000137.1:0-12978 GCA_047615875.1 Parasphingorhabdus sp.
TCAACTTTTTTTGATCAAAAAAAGCCCCGCTAATGCGGGGTTTTTTTATGTCTGCAACCTCTGCAACCATACTTGTTCAGATTGAAGCTGACAAAGCCTGATCCAGATCCCAGAGAATATCATCAACACTTTCAAGACCCACTGAAAGTCTGATCATGTCCGGAGATACGCCGGCGACAATCTGCTCCTCCTCACTAAGCTGTCGATGGGTGGTGGAGGATGGGTGAATAACCAGAGTTTTGGCATCTCCAATATTCGCTAAATGACTTAAAAACTGTACCGAATCAATAAACTTGATACCGGCCGCTTGACCGCCCTTAATACCAAAACTTAATACACTTCCGGCACCTTTAGGCAAATAGCGCTTTGCAAGGTCATGATACTTGTTATCTGGCAAACCAGGAAAATTGACCCAGCTTACTCGTTCGTGTGCCAACAAATACTCGGCTACGGCCTGCGCATTAGCGCAGTGGCGATCCATGCGAACAGGCAGAGTCTCAAGACCTTGTAAAAACATAAAGGCGTTAAACGGACTCATGCTGGGGCCAAGCGTTCGCAATGTCTCCATGCGAGCCTTCATCATAAAACCGAAGTCGCCAAAGGTCTCGTAAAATTGTACGCCGTGGTAGCCTTTCGACGGTTCTGTCATCATAGGGAATTTACCGTTATCCCAGGGGAACTTGCCACCATCGATCACTAAACCACCTATAGATGTACCGTGCCCACCAATAAACTTAGTTGCAGAATGCACGACTATGTCTGCACCATGCTCTACAGGTCGACACAGGTACGGTGATGCAAAGGTATTGTCCATGACCAGGGGTATCCCGGCATCATGTGCTATGGCCGCTACCGCCGCAATATCAAGTACATTATTAACCGGGTTGCCCACAGTTTCTGCGTAAATAGCCTTGGTTTTTGGCGTAATAGCTTTGGCAAAATTCTCTGGATCATCTGGGTCTACGAAATGGGTATTTATGCCCATTCGACGGAATGTGACATCAAACTGCGAATAAGTACCACCATACAATGTACTTGCTGAAACTAGCTCATCACCAGCTTCAAGCAAGGTCAATAAAGCTACCATCTGTGCGGCCATTCCAGAACCTACGGCAAGTCCTGCTCGACTGCTTTCCAGCGCTGCAATTCTTTCTTCTAAAACAGCACAGGTAGGATTACCCAGTCGGCTATACACATTGCCAAAGGTTTGTAAATTGAACAAACTGGCAGCATGATCTGCATTATCAAATACATATGATGCCGTTTGATAGATTGGAACTGCTCTACTACCGGTGGTTGGATCTGGCAACTGGCCAGCGTGCAAGCACAGTGTTTCTATACCAAATTCTCGATCAGGCACGATGACCTCCAGAGTGTGGGAACCAGGTTGGTCGTTTCGATGAGATCACGCCTGTATTAACACCAATCAAACTTAAGCCACCCAACAAACGACCGTGTTCAATTTTCATACAACGGTTTGACACAGTCTTGAGGCCTGCGGTCTCGGCTTTTTCAATCGCTTCTGAGTGATGCACACCCAGTTGTAGCCAAATAATTTTTGCGCCAATATTTATCGCAGAATCTACAAATGGAGGCACCGATTCAGAACGTTGAAACAGATCCACCACATCTACTGGTTCAGGAATAGATTCCAGGTTTGGATAGCATGTTTCCCCCAAAACAGATTCATAGCGAGGATTAACCGGAATTATTTTATAGCCGTGTTCCTGCAAATATTTTGCTGCAAAAAAACTCGGTCTATACCAGTTGGCGGAAAGTCCAACAACGGCAATTGTTCGCACTTCTTGCAGGATGGTACGAATTCCCGCGATATCATCAATCATAGTTCACCAGGTAACTTCTCCAAGACTGAAAAAACAGTCATTACTCCAAAATCCGAAGACACGAATATTACCCTGAATGCTTTCTTCACACCATTCTACGAGTTGGTAATAAACTGTTCGACTAACACGTGCAAATAAGCCTGAGCGAATTTCGACGTAGGGAATCAGTTGGTCCCGATATTCACGTAATTCCCAACGGTGAGTTGAATTGAGCATGGTTTTCTCACCAACATTTGTTTCCAGAATAACGTTGCGCATTTTGGAGGTTTGGTCGCATTCTGCACCCAGCACAACGAAAGGCACGTCTGCCACCTGGATATACAATTTTTCAACTGGTGATATTAAAAAATAATTTCCCGCTTCGTCTAAGCCTAATATGCTCGCTAATAACTTAACCAGTTTATTGCGTTGAAAGACAGTGCCTTGGTAATACCATAGCCCCTGAGAATCGATATTCAGGTCAATTTTTCCCTCATGTTGGGGCTGCCATTGGTCAACTGGTGGTAATGACTGAGCTTCAACATCGCGAAGAAAGGACTCAAAACCCTTGTTCATCTGTTAAGGAGTTGGCTGGTCAAGTATAGGTCGGGGTTTTCCATCAGCATTAATTGCAACAAATGTAAAAACTCCTTCTGTCACGGTAAGCTCTAATCCCCCACTGTCCCTGCGTAAAACTTTAGTTTCGACAAGTACAGATATAGAAGTGGTGCCTATATTCTTAGTTGAACAGTAACAACTAACCTGATCGCCGACAAAAACCGGTTTGTGAAAAGTCATTGCATCTACCGCAACAGTGGCCACGCGCCCAAGTGCGAGATTAGAAGCATAGATACCTCCAGCAAGATCCATTTGGGCCATCAACCATCCACCAAAAATGTCCCCGCTTGGATTTGCATCAGCGGGCATCGCGACGGTACGTAAAGAAGGCATCATCGCGCTCAGAACCTCAGACATTAAATCTACCCAACAAAATTAATCGAACGTACGACTATCGTTGATCACTTTACCATCATTTGGCAGTTGTTTAGGATCGACCAACTCGACCTCACAGCGAACCTTGCAAACTTCGCGAAATACATCCTGTATTTTTTGTTTCAAGGAATCATCATGATCATCAGTCTCGCATTGAAACAATAGAGCATCCTGAAGATCGGGATTGCTTACTGTTAATCGAAACTTCGCAATTGCTTCAAACCGACTAGCAACCTTATTGACCTGTTCAGGCCGAACAAACATTCCTCGCACCTTGGTTGTTTGATCTGCTCGGCCCATCCAACCTTTAATTCGACTATTGGTTCGACCACACGGACTGTATCCTGGCATAACCGCAGACATATCACCGGTTGCGAATCGGATCAAGGGATAGTCGGGATTCAAAGTCGTAACAACAATCTCACCTACTTCACCCTCATCCACTGGATCGCCACTACCAGGGCGAACTATTTCCAGAATAATCTGCTCATCCAGAATCAAACCCTCTTTTGCCGGGCTTTCATAACCAATTAAGCCAAGATCTGCAGTGGCAAATGTTTGTAATACACTGATACCTCGATCTGTGAAAATATCGCGCAACTTTTCAGGCAAAGGTTCTCCAGACACCGATGCTCTTTTTATACAGCTTAAGTCAGCACCTTGTTCTTCAGCTTTGTCGAGAATGATTTTAAGAAAGGATGGCGTGCCGACATATCCGTTTGGATTAAGGTCAGCGATGGTCTGAACCTGTTGCTCTGTTTGACCAACACCAGCCGGAATAACAGTGCACCCTACAGCGAAAGCAGCACTCTCAAGCATGGAGCCTGCTGGTGTAAGATGGTAGGAGTAAGTATTGTGCACCAGATCCCCTGCCCTGAACCCTGCTGCGAACAATGACCGGGCCAATCGCCAGTAATCTTTTCGGTTGAACTGTGGTTCATAAATTGGTCCAGGAGAGCTGAATATCTTCTCAATGCGGTTACCAGAGTCCGCTACAAAACCACCAAATGGCAGATTCTGTTTTTGTAAAGACAATAGCTCTGACTTGCGAGTTAAGGGCAGTTTTGCCAGTGCCGATCTTGAGGTGACCGCATCTGTATCGATATCAGCCAAAAGTGTCTGATACGCTGTTGAGTGTGTTTTAGCGTGTGTAAGCTGAGTTCCCAATGCAGAAATTAATTCCTGCTCACGTAAAGTTGGATCCCTGGTTTCCAGGGCATCATAATATTCTTGGTTTGACATGACAGACCTGTCTTATAACTGTATTAAGGTGACGTCAGGCAAGCCAGCGTTTACGTCGTCTATAGTGTTTAACATCGCGGAAGCTCTTGCGGTCTGCACCACTCACTCCCAGATAGAATTCTTTTACATCTTCATTTTCAGCCAATTCTTTGGCATCGCCATCCATTACTACCCGGCCGTTTTCAAGAATGTAGCCATAGGTCGCATAGCGAAGCGCGACAGTGGTATTTTGTTCTGCCAGTAGAAATGTCACATTTTCTTTCTGATTTAAACGAGCGACAATTTCAAATATCTCTTCAACCAATTGTGGCGCCAGGCCCATCGACGGTTCATCCAGCAAAATCAATTTGGGACGCGCCATTAATGCACGACCAACTGCAACCATTTGCTGCTCGCCGCCTGATGTGTAACCTGCCTGAGACTTTCTGCGTTCTTTTAAACGCGGGAAATACTCATAGACTAGTTCCAGATCATTCTCGACGGCAACACGACCATCTTTGCGCGTGTAAGCCCCGGTAAGAAGGTTTTCTTCAACCGTTAGATGTTCGAAACAATGACGACCTTCCATCACCTGAACCACACCACGGGTGACCAGCTCATTTGGTGAAAGTTGATCGACACGCTCCCCCTGATACTCAATGGAGCCCTTACTTACCTCACCACGTTCGGTGCCCAGGATATTCGATATGGATTTGATAGTCGTTGTTTTGCCAGCACCATTAGCCCCCAGCAATGCAACAATGCCGCCTTCTGGCACCTCCAGGGAAACGCCCTTTAAGACGAGAATAACGTGATCATAAATCACCTCGACATTATTCAGCTGGAGAAGGATATTTTTATTACCAGACATCTACCAATCCAATTATTATTTCTAAGGAGTGTCGGAGACCCGATGGTCTCCGACATCAAACCCCTAAAGACTAGTTGCAGTCACGTGGGGTTATATTGTTTTCAGCGGCATAGGCAGCTGAATCTTCCGCAATTAGTGCGTCTACTACATCACGATCAGCACCAACGAAATCGGTAATCAGGCTCCAGCTTTTAGATGCTGCATCCCATTGCTGAATGGCACCAAGACCAGGACCACCATGATTTTCGCAGGTTACATTGATTTCAGGACCAAAATCATCTAGTCCTAGCTCGACTAAACGAGCGGCATCAATTTTTAGAGCTTCCATTCCATCACGCATTTGAGATGGATTTATATCCGCAGTGCTGTGAATTTTCTGAGCGGTAGCAGCAGCCTCTGATGCAAGCATCGCAGCATACATGCCCCGGTTGTATAAAATCGTGCCCAGATTGGATCCATCACCAGCGGCTTTTCCTGCATCGACAACATGTTTCTTCATGTCAGCATAAATTGGGAAGTCGCCACCTACACCATGGAAGGCAATAGCCTTATAACCATCAGCTCCATCGCCTGCTGGAAGTACATCGTTCTCAGATGCAGACCACCAGACACCAATGAAATGATCCATGGGATAGCGGATGTTAGCAGCCTCCTGAATAGCCACCTGATTCATTACACCCCAGCCCCACATAAGAACATAATCAGGACGTTCGCGACGAATCTGCAACCATTGAGACTTTTGCTCCTGACCTGGATGATCTACAGGTAATAGGGTTAGGTTATAACCGTGCTTCTTGGCCAGTTCTTCCAGGGTACGAATAGGCTCTTTGCCATAAGCTGAATTATGATAAACCAATGCAATTGTCTTGCCTTTTAAATCACCGCCCTCCTGATCATTAACATGCTTAACAATGATTGAAGCCGCATCCCAATAGGTGCCAGGGTAATTAAAAATATGACTGAATATTTTACCGTTAGCAGCAGAAGTGCGGCCGTAGCCCATTGAATGAACAGGTATGTTATCGGCAGTGGCCTTCGGTATTAGCTGATAAGTGATTCCAGTAGACAGTGGTTGGTAAACCAGAGCGCCTTCCCCCTTAGTTGACTCATAACACTCAACACCTTTTTCCGTGTTATAGCCGGTTTCGCATTCCAGCACTTTAGCTTTTACTCCACCTATGCCGCCATCTCGCTCATTTAACAGAGTGAAATAATCAGCATAACCATCGGCAAATGGTATTCCGTTCGGTGCATAAGGCCCGGTACGGTAGCTCAGTGATGGAAATACCAAATCTGCCGATGCAACGCCTGAACCAAGCGCCATGACAGCGGCAATTGCCGTGGTCGTTAAATTTCTATATTTCATCATGTTTCCTCCAAGAGTTACATTGGTCGCCCAAAGTTATGGACATTGTTTTAACCATCCCCACAATAGTTAGTGTGGAAAAGGCCAAAGTCTTAATTTCTCTTTCGTGACACGCCAAAGCTGTGCTAGACCGTGCGGCTCAGCAATCAGGAAAAAGACAATTAATCCGCCAGTCAGCATAAAGATCAGATGCTGAACTAAATCAGTAGGCCAGCCCAGGCCACCTACCATAATATTCTTTAAAAGTACTGGCATAAGAATCAGAAATGCGGCTCCAATAAAAGAACCAACAATGGATCCCAGGCCACCGATAATCACCATAAATAACACTAGGAAGGACTTATCGATTCCAAATGCTTCAGTGGGCTCAGCAGCACCCAGATATACGGCGAAAAATAGGGCGCCGGAAATGCCGATATAAAATGAACTCACGGCAAATGCTGACAACTTGGCCATCAGAGGTGGCACGCCGATTATTTCAGCAGCAATGTCCATATCGCGAATAGCCATCCACGATCGACCAATTCTGCCCCGCGACAGGTTCTTTGCGATATAGGCAAATATAACTACGATCGTCAAACAAAACAGGTAAGTTGCCCAGGGTGGCGCAGTGGCTCCTGTAATGGCCACGCCAAAAAATTGCCGAGTCGGAGCCGATATCTGACCAGAAGCAGAGTAGTTGTAGAACCACGGCACCTTGTTAAATAACCAAACCAGAAAAAACTGTGACGCCAGAGTTGCGACGGCCAAATAAAAACCTTTTATACGCAGCGACGGCAAACCGAAAAGAATGCCCACCAAAGCTGTGATTCCGCCAGACATAACGATCACAATGAACATGTTCATTTCTGGAAAAGCTGTCATCAACTTATAAGAGGCGTAGGCACCGACTGCCATAAAACCTCCCGTACCCAAACTTACCTGGCCACAATAACCTACCAGAATATTTAAGCCCAGGGCTGCCATGGACCAAACCAGAAAAGGAATTAGAACCGACTTTTCCCAATAGTCATTAATTAGAAAAGGTACCACCAAAAAAGCAAAGGCTAGAATGGCTACTACGGCCCATCGATCAAACTTGATTGGAAAGATCTGATGATCTGTGCTGTAGGAGGTTTTGAACTCTCCGGATTCCCGATAAAACATGGTTCAGACTCTCTCTATGATCTTTTCGCCGAACAGTCCCTGAGGCCTGAACATAAGGAAGAATAACGCCAGGGCATAGGCGAACCAGTTTTCGGTGGCTCCACCGATCATCGGACCGATGGAAAATTCAAATAACTTTTCGCCGACACCGATGATTAGTCCGCCAATGATTGCACCAGGAATAGATGTAAATCCACCAAGAATTAGTACTGGCAAGGCTTTCAAAGCGATCAACGATAAAGAAAACTGCACACCGGATTTAGCGCCCCACATGATGCCAGCAACCAGCGCGACGAATCCAGCTATAGACCACACTATAATCCAGATGGTGCGTAGTGAAATTCCAACTGTCAAGGCCGCCTGATGATCGTCAGCTACGGCTCTAAGTGCCCTGCCGGTTTTTGTGTACTGGGAAAACAGAGTTAAAATAACGACCAAAATCACCGCGATTATTGCAGCCCAGACATCCAGCACATCGATATACATACCATAGTATTCCGTCCCTTCCGCAGCCCAGGTCCGGGTTACATCTTCTAACCAGAAAGAACCACCCGAGGGCAAACCCACGTCCAGTTTTTTAATGTCTGCCCCCCACATCAGGTCACCAAACCCTTCCATGAAATAAGCCAGGCCAATAGTTGCCATAAACAATATGATCGGTGCCTGATTAACTAGATGTTGCAGTATTATTACTTCAACAAGCCAGGCAAACAACACCATGACACCAAGGGTCAGGATGATGGCAGCAAAGGTATTAAGCCCCGCTGACCAGTAATGGTAATCGGTGCCAAACATCACGTTAATAAGATGGGAAAATGGTACCTGACCGGTCTGAATACCTACCAACGTCATTGCGGCAAACAGGGCCATAACGCCCTGCGCATAGTTAAATATTCCAGATGCTTTAAATATTAATACAAACCCAAGCGCTACAAGGGAATACATCACACCCGCCATTAATCCATTGAGAATCACCTCAATGGTATATAAAAAAGTCGGGCTCATAGGGTCACACTCCGGTCCTGTAAAGTTATTTTTGCAATCACAAAACTGTTAATCATGAGCAACTCCCAGATAAGCATCTATCACTGTCTGATCCTGTCTAATCTCGTCAGGGATTCCGTCGCCAATTTTTCTTCCATAGTCCAGTACAACCACTCGATCGGCAATATCCATAACCACACCCATATCGTGTTCTATCAATGCAATAGTCGTACCAAACTCCTCATTCACATCGAGAACAAAACGACACATATCTTCTTTTTCTTCCAGATTCATGCCAGCCATGGGCTCATCAAGCAATAGTAATTCTGCTTCAGCCGCTAGCGCCCGACCTAGTTCAACACGTTTTTGCAGGCCGTAAGGAAGACGCCCAACTGGTGTTTTTCTGATAGCCTGGATCTCTAGAAAATCAATAATATGTTCAACTTTCTCACGATGTTCAATTTCTTCGCGCTCTGCCCTGCCCTTCCAAATAGCTTGCCAAAATATATTAGTGTGCATTTTGGTAATACGACCTGTCATCAGATTATCCAAAGTGCTCATACCTTTGAACAAAGCGATATTCTGAAATGTCCGCGCAATACCTTGCCGGGCAATTTGATAGGGCTTTAGTGAACCGCGCTTTTGGCCTTTAAACCATATTTCGCCTTCTTGAGGGTGATAAAAGCCATTGATAACGTTAAGCATGGATGACTTGCCAGCCCCATTTGGACCGATTATTGCGCGAATTTCCTTGCGTCGAACATCAAAACTAATATCCTGTAGCGCTTTAACGCCACCAAACGACAGGGAAATATTTTCCACACTAAGCAATACGTCATTGGATAGACGTTCAGACATCATTATGCACCTTAAGCCGATTTTGCCAATTTATTAAAAGATTTTACCGGCTGAATTTTCAAGTCGCCACTCAGAGCACCTTTTCGGCCATCCTCAAATGTTACTTCTATTGAAATCTCACAGTGTTCAGCGCCGTTATATAGCGACTCAATTAGAACTCCATAACGTTCAGTAATTATTCTACGACGCACCTTGCGAGTTCGCGTTAACTCACCGTCATCAGCATCGAGTTCTTTATGCAAAATCAGAAAGCGTTGAATTTGAGAACCAGACAACATCTCATCATTAGCAAGATCGGCATTCACTTTCTCAATACACTCAGAAATAAGCTGGTAGGTATCTTGGTGGCCAGCTAATTCCTGATAACTCGCGTAAGACAATCCTTTACGTTCGGCCCAGTCACCGACTGCGGAAAGATCAATATTAATAAATGCGGTTACTTCATCTTTTTGATCGCCAAAGGTAATTGCTTCCAGAATATACGGAAAGAACTTCAGCTTATTCTCAATATACTTAGGTGCAAACATCGACCCATCATTTAACTTGCCGACATCTTTGGTTCGATCTATGATTTTCAAGTGTCCTTCCTGATCAAAAAACCCTGTATCGCCAGTCTTAACCCAGCCATCCGCAGTCTTTGTCGACGCCGTAGCCTCAGGATTCTTATAGTAGGAATGAAAAACCCCCGGTGATTTAAACAAAACTTCGCCATCTTCTGCGAGTTTAATTTCAACATTCTTGATGGGAGTGCCAACTGTATCGGAACGGACTTGATGATCTGGTTGCACAGTAACAAAAGGTGAGGCTTCAGTCTGACCGTAAACCTGTTTTAGGTGCAATCCAATCGAACGATAAAAATCAAACATATCCGGACCTATCGCCTCGCCCGCTGTATAGGTAAGCCGGGCGCGACTGTATCCCAGTTGATTCTTTAGCGGTTCATAAACCAGAAATCGCCCCATACCATAAAGAAATTTGTCGAATACCGATAGGGATTTACCAGCATGGGTAATGTCATTGCATCGTTTCGCCACACCCAGAAAATAATGAAACATCGTTCTTTTTATAGTAGACGCATCTTCCATGCGAATCATGATGCTGGTGCGATGGTTCTCCAGAATACGTGGAGAGGTAAAGTGATAAGTAGGCCCAATTTCCCGTCCATCAGCCTCAACTGTTTCTGGGCTCTCGGGACAACAAACACAGAAACCCGCTACATGGGCCTGGGCATAGGATATAAAGTAGTCAACTATCCATGCCATGGGTAAATAGGCAATGACAAGGTCATCCTTATTCAGCCCTTCATAGTCCACGCAAACCTCTGCAATACTACGAACATTATCGAAAGTAAGTACAACGCCTTTGGGTTGCCCGGTAGTCCCTGAAGTATAGAGCATCACCGAAATGTCTTCGCCCTTACCATTATCAATTAATTTTTCAATAAGATCAGGTGTGGCTTTAAGTAATTCAGCACCAGTTTTTTGAATGGAATCAAAACTTTTAACAAAATCTTCGGGGTATTCGTTTAAGCCCCGAGAATCATCGTAAATAACGCATTGAATATTCTTACAGTCGTCTTTTATCTCGAGAATTTTATCGACTTGTTCCTGACCCTCTCCAACAACATATTTTGCCTCGGCATGACTTATTACAAATTTCATTTCCTCCGCAACGGAGTCGTAATAAGTTGGCACCGGAATGCCCCCCAGACACTGGGCCGCAGACATGGCAAAATACATTCGCGGACGATTTTGGCCGATAATAAATAACTTGTCACCGGGCTGAAAACCTAGCGCTGACAAGCCCGCGGCAAATTGCTTTACTTCCTGGAAATAGTCCGACCACGACCAGGTCTGCCAGATACCATATTCCTTTTCTCGCATCGCTGGGTGCTGTTCGAGAGTAGTGGCCTGATGGCGTAGTAGCTTTGGGAAAGTGTCGAGTTTAGCCACGGCAACACCCTATAGAATGGTTTTGCAGATTGCTCATAATCAACGAATTCTCCTCATCTTTGTGGCAACTGTTAATTGTTCGTTTTAATCAGGCACCATTATAACAGCCATGAATTTATTCTAGCGGAGGGATCATACATCAGCCTCACGCAATATCAATTTTACTTTTAAAATTATTTGTGTAACGGTTTTGTAAAGCACATTTTTAAATCTCCTATAAAAACTATGTTTCTATGGACGAGATTGATTCTTTACGAGCAACGCTCTGGATTATTTAGATCAGTGAATCACGATTTCTGGCTTTAACCTAGGCCTGATTCAATAAAACCGTCAAATGCTTGAACTACTATAACCCCCACCTAGTGTATTTCATTAGGGCATTAACCTGACAGTGGAGTTTAAGCTACACTATTTCTGAAGGACAAGACCTGACGGAACTCCATTAGATATAAAGGATAACCCATTGAAATGTGGTTGCTTTGTGGAGAATTTTATCGACATCATCGATAAAATAAAATGAGTTTTTAATGTACTCTCTTAGCGACGCCTTTCAACCAACAACACATATGCCCTTAACTTGCGTAATAGATGCAGAAAATATTTTGGTTTAAAAAAATCTAGTCAAGATCAGAAACCGTGAGTCAGTTTTCAATTGCCATAGCAGTCAAAATCAATCGATTACCAGACGCCGTACAATTAATGTTTCAAGCTCGATAATTTAGCATTACCTAATTGTCAGTGTGAAATACGAAGACTTTGCCTAACTTCAGTTGGTCCAATATCAGTGCTGGAGCGCACCCCCATCCAAACATTAGTATTGCTATTAGGAGCAGGTACAGCTCTGGCGTATACATCAAAACTGACGCCCAAAGCACCGGTTGGCACAGTGACAGACTCTGGAAAATCCACCACATCAAGATCCGGATGTTGGCGAATTAGGATTTGCATACCGGGATCCGGCGCCGGAGAGGAAAGCCTGACCACGCCTCGGATAATCTCATCTACAGAGAACTCACCGCTAAAAGGGAAAATCAGGGATTCTATCGATGGTGACTCCGAAGTTGTTACCGTAATTGAAGCCGTGGCACCACCCGAACTAGTGTCTTGCACCGTAAGTTGCCCTGAAGATTCATTAACAAAACCCTCATTGGTGATTTCAAATTCGACCCGATCTGAATCCGGCGGTACGGCTAGTTGCCATGGATGTCGAATCTCTGCATTACTATCGGTAGAGACTATCAATTCACGGCGCTCTGCCGTAACACTATCGAATTCCACCGTTATTGTCGCTACGCTCCCTCGACCTGGTGGAATCCGCCGGGGACGAAGCGTCAGTGTCATTCCGTCATTACTAACAACATGAGGGGTCGCATTTGCCAAGCGCAAGAGCATTTCCGTTTGAGTAATTGGAGCCGCTTCAATTTGCACAATGAATACCCCACTTGTGGTTAGACCATCTGAATCTGTGGCACTGGCTCTAAACGGGATAGTGCCAACCATGTCGGTGACAACTTCATAGGTTTCCATTACTTCTCTTCTTCCACGGGCATTGCGCGATTCGGGCCACGGACTCGCAAATGACAATGCGGTTTCTCGTAGGTCCCAATCATCTGTTGCTGACAAATCAATGTTAAATCGAGCCTCTCCGTTTTCTAGCAAAACAACTTTCGGCACGTTCTCGAATGCACCAGAAAGGCGCAGGCCAATGGACGCACCGCCTGACCCCGCTGGTTCATCCAAAACGATACGAATAGTGAGATCCTG
>JBLHGU010000138.1:0-12763 GCA_047615875.1 Parasphingorhabdus sp.
AGATTCAGAACGTATTGGGACAGAGATTTACTAATATGAATCTGACTGGCAAGTTCCTGTAGTTTTATCACTCCCTGTGCATTTGTAGATGGCTTGAGCTCTTTAAGCATTTGCCTGCGGTCGCCGCTGCGTAGCAATGCCAACTCGAATTCTGCGCCGGGATAACCGATCGATACGGTCATCATAAAACGATCAAGTTGTGATTCTGGCAGTGCGAAAGTGCCTGACTGATCGTGGGGGTTCTGGGTGGCTATAACAAAGAAAGGTTCTGGCAACTCGTGACTAACACCATCGACGGATACCTGACGCTCCTCCATGGCCTCAAGCAGGGCGCTTTGTGCTTTCGGCGTGGCACGGTTGATCTCGTCGGCCAATACTACTGACGAAAAGATCGGACCCGGATTAAATTCAAATATTTTCTCAGCAGCGTCATATATTGACACTCCAACTACATCTGCTGGCAACATATCACTGGTGAATTGAATTCGATTGAACTCAAGCCCTAGCACAGTCGCCATAGCCTGGGCCAGAGTGGTTTTACCGACTCCTGGATAATCTTCGATTAACAGATGACCGCGTGCCAGCGTACTGCACAGGCACAGTTTCACGATATCTGGTTTGCCAAGAACTACAGAATTCAGCTGCTGCTGAATATTGTTGAGTAATTCCACAGATGCCGATTTCGGGTGGCTTAAGAGGGAACTAAGCATGTCGTCTCCAACGGTTTTATTTCTATCTGATCATTCTATGTCAACGGACAGCGATTAAGAATCCCCACTGCGTTAGCAAAAATTCAAGGTTATTTGGCTGGGTATTTAGTGGAGTTCTAAGAAGTGCCCCTGTTGCAGGTCGTTATTTGGTGTTGTTGCACCCTGTAAGCTATCAGGCAAATGATAGATGATTTTGCTCAATAACTATTTGCAGAATTATCGGGACAGGGATTGTTGCAAGGCGGTGGGATAACTTATAGTTCGGCTATTCTTAATATTTCTAAACTGTCAGATTTAAACATGAACGCAAACTGGAATTATCCCACCGCCATTCGTGCCGGCAACGGTCGTATTAATGAGCTTGCCGCAGTATGTGCAGAGCTAGGAATGAGTCGACCATTATTGGTCACCGACCCAGGTTTGCGTCAATTGCCTATGCTAGATAATATTGTTGGGCAATGTCGCAGCAATGGTCTTGAAATACAGGTGTTCAGCGATATAAAGGCCAACCCAACTGGTGCCAATGTGAACGATGGGGTGGCCGCGTATAAACAGGGAGATTGTGACGGAGTCGTTGCATTAGGTGGTGGCAGCGGTCTGGATGCAGGCAAGGCCATTGCCCTGATGGCTCATCAGTCTGTATCTATATGGGATCTGGAAGATATTGGAGACAATTTTACTCGCGCTGATGCATCGAAAATTGCGCCGATAATTGGTGTGCCAACAACCGCTGGTACAGGCTCCGAAGTAGGGCGGGCATCTGTGATTGTGGATGAAGCTGCGCACCTCAAGAAAATAATATTTCACCCATTGATGTTGCCCGGAGTGGTCATTCTGGACCCAGGGCTGACAGTTGGTTTGCCAGCTGGGTTAACAGCTGCCACGGGTATGGATGCGCTATCGCACAGTTTAGAAGCTTATTGCTCACCATTGTTTCACCCGATGGCCGAAGGCATTGCGGTGGAAGGTATGCGACTAGTGAAAAACTGGCTGCCCCATGTAGTGGAGAACGGCGCTGATATAGATGCCCGAATGCAGATGCTGGTAGCATCCAGCATGGGAGCCACGGCATTTCAACGCGGTCTGGGCGCCATGCATGCACTGGCTCATCCTTTAGGCGCGATTTACGATGCTCATCATGGCACCCTCAATGCGATATTAATGCCTTACGTTCTTAATGCTAATAGAGATGTTATTCAAAAACCCATGCAGATACTGGCTCGTTATCTGGATCTGCCAACGGCTGGATTCGATGGAGTAATGCGATGGATTCTGGATCTTCGAGCTTCCATCGGTATCCCGAACACTCTTAATGAAATCGGTATTGGACACGAACGACAGGATGATATGGGACCATTAGCGGTGGCGGATCCTTCTTCGGGATCTAATCCCATTCAATTTACTGCGGATCAGTATAGCGACATACTAGGTAAAGCCGTCGACGGGGTTTTATAGAATGAAAATTGGCGTCCTGCAATGTGACCATGTACGTGCTGCACTTCGTCAGCAGGGTTTTGAAGATTATTCTACGGTATTCAATCATCGCCTGAAGCATACTCAGCCAGATATTGAGGTCGTAAACTACGCCTGTGTTGATGGCGAAATACCTGCAGATGTCCACGAATGTGATGGATATATCAGCACGGGTTCTCGCTACAGCGTATTGGATGACTATGAATGGATTCAGAATCTAGAGGATTTTATAGTAGATTTGGTGGATGCCTCAGTGCCCTATTTTGGTGTGTGTTTTGGCCACCAGTTACTGGCTCAGGCGTTAGGTGGTAAAGTGGTGCGGGCGGATGCTGGTTGGGGAATTGGTGTTTCCAAAAACGTTATTGGCGCGCCACAACCCTGGATGGGTGACGAAATAAGATCAGAGGTCAATATGATGGTTTTCCATCAAGATCAAGTAGTTGAATTGCCTGCTGAAGTGCAAATTCTAGGCGGTAGTGAATTTTGTCCAATATATTTCTGTCAAATGGGAGATAGCGTTTTAACAACCCAGGGCCACCCGGAATTCTCAGTCGATTATTCCAGGGCGCTAATAGAGTTGCGGCGCGATATTATTGCCGCGCCGGTTGTTGAAGCTGGTATGGAATCGTTGCAGAAACCCGTAGATGGCGACCTGCTGTTTCGCTGGATCCTTAATTTCTTTAATCGTTAATCGGTTGTAGTAGCAGCTTCGTCAGTGCCCTGATATGTTTGTTTAGCTGCATCGTAGCCACTTTTCGCAGCTTCACCGATTTTGCTACTCTGCTCTTTTGTAACATCGACAGCGCTGCCGGTGAGATCCTTGGTCTTTTCCACGGCACTACCGGTTAGCTCTTTTGTTTTCTCAACGGCATCACCGGTAAGATCCTTGGTTTTGTTCCAGGCTTCGCCGGAAACCTCTTTGGTGGTATCCCACGCTTCTTTAGATGCATCGACGCCTTGATCAAGTAATTCCTTACTTTTTTCAATTGCGCCATCGAGTAATTGACCCAGTGTGGGCTCGGCTTCTTCGGTG
Source organism: Parasphingorhabdus sp. (assembly GCA_047615875.1). Lineage (GTDB taxonomy): Bacteria > Pseudomonadota > Gammaproteobacteria > Arenicellales > CAJQKF01 > JBLHGU01. The sequence continues at coordinate 3,217 of JBLHGU010000138.1, forward strand.
ACAGCGCTGGTTGACGTATTTTGGGCCTGCACAGCATTGCTGCCAATCAGAAGGAAAGTGGCGGATAATAACGATATGGCTACATATTTCATTGTTTAACTCGGTAAAAATTTTTGATGAATAGTTCTATTTTACAGGCTGGCCTTGAGAAGAACTGTTAATCATTGTTACAGTCCCCATCCATCCTAATGTCTGTTCCAGATCTTAACCCCGTTGTGCTGAATCTTTTATGAATACGATTAAAATAGGTACCCGACAAAGTCAACTGGCCCTGTGGCAGGCTAATCACGTTCGTGACAGCCTGCTGAAATTACATCCGGGGCTGGATGTGGAATTGGTAGGCATTACCAGTCAAGGCGATAAAACTCTTGACGTGCCACTTTCCCAAGTGGGGGGCAAGGGACTATTTCTCAAGGAACTTGAGGAGGCATTATTACGTGGTGATATTGATTTCGCTGTTCATTCTATGAAAGATGTCACAGTCAAATTGCCGCCCGGTTTGGAGATACCGGTAATTTGTGAACGAGAAGACCCCACTGACGCATTGGTTAGCAATAAGTTTGCTAGCCTGGATCAGATGCCAGGAGGTTCTATTGTCGGCAGTTGCAGCCTTCGTCGACGCTGTATTATCCGAAGCAAATACCCGGATCTACGAGTTGAAAACCTTAGAGGCAATGTGAATACCCGGTTAAAACGTCTGGATGATGACGATTATGATGCCCTGATATTGGCAAGTTCTGGTTTAAAGAGGCTGGAAATGCATGATCGAATTAGACAGTGTCTGCCGGTGGAAGAATTTTTACCCGCCGTGGGACAGGGGGCACTGGGTATTGAGTGTCGCATTGATGATGACAACGCCCATGAACTAATTGCGCCACTGGATCATAAAGACACCCACGTCAGGGTAGCTGCGGAACGTAGTGCGAACGCAGCTCTGGAAGGTGGTTGCCATGTGCCCATAGCGGTATATGCCCAGTTTGAAGGAGAAGCTTTGTGGGTGCGTGGTCTGGTAGGAGAACCCGAGGGCGGCAAGGTTCTCTATACTGAAATTCGAGGCGCTGCGGCAAACGCCGAAGAGTTGGGTGCGACAATTGCGGAAGAGTTGCTGAAGCAGGGTGCTGGCGCCATATTAAGCAAAGTATATGCAGCCAGTTGAGTTAAATGGTGTATCAGTACTGATAACAAGACCCACAGGACAGGGCAAAAAACTCTGTAGTGAGATTGAGGGTTATGGTGGTGATGTTGTGCGCCTGCCGCTCATAGAAATTGAGGAGCTGTCAGATGTGTTCGAAAATATGCCGGATACGAGTGATTCATATAATTGTGTAATTTTTATAAGCCCAAACTCAGTTAAGTTTGGGCTGAAGTATGCACAAAACTGGCTGGATTCTTCTAAGCAGCAGGTTGTTGCCATAGGCCGGGCAACTGCCGCAGCACTTAATCAACAAGGAATTAATGATGTTGTAATCCCACTTGGCACTGAAAATAGTGAAGAACTGTTAGAATCCCCAACCCTTGCCAATATCGAACGTATGAGAATTCTAATTGTTCGCGGTGAGGGCGGTCGAGAATTATTAGCCGATACGTTACGACAGCGAGGGGCTCTAGTCAGCTATCTCGAGGTTTATAGACGTCATTATCCGACGGATGATCCTCATGCAACGTTGGCCAAATGGTGGCGTGCTGAGTCCTCGGTTTGTGTGTTGACAAGTGTTGGCGCAACAGAGGCTTTTTTGAATCGTTGTCGAGCGGAAGATCAGCAGAGGGTGCTTTGTTGCCCCGTGGTTGTGCTCAGTCCGCGCATGCAAGAATTCTGTCGAGAAATTGGCTGGCAGGCAACCATAAAGGTTTGTTCGCCCGCCGACGACAACCGTTTGCTATATTGTATTAATGGTCTAGTGAAGACCAACGCTTAACCTATGAACGATCAAAATAAATCAAATTTGGACTCTGCAACAGAGACTCCATCAGCCGCCATGGTTAAACAGTCTGCATCAAGTTGGCCGTTGGTGGTTATTTCATTATTTTCTATAACAGCAATGATTGTTGCCGGATTTGCCTGGTATCAGGTGGCAGTTATTGCCCGGCTGGAAATAGGTCAGCAGGGCAGCACGGTAGATCGGGTGTCTGAAGATTATGCATCTCTGCGTGCGGACAGTGACCGTACATTGAAAAGCCTGCAAGAACTTGATCGGCAAATTATCGATTTAAAACGAGAGTTACAGACCAGTCTCGCAGCTGAGCATGACCAAAGTAGTGCCGCGCTAAAGCAATTCAAAACCGAGGTTGACGGCTTGTCTCAATCCGTGGAGCAGGTATATCGCGATCTGGGGCGCACCGTTAATACCTGGATGTTGGAAGAGACCGAGCAGTTGTTGTTATTGGCAAATCAAAGGCTCAGCTTAGATGGTGATGTAAGATTGGCGATAACTGCCCTGAAGCTTTCGGACGGCAAGCTAAAAGAAATTGGCGATCCCGGTCTTCTGCCGGTTCGACAACAGCTGGCAACAGAAATTTCGGAGCTTGCTGCGGTACCTGTATTGGATATCGCCGGGGCTGCATTACGACTACAGGCATTAATGCAATCGGTCGCTAAATTGCCGCTTAACGAAGATATGAGTGGTCCGCAGTGGGAGATTGGCGAGGCTGAAACAGAGAATTCTACTGACGATGTTCTTTCAAGCCTGCAAAGTGCTGGCGAAGAATTTGTTGCCGATTTGAAAAAACTGGTACGCATTCGTAAGGTTGAAGACACGCGTCTTCCAAAGCTGAAACCAGTGCAGAGATTTCTTGTCTACGAGAATCTTCGACTCATGCTAAATACCACCCGCAACGCGCTTCTACGTAAGGATGAGCTGATCTATCAGAGCACGATCGCAGATGCCCAGGCCTGGATAGAACAATATATTGCTTCGGACGATGCACTTGGGGATCGCTATAGGAGTGAATTGGATGAGTTAGGTAAACTACAGATCGCACCTCAATTGCCATCTATAGAAAATTCGCTAATTTTACTTAGATCAAAGATCGGGGAGCTTCAGAGGCGGTGAATACAGTCATTTTCTTCCTCATTAGTTTTGCGGTAGCCCTGACACTGGGGCTGATAGCCCTTGAAGACCCGGGCTATGTACTGATTTCCCGGCAACCCTATGAAATAGAGGTCTCATTGGCACTATTTGGGGTCGCAATAGTAGTGCTATTTGTTGGGCTTTACATACTTGTTCGTTTCATTCTGCGTAGTTTTAAGGCACGACGAGATCTAGCTGTGTGGCAGGACAAGCGGTCGCGAGTCAAGGCAGTTCGTGAAATGCAGCACGGTTATGCAAAACTGATTGAAGGCGATTGGGCAGAGGCTGAACGGGAGTTGACCCAACATCTTTCCCATAGCGATACGCCATTACTCAATTTGCTCGGTGCAGCCTATGCTGCGCAACAGAAGAATGACTACGAACGGCGTGACCACTATCTAGATCAGGCTCGAAGTTCCGATAGAAAACATCGTGACGCGGTGGATTTAACCCGTGCCCGTTTACAATACCAGGCGGGCCAATTTGACGCTGTTCGAATCACATTGAAGAATATGTCGGCGGCACTAAAGCGTCGCCCCCTCGTCGAGCGAATGGAGGCGGAATTGCTACGCCATGATAGTGATTGGTCGACCCTGGGCAAACGGTTGCCTTTATTGCGCAAACACCATGCTTTCGCAGATCCTGAAATTCTTGAGCTGGAGCATCAAACTTATAGCCATGCCTTTGATAGCGCGACTAATGTTGAGGGTAACAGTAATGAAATTACCCGTGCGTGGACGGCGTTACCAAAAGAGCAACGCAAGGACCCAGAATTAACCGCAACCTATGTGCGCAAACTAATGGGAGCGGATCAGCATAAGCAGGCAGAAGATGTAATTAAAACCGCTTTGAATCAGCACTGGTCTGGAGAGTTGCTTAAGTTATATGCAGAGTTGACTAACTCCACTGATGAAGCGCGACTGCGGCAATGTCTGGTCTGGCATGAAAAACACCCCGAGGACCCCGATCTGTTGCAGTTGCTTGGACGTTTGAAGCTAAAACTGGATGAGCTTGAGCATTCGCAGGAGTATTTCGCTGAGGCGATTCGCCAGGGCGCCGGGAACAGTGCCTATCTGGAGCTTGGTGCTTTACTGGAGCGCACCGGCAGCCATGCCGATGCGCTGAAGTGTTATCGACGCGGTCTGGAAGTGCAGACTACACGTCCGTAGCGTAATCAAAGGAGTCGTAATGCATGGCCTCTAGGTCCATGCCGTGGGCCGGAAAGGTAGCCTTGGCAGCATCAATCATCACCGGTGGGCCGCTGGCATAAATCTCAAAGCTGCTTAGCTGGCTATGGGCTTCGACGACGGCATCATGTACCCAGCCGGTTTTGCCGGTCCAGCCACTTTCAGGCTCCGGCTCTGATAATACTGGGGTGTAGCTAAAATTGTCGTAGCTGGCAGCCCATTCACTCAATAGCTCGTGGTGGTAAAGATCACGTAACTGACGTACGCCCCAGAAAAGATGCATTGGGCGTTGTAGCTGATCATGAAAAGCCTGCTCCAGAATGGCCTTGATGGGAGCAAGGCCGGTGCCGCCGGCCATCATAATTACCGGTTTGTCGGATTCCCGACGCAGGAAAAATGTCCCAAAAGGCCCCTGAAAACGTAGTAAATCCTTAACTGTCATAGAATCAAACACCAGCCCGGAAAAACGTCCTCCAGGAACGTGGCGAATGTGTAGCTTTAGTTCCTGCCCTGCTTGTGGTCGGCTGGCCAGAGAAAAGCTGCGTCTGCGACCATCACGCATGATGATATCCATATACTGACCCGCCATATAAGGTAATTGCTGACTTGCGGGAATTTTAAGGGAGAGTTCCATCACATCATGAGCCAGAGTATTCATGGTGCTGACCCGGCAGGGCATCATCTTTATTTCTATGCCTGCATTGGCGGCCATCTCATTAGCATCTATTTCGATATCTTCCTCTGGTATCGCCTGACACAGCAGAACAGCGCCACTCTGCTTTTCCTCCTCTGATATGGCGCTCATCTCATTGTGAGGGTAGCTAACTTTGCCACTGAGCAGGCTCGCCTTACAGGTTCCGCAGGTGCCGCCGCGGCAGCTATAGGGGAACACAATACTCTGTCGCAGGGCGGCATCTAAAATGGACTCGCCTTCGTTGACTTCCATAGTGGTGCCGCTTTTTCGATTCAAAACCTTGTATGTCATGAACACAACCAGATGAGAATTGGAATTGAGATGTGCTGACTGCTACGAAGTTGCCAGTACATGCTTGTTAACGCCGCGAGATTCTGCCATGTTAACTGTTCTGACACCAACCCGATTTCTATCAAAAAGCGACCATGCCTGAACTTCCCGAAGTAGAAACTACCATGCGTGGTGTGCAACCCTTTGTGCTGAACAAAAAAGTCCGACGTGTTGTAGTTAGAGATAGTCGACTCAGGTGGCCTGTTCCGAAGGATTTAAACGAATCCATGGCTGAGCGAAAAATAACTAGCCTGCATCGACGGTCGAAATACCTTCTGTTTGGTAATCGAGCCGGTCATCTGTTGGTACATTTGGGCATGTCCGGGAGTTTGCGCATCGTCTCTCCAGATGAACCACCATCAGCTCACGATCATATAGATATTGAAATGGCATCAGGCAAGGTGATCCGGTATCGAGATCCACGCCGATTTGGCAGTTTTTTATGGACCGATGAGCCACCGGAGCAACACAAATTGCTGCGTGATCTGGGTCCGGAACCCCTTAGCGACAGCTTTACTGGCGCACATTTGTATGCCCGCAGTCGTGGGCGAAAAGTTGCCGTTAAGAATTTTATTATGGATGCTCACGTAGTGGTCGGGGTTGGCAATATCTACGCCAGTGAATCGTTGCATATCTCGGGTATTCATCCTGACCGTCATGCCGGACGTGTATCCGCCGTTAGATACGAAATTCTGGTTGAATCTATTCGGGATACCTTAAAACGATCAATTGAATTAGGTGGAACCACATTACGGGACTTTGTTAATTCCGATGGAAACCCGGGCTATTTTAAACAAACTCTAATGGTTTATGGACGAGAGTCAAAGTCTTGCCGCGCCTGTGGTACAGCAATAAAGCGCAAAGTAATCGGCCAACGATCAAGTTTTTTCTGTCCTAACTGCCAGCGATAATTTTGCGAAATAATAAAGACTGAAAAAAATTAAATCTGGTAGCGTTCGATTAGAAAATTTCCAGGTTTTACCTAAATCTCTTTAAATTTGGATTGAAGCGAATGAGCGCTATAGATGTAAAATGATGATTCTCATATGGTAGTTAAAGGCTAAATTTGGACTCGCTAATTTCAATCTCATGAGGGTCTAATTCCCCGCCGCTTGCGGCGTAGAATATTCGCATGAGCGAATATATCCACAAGAGTCACAATGTTACGGTACTGCTCTATCATTTTGTGTTTCCGGCCAAGTATCGTAAGGCGGTGTTTGATGAGCAGGTAGACGAACAGTTACGAGAGGTTTGTCTACAAATCGAGGCTCGATACCAGATGAAGTTCATAGAGATAGGCACAGATGAAAGTCACGTGCATTTCCTGGTTCAGTCAATCCCAACATATTCAGTAACGAAATTGGTGACAACGATCAAAAATATCACAGCACGCGAGATAATTCGACACTGTCCGCAGGTAAAGGAACAGCTCTGGGGCGGTGAATTTTGGAGCGGCGGATATTTTGCATCAACGGTAGGCAAGCATGGAGACGAAGAGATGATCAGAAAGTACGTGGAGAATCAGGGTAATGAATACACGAAGCTACATGAAGATAGGCTGCTCTCGATATTTTGATACCCCGCTGCTTGCGGCGGGGTAGTTCATTAGGCTTGATAAAAACTCAGCTGGCTCTTTGCCGCCCGCATTTTTGTTAGAGATGCATTTCTAGCCGAATTCATCGCTTTAATACCGATGTATAAAAGGTAAGTTCCGCCCAATAGCTGCATGAACAACGCTGCACTAGAATCGGTATGGAAAATATTTGATAAGCCAAATGCAAACGCTAGCACCCAAATGATGACACCTGTCCCAACACCCCCGGCAACACATATAGCGAGGAGTCTACCCTGGGAAAGTGCTACCCCGGCAACCGCTAACATATTCGGCCCAGGTGCGATTTGCGCAGCAACAATACCTAACCAGGTGGCAAGGAAAATAGCTTCCATAGAATACAAAATTTAGTAACTTGTTGGCATGAATTAATGATCAGTTATAGCGATGCGAATGGTTGGATGGGGTGAAAAACTGATTGCAAAGATTAATCGGTGATTAGTGCTCAAAGATGTCAAGTCCAGTCAATGCTTTTACACGACACCATCGGATTGCATCCGTTCCAACTCTTCAGTCGTAATGCCCAGGATGTCTTTATAAACTTCTTCGTTGTGACTGCCTAATTCCGGTCCAGGCCAATTAGTTTTGCCGGCACCGCTTTCAAATCGAGGCGTTATCGCGGGAATTTTTAGAGGTTTGCCATTTATTTCAACTTGCTCGAACATCCCTCGGGCATTGAAGTGTGGGTCTGCCATCATGTCTTCAATATTGTAAATTGGGCCGGATGGTACCCGGGCAACATCCAGAATCTGTAGGGCATCGGCACTGTTGATTGAAGCGGTCCATTGACTCAATACAGAGTCAATTTCTGGTTCGTGTTTAACCCGTCCTTCGTTATTGCTCAGTCGTGTGTCATCGGCCATCTCTGGTTGATCGATCGCTTTCATCAAACGTGTGAATATTGAGTCGCCATTGCCACCTATGACAATGTACTTACCATCAGCACAGCGATAGGTGTTAGTGGGTACAATGCCTGTCAGCGTTGATCCTGAGGGTTCGCGAATAATGCCTGCGCCATCAAATTCTGGAACAATAGCTTCCATAATATTAAATATGGATTCGTATAGAGCCACATCCACTACATCACCGCCCTGATGTCGCTCACGCTTAAGCAACGCCATAACTACACCAAGAGCTGCATGGATACCCGCTAAAGTGTCGCCCATGCTGAGGTTGGGACGTACCGGTGCAGAATCAGGAAAGCCATTGATATAACGAAAACCACTAATGCCTTCGCAAACTGACGCGAAGCCGGGGCGGGAAGCATAGGGGCCTGTTTGTCCATAGCCAGAGATTCGTGTGTAGACCAGACCTGGGTTGTCTGCGCGCAATTGTTCTGGGCCTAAGTGCCATTTTTCCATGGTGCCGGGCCTGAAGTTTTCGATTACTACATCAGCGTTCAGGCACAGGTCTCTGACGATTTCTTGCCCACGTTCACTCTTTAAATCAAGAGTGATACATTTCTTGTTGCGTGCCAGACTGCGCCACCACAGTGAGGTGCCATCTTGCATAACACGCCAGTTGCGAATAGGGTCGCCTTTCCCAGGCGGTTCTACCTTGATAATCTCGGCGCCAAAATAACCAAGAATGGTGCCGCAGAAGGGGCCGGCCAAAAGCTGACCGAGCTCAATAACTCTAATTCCAGCCAGCGGTTGAGGTGATGCTTCGGTCATATTGTGTGCGTATGATTAATGAGCCCTGATTATCGGCCAGTTAAGTCACGAGCTCAATGCAACATCATTATCTTATTGCAAATAGGTGCCGGAGGCTGAGTCCTCGATCTGACTGGCGGCTGCAAGCAGGGTTTTCGCTGCTTCTCTTTGTTCTGCCCGAGTCATACTCTGTAAATCTACATCTATTTGCAGGTGCTTAGTTTTGGAATGTATAGCTTGATTGGTTTCTGTAAGATTCTCATATAAGTCCACAACCTGAAAAGTTCTTACCGGGTGTGTTATGCCTTTTACTTCTATGGTCTCCTGTTCTTCGCAGTGAATAATCTCCTTGATGTGCGCATAGCTTTCATATGTGATAAGTATTTGTTCTGGTGCGCAGGCTGATTCCAGTCTGGCTGCGAGATTTATGCCACCGCCAATAATCGTGTAGTCCATTCGATCATTGCTGCCAAAATTGCCTACCGTGCACATTCCAGTGATAATTCCCATTCTGCACTTCAATGGATTTTCTACACCAGAATCCATCCATGTATGTTCCAGCTCCAGCATCTTCTTACGCATGGCAATCGCCATTTTTATTCAGGCAATGGCATCACCCTTAACACCCAGTGTTTCTGGGTCACCAAAGAATATAACTATGGCATCACCAATATATTTATCAATGGTCGCTCCATGATTCAGGGCTATTTGCGACATTTCAGTTAAATAGTGATTCAACAGGTTGGTTAAGTCTTCTGACTCAAGCTTTTCTGTAGTAGCGGTAAAGCCAACAATGTCCGAGAAGAAAATGGTTAGTCGTTTGCGTTCGCTTACCAGCTTAACTTCCTGTTTGCCTGAGAAGATAGAATCATAAATCTGTGGTGATAAATACTTGGCTAACTGATTGGATAGTTGCTCAAGTGCATTAGATTTCGATGTCAGTTCCTTCTCACGCTTTTTAAGATCAGTAATATCGGAATAGATGGCAACGGTTCCGTTGTCCC
>JBLHGU010000139.1:0-12740 GCA_047615875.1 Parasphingorhabdus sp.
CATAACCACGGATTAATCATCGTCTGCCAGTTCTGGGTTCCAACCCAGCTGTTTGGCTTTTTTGATAGCTTGATCGTAAATGCGCCCGTGCCTTTGACGTATATCATCGGGCAAGCCAGAGACGAGATGGCCATAGGGGTGCCAGGCAGCAGATACCTTGTCGTATAAGGATTCGATGCCCTGAATTGTCCAGCCTTCACAGGTTTCTGACTCAGGCAGAATGCCAAACAGCCAGGCATCGCGAATAATATTGCCAGTTGGTGTCATTCCAGATTCCAGATCCTTTTCAATTCCGACAAATTTTTTACTTGTGTTCATAGTTTGCTAGTTGCAGAGCGTTATTAGGTTTAAAGTCAGACCTATATTAACTCTTGTGCAACTCCACGGAATAAAGAGTTTTTACTTGATACCCTAATAGAATCCGGTGTAAAAATTCAAACTCCGTTGTTCTTGAAACCTTTGTTTCCTCAAGGGTTGCCGAATTTAGAATGTTTTAACTGGTGCAATAGTATGCAGAAACGACTGGTTTTTATTCTTGCCACAGTGGCTATCCTGGCTGGTGCCGCGCTGGGCCTTTATCTAGAAGGTAGCCGGGAAGTTAAAGGGTACCCGGGGCTTGGTGGCGATTTCACCTTGCAATCAGAAGCTGGCGATGTGTCGCTTGCAGATTTTCGTGACAAAGTTACTATTGTTTATTTTGGATACACCAATTGCCCGGATGCCTGTCCCATTGGTTTGGGTAAAATCAGTGCGGCATTGCAGAAAATGGAACCAGAGCAAATTGCTCAGGTTCAGGTGTTGCTCATTAGTATCGATCCAGAGCGAGATACGCCAGAAATACTGGCGAAGTACACAGCCTTTTTTGGCAAGAATTTCCTAGGGCTTGGTGGCACCCCCGAGCAAATAGCCACCGTGGCAAATAACTATAAAGTGCTTTATCAGAGAGTGGATATGCCAGACTCTGGCCTTGAATATACGGTTGATCATTCTTCCAACACCTACATAGTCGGTAAAAATGGTGTTGTTCGATTTATTGTTTCTCATTCCAGTAACTGGAAGGAATATCGGGAGCGAATAATTGACTCAATTAATGGCGTATAGACCCAGTGAGTCAGGACGCCTGGTCAGGGTTTTCTCTGAAGTACTCCTCAAAAGCACCTAGAACTGAATCTACACCGGCCCGGGAAATGTCGCGGTGAAGAACAATTCGAGTCTTTTTGCTAGCTGCACCAATGATGATATTTCGAGTCTTCATGAAATCGTTGAAGGCTGCTGGGTCAACCTGCTCCAGGGAAATAAAAACCATATTGGTTTCTGCTGAGTGCTCCAGAACCGAGACACTGTTAAGACGGCGTAGTCCCTCAGCAAGAATAGCCGCGTGCTTATGGTCTTGTTTTAATCTGGGTATTTCTTCATCTAGTGCGACTAGGCCACAAGCCGCCAGAATCCCCGCCTGACGCATGCCACCTCCGAGCATTTTTCGAATTCTCCTTGCTCGAAGAATGTAATCTTTAGTACCGCAGAGAACCGACCCGACCGGCGCCCCAAGTCCTTTAGACAAACAAATGGACACGGAATCCAGTTTTTCTGCCAGAGCAATGGGCGTTACATTCATTGCTGTACAGGCGTTGAAAAATCGGGCCCCATCCAAATGCACGATAAGACCTTTTTGGTGCGCAAAATCCGCCAAACTATTCTGATGTTCAAGGGGAATCGGGATACCGTTAAAGGTATTCTCCAAACTCAATAGTCTAGTTGCGGGGTGATGATAATCGTCCGGTCGAATGGCGGCTTCTATGGACTCAATTGTCAGACGACCATCTGTGGGCGTCGGTAATGGATGGGGTGCCAGGCTGCCGAGAACGGCTGTGCCACAGGCTTCAAACTTGAAAACGTGGTATTGATCGCCAATTATGAATTCTTCACCCCGTTGTAGGTGGGTCATCAAGCCAATCAAATTCGACTGAGTACCGCTGGATACAAATACCCCGGCTTGCATGCCGACCATTTCTGCCATTCGACATTCCAATTGCCTGACTGTGGGGTCGTCACCAAATACATCATCTCCAACGCGGGCTTGCTGTATAGCTTCCATCATGGCTGCAGAGGGCCGGGTGACTGTGTCACTGCGCAGATCGATCATGTTGTTGGGGCTGGTGACCATTTTTCTTGACTCTTTTGAATATGATTTGGCCAGATTATGCCAAAACTCACTGTGGTTCAACGTCAATTGCCAGCGGGGTACAGGCGCAATAATCAATTGCGCTAAAGAAACTGAATTTGGTTATTCCGCATTACCAGACATGGACTTGGATCAGGTGATGCGTAACTTGAAAAATTATTGTCTGTTGATCGTTACTTGGCAAACGCTTGAGAGCGATACTGGTTTATAATTGATGACCTGATTTTCAACCTCTGAAGCCCTACATGCAGTCTGTAATTCCCGGTCAACGCTGGATTAACCACGCTCAACCTGAGCTCGGTCTTGGTACCATTCTCGAAATCGACGGTCGACTTGTGTCGCTCAAATTCGGCACTGCCGAACGCATAATTAATTATGCCATTGAGTCCGCGCCGTTGGATCGAGTGAGATTTTCAGCCGGAGATAGTATCGAAGATATTCAGGGCAGGCATCTTGAGATAACTGAAGTAGAAGAGACTGATGATCTGATCTATTACGTTTGTAGTGATGAGTCAGGCAAACGGGTATTCCTGGAGGAGGAGGAAGTATCTCCGGCCCAGGCTTTCAACCGACCTTTGGAGCGATTATTCCATGGTCAAACGGATATGGCCAAGTGGTTCCAGTTCCGCTACGACAGTCAGTTAAATCGCAATGAGCTATTACAAAGCCATCTGTGGGGGCTGTTGGGAACACGCACCTCTTTACTGCCGCATCAGCTTTATGTCGCTCATGAAGTTGCATCCAGACACTGTCCAAGGGTTTTATTGGCCGATGAAGTGGGGCTTGGAAAAACTATCGAAGCTGGGTTAATCACCCATAGCCAGTTAATTAATGAGCGAATTTCCCGGGTACTCATTGTACTGCCAGAGAGTCTGGTGCATCAGTGGCTGGTGGAAATGTTGCGTCGTTTCAATCTCATGTTTAGTGTGTTCGACGAAGAGCGCTGTGAGGCTATGGATGATGGTGCAGGAGAAAATGCCATCAATCCATTTCTTGATGAACAACTGATTATTGTCAGCAACGAGTTTCTACTTGACCAACCCAATCGGTTGGAACAGGCCTGCAAAGCGGGCTGGGATATGCTCATAGTTGATGAGGCACATTATCTTTACTGGGGCCCGGATGGCGCTAGTGCAGAGTATCAACAGGTCGAACTTTTGGCGGAAGCTTCCGGCGGGGTTTTGCTATTAACCGGTACGCCACAACAACTTGGCCTGGAAGGGCATTTCGCCCGGCTTCGATTGCTTGATCCTAATCGTTACTACGACCCGGAACAACTGAATGCTGAATCCAGTGATCTGGCGCCGCTAGCAAAAATTGTTGATGCTATTCATCGAGAAACTGAGCTAGATGCACCGGCCCTGGAGATTCTTGAAGGACATTTGGGGCACAGCATTGACCAGCATAATCTAACTCGTCAGCAACGCGATGATCTAGTTGATAAGTTGCTCGATCGTTATGGCACCGGTCGCGTTATGTTTCGCAATACACGGGCATCTGTGGAAGGCTTTCCGGTTCGTCGTGCCGTGGCTCACCCGCTTGAGTCTCCAGAGTTCTATTTACAGGTGTCGAGTCCTGTAAAGCGCGAGGTCCCAGTATCTTCATTGCTGACGCCTGAAATATTGTGGCCTGAGGAAGGCACCGAATGGTGGCAAAGTGATCCCCGTGTTAGCTGGCTGATCGATTGGTTAAAGTCAGACGGCGAAGAAAAAGCTCTGGTTATTTGCGCGCATCGACAAACAGCTAAAGACTTGAGTCACGCGATGAAACATCGCGCTGGATTGTCATCTGCAGTTTTTCACGAAGAACTGAGCTTGATTGAGCGTGATCGTGCAGCGGCCTGGTTTGCCGAAGAGGAAGATGGTTGTCAGGTACTGGTTTGTTCAGAGATTGGCAGTGAAGGGCGCAATTTTCAGTTTGCCCACCGCATGGTTTTATTTGATTTGCCCGCTGTGCCAGATTTGCTTGAACAACGCATTGGTCGACTGGATCGTATTGGTCAGACTCAGGATGTGGAAATTCATATTCCTTACTTAAAGGGAACGCTTCAGGAGATTATGTTTCGCTGGTATCACGAGGGGTTGAATGCCTTTGAGGCCAGTAGTAGCGTCAATCATATGACCTTTATGGAGTTTCTCGATGATCTCAAGGCGCACCTGGTTGATACCAACGTAGACATGCAGGAATTCGTTGAACGAGTTCATCTATACAAGCAGGAGCTGGAACAGCAAATGCGAGAGGGGCGCGATAGATTGATGGAATACCACTCCTGTCGACCCGGTCTGGCGGACCGTCTGGTACATGAAGCAACAGCTGCTGGGGAAGAAGACCGCTTACGGCTGTGGCTGAACCAGGCGTTTAATTGTTACGGGATTCATAGCGAGAGCTATCGACAGAGAAGTTTCGTCATTAAACCTGGCACGCATATGATTGCGCCAATTCCGGGTTTGCCAGACGAAGGTCTTGCCGCCACTGTGGATAGAAATATCGCACTGGGCAACGAAGATTTGCATTACTTTAGTTGGGAGCATCCTTTGGTCATTAATCTTATGGACCTGGCTCTCAACACTGAACGTGGTAATACCTGTCTGGGTGGGCTCAGAGGCAGTGGCCTGACACGTGGCACCTTGTTAATTGAATTTGTTTTTATTATCGGTGCACCTGGCATGATGCATGGTGAGCTAAAACGATTGATGCCGCCGGTAGTGTATCGATTGGTAATGGATGAAAAGGGTAACCCACTGGAAGCAGGATTTGGTTATGAAGATCTGAATCGGAATTTTTCACCGCTAAAACAGCACATGATGAAGCAGCTTATCGAACTTAAGAAAGTTTCGATTAAAGGGTGCGTTGACGCCGCCACGAAACTGGTTGAGCAGGAAGCTCACAGTCTTCTGCAGTCACGTATGAGTCAGGGCGTCGGCCGTCTTGAGCACGAATTAGCTCGTATGCAACATTTGATGGAAGTAAACCCCAACATTCGCCCAGAGGAACTTGCTCATGTTGAGTCATTACTTGAGCAAGCAACTTCGATGACGGAACGATCCAGAAGCTGGCTGGATGCCATGCGGGTTATGATTGCTCTATAATTTGTTCGGCATAGAAATAATACCAGTCACGAGGTTTGGTTATGAGTCTTTATAATTTGCAAAAATTTCTCTATCACTTGAATCGCGACGATAGCGTGAAACAGCAGTACCATGACAACCTGTCTGTATTGTTGGATGACTATGAGTTGACTGACGAAGAACGTGCAGCCCTTGAGTCTGGTGATATCGGTCTATTGTATGTATTAGGCGTGAACGGGCAGATTTTAATGCACTATGCGGCTTTGCTAAATATTGAATGGTTCGATTACCTTGAAATGATGCGTCAGGGTGTTCGTGATCATGGTCCGGTACGCGCCGGTGTTTACGCCATGACTGGCGCAGGCAAGGCTTTTGCTAGCGAGGATCATGTGCAATGAGTCTGGTTTATGCAGGAGTTATAAGCCATGCGCCGGGTATTACCGGGCGAGCCCATTTGGTTGACAATGTCGAGCGGCGCGATGAGTTTTATGTAGCCCTAAAGCGTCAGCATGACGAGATTCGCGATAGCGGTGCCCAAGCACTGGTTTTAGTGGGAGCAGAGCATTTTGCCAATTTCTTTATGGATAACATGCCAGCCTTTTGTATCGGCATCGGAGATGTCCATCATGGCCCAATCGAAGATCCGGCGTGGTTAAAGATAGATAAAGTGGAAATTCCAGGCGCGCCTCAACTGGGCCTGGAGCTTGCCCGGGAAATTATGCAAACAGTTGATGTGGCGTATTCTGAGGAGTGGAAGTGTGATCATGGCTTAATGGTGCCATTACATTTTCTGAATCCTGAATATGACATGCCGGTGGTACCTGTAAATATCAATTGTCAGGGTCCGCCACTAACCCCATTACACAGGGCCTGGGCATTTGGCGAAGCTTTGCGCAGAGCTTGTGACAAAGTTGAACAGAAAGTGGCAGTAGTTGGTACAGGCGGTATATCTCATTGGCCAGCGACACCTGATTCTGGCAAGATAAATGAGGCATGGGACCGCGAATTTCTCAGTCGTCTCGAAAGAATGGATAAAGCTGCGCTACTTTCCTATAACGACGAAGATACCTATGCAGAAGCCGGGCAGGGCGGGTTCGAAATTCGCACTTTTCTTGCCGCCGCCGCCGCTGCTGGTGGTCCCTGTGATGTACAGTTTTATACTGCGGAGTTACCTCTGTTTGCTGTGGGCTGTACGGTTGGTCGGTTTGCTATCGCAAATTGATTGTGTGCTGCCAGTAGCGAGATATAGCGAGAGTGTTTTCATGCATTGCTAGCCGAGGAATAGTAAGCAACGCAGCTTCATTCGGAACAATTAGACTTATTTACAATGCCAGAAATTGCCGCTCTCCAGGTATTGATGATTTCAACATGGGACTCGTCTGGAATCATTAATGCGGCATGATAACTACAATTAGATAGCAGTGGTAAAGCAAGTGCCAGCTGATCAATAAATGCGGTTGTTAGTTTGGCGATACGTGGTCGAATTTCTTTTTTTAAGTCGAGCACCGATTCATGAGTACCTATCCCTTGTTCCTGCCAGATAGTGTAGAGCCGGCTTTGAATCATTTTTGCCGCCTGGATCTGTGCAGTCACCGCTGTTAAGGCCAATCGATCTGGAATTCCGGCACTGACAGCTCGCTCTGAAGTTGCTTGCTGGATGACGGCCTCTCGTTCTAGATCTTCTATAGCGATTTGATTATTCCACTTATACCTGGACACATCAGACATGATGTCGAGCCTGTCTGCAATAATCTTGCGTAGTTGTTGCAATATCGGAGGCACGTATTCTGAGTAAGCGACACTATTAGCAATAGTCTCAGTACCCATAAATACCGCGAGCACCCGCATCATATTACTGCCTGTATTGACACCATTGTGTGCTGCCGTTATGGCCTCCACTAGGCTGTCGCCTTCTCGATAAATACGTTTGCCGTGTATCCCATAATCTACGGTGAGTTCGCCTTGCAGAATATAGCCAAACAAAGGCACACCATGCTGATGCCAACCGGTTTCTTCACCTGGTTGTAGATTTACGATGACCGCACTGACCTTTGCATCGCCAATTGGATAAATCAACTTCTCGCTAATAATAGATTGCGAAGTAGATAAAAGCGGCTGAACACGGGGATACGATGAGTTAGCGTTGGCTAAGTTCAGAGAAGTAATAAGAGTGATAGTTATCGCGAAAACATTGACGAATAACGTTCTGCACAATAGATTGTTCATAAAATTGCTTTCTTAAAATGATAATTTTTAGTAATCCAGTTTACTTTAATTTCGATCTAGCTGCATTTGAAGAAAGATACCAATCCCTGTAATTAGTTAATGGAATTTATACCGATCGCACCTTGAATATTTGGTGCCCATCAGGAATGCCTTTAAGAGTATGAGTGCCGATATCTTCAAACTTGATTCCGGATCCAGAAGAAAGATCTTTAACCGTTCTTGATACCAGTATGTCGCCACCAGCAGCCATGCCTGAAACTCGGGCTGCCATATGAATTGCAACACCCTCTAGTGACTCTCCACGAATTTCACATTCACCGGTATGAACGCCTATCCGTAGAATGAGACCTAACTGGCGAGTCGAATCTCGTATTGCATCAGCGCACTGAATAGCGCGTGCAGGACCATCAAATGTGGCATGAAAACCGTCGCCAGTCGTTTTAACCTCATGCCCACGAAAGATTTCGAGCTCGTGTCTAATCTTTTTATGGTGCTCTTCAAGTAAATCACTCCACTTAAGGTCCCCCAGTTCAGCCGCAAGACTGGTGGAATCGACGATGTCTGTAAAAAGTACCGTTACTAATGCGCGGTTGATCTCCCGGGTACCCGATGTCCCGCCAAGAAATCTCTTCATTTCCTGCAGAATTGCTTCACTGCAGGACGCCCACGGACTGTGATCGTCAGAATCGATTTCAACCAACTCTGATCCCGAGATACGTCTTGCGAAGTCGCGGCCTGATTCTAGAGGGGTAGTTAGATCGCGTGACGATTGCAATACCAGCGTTGGTACAGAAATGACCGGCAGCACCGCCCGCAAATCCATATCCGCCGCGGTTCTAAATAGCGCCAGTGCGCCTGATTTGCTAACGCTCGAGCGTGTAAACTTGGCCAGCCAATGGCGGTACTGTTCATCGTTGACCAGCGTCGGCGAAGTGTATTCGATTGCGAGGGCCTTACCCCACTGCTGTTCTACGGTTTCGAACCACTGCTCGATATCCTGGCGATCGGTTCCGTGTGGAAAATCGTCGGATTTGGCCCACCTGGCGTAGCCGCCAATGGTAATCAACGAGCGGGTCCGCTCTGGGTAGGTTGCGGCGAACAACGCACCAATGCACGCACCCTCTGAATAACCGACTAAACAGGCCTGGCTGGATTCAGTAGCGTCCATTACAGCACGGATATCATCTATATTTACTTCGAAAGCTGGCGGGGTGACGCGGTCGGAAAGTCCAGTACCGCGACGATCGATAAGAATAACACGGGCAATCCGGCCCATCCCCAGCAGGAAGCGTGCAACCCTGGGTTCTTCCCATAATATGTCGAGGTTTGAAAACATGCCGTGAATGAAGACTATGTCGCCTGGCCCGCCTCCAAAAACCTGGTACGCGATACTAACGCCATCATTTTCAGCGAAATGAGTTTCGGGAGTCATAAAAGAATGTTCATTTGAATGAAACTAATAATCGAATTTAGCCAGTGTTGGTTAGTGGCTTTGCTAAGAAGTTCAGTGAGTACAAGAGATATAAACACCCGATCTACGCTATTCAACCAGCTGAAGAAAGACGTTCACCAAGATCGCCAGGCATGTAAAGTTTCTGCTATCAGGCATGACACTGATCAGTCACTAAATTTTCTTACAGAATGTCGTGACAAATACAATTTACTCTATTCAACCCTCAGGTGAAAGACTATAGGGCAAATAGCCATCATATTGACTTTTTATTCCGTCTCTAGAATACTCAATCTGGCCATACAAATTCAAAATTCTGCGGCGTCAAATTTTGCCCATCAAGAGACTATGAAGGGTACTTTGGCAGCTGGCGTTCCGCTGGGACGATAATAAGAAAGTTTGATGTTTGAAGGCCTTGCATGGCTGCCCCGACAGAAGAATGCATCAACTGATTCCTGCGACAGTATTGAAATCCACAGTTTTCTTATCAAGTGAAACAAGAGACACATTTATGAATTCACATCAATTCTCTTCCAGCGAGCTACCTAAGCCGACATCGGACAAACATCTAATGAGAAAGAATCTCGACATGTTTGGTTACTGTTTTATCGAAAATGCTATACAGCCAAATAATTTGGAACGGTTGCAACAGAGGATGTCAGAGCAAGCCGAAATGGAGCGAAGGTTACATAAACATAAAAATCCAGCCAACATGGATCCAGTGAATCAGTGGGTTGGAATGTTGCTCAACAAAGGAGAAGAGTTTACCCAACTCATACAAAATGAAACCTGTATGGGTTTGTTAGAGTACATGCTTGGAGAACAATATCTCGTTTCCTGTGTTGATGCCCAAATTCAGCATCCTGGCGCAACTGATATGCCACTGCATACGGATCAATGGTGGATGCCTCTAACAGTATCCAGTGAGCAGGTTAGAGACCGTCCGTCTGAGTATGCGCGAAATCAAAATGGCTCGATTAACTCAGGCAAGTCTCAAACACCCATTACGAACATTGCAGAAGCAAATGTAATGTGGATGATCACTGATTTTACTGACGATAATGGAGCCACTAAAGTGGTGCCTGGCTCCCATTTAAGTGGTAGGCAACCAGACCCGACTATCCCGCACCCAGTCCCCACCGTTGCAGCAACTGGTCTTGCTGGTACGGCGTTTGCATTTGATGGACGTCTTTGGCATGGGGGGGCCGCAAATAGAACACAATATTCTCGCTTCGGAATTACTACTGCAGGGTGTGGCCCTCAATTTCGGCCAATCGAAAACTATACTCGTGGCTTACGACCAGAAGTATTTGACAGATTCGACGCTAAGTTATTGGGCAGGTTGGGATTTAAGTCTTGGTCAGGCTACGGCCACACAGGAAACCCAGATGAAGAAGTAGCGTCCTCCGGTAAAGACTCACTTGGGCCACTTTATAGAGATTGAAAAATTGCGAGAACTTAGTGACTACTTCATGCTGAATATCGACGAATTCATGAATCTATCGAGGGCCTGATGCGGGTAATTTTCTGTCGGTCGCTTTACAAATCGATAGGGCAGTAACATACTCTTAGCGGACACATGGCGTTTAAAAATCTACGGAGTTGGATTAATGAGTACAAACTTCTTGAGTACACTAGAGATGAGTAATCTGCTTTCTGATAATGAGATTGCGGTACTTAAGAGGCGATATGGATTACTGTCTGATGAACAAAGTTCTTATGATTTGTGGCAATTTGCCCTCTACTAACAGGTAATGCAAAGGGTGAAAGGAATGGAAGAAAGTATTATCGAATCTTACAAAAGACACATAGAAGAGCTAAATGAAATAGTCAAAGTAATAGATGATCATATAGTTATTAATGTCCATGATGCATACAACATTCATATTGAACGCTGTAATACACATGAAAAGATCCTAGCTTGGGTATTTCATTTAACCGAAAAATCTTGGATGACAAAAGAAATACTTCGACATTTCATTAGAGTTGCACATGATGAAAGTGGTCTCGAAATCCCACAGGTATAGATCACTCTCTAGCAATCCATTCATGGTTACCTCTTCGGACCAGAGACTGCCCCAATCGCCCTGTAATTCTGGTGTTAATGTCAGAATAGGGCTAAACTCGGCCATAGACTGTCAGCTTATAGGTAGACTCGGTTAGGTGATTTGTAAGATCAAGTCCAAGTTTTTACAGTTAATATTTTTACAGTTAATATTGTTAATATGTAATTGGTGGATAATTCCTTCTTGGGTTCGCTGACATGACCTTGTTTCGCTGCTTTCTTTGGAGTAAGTGAAGGCTCATCCGCGAGTTCTTTCACTTGCACAACTTTTTTATTTTGAGTCAGAATTCTCAGTCGCCTTTATCTTTTCGGTTCGGATTGTGGTCGTCCAACGCGATGATCCTGCGGCATCATCGAATTCTTATTGCTAAAACGAAGAACATCTACAGCAAAATAATTGGGGGCAATTTTGGGGGCAACTATTTATTTGACAAGTATTTACTTGTAATTTATCAATATATTAAGGCTCTTTATTGGTAGTCGCCGCCTCCACCAGACAATCCTTAAAAATCAAGCGTTTATCCCCTGTTTCAGGGGACGATGCCTCTCCAATACCCCTCAGTTACTTTCCATTTGGCCCCAATTTGGCCCCAAGATTCTTTGGCGAATTGGTATTGTCACTCGTAGCCATTCTATTCTTGAACGGCTGTTCAATACTCCCCCCTCTCGAATATCGGTACGACTATTCCCTGCGTATCCATCGAAGCCTGCCACCCATTCCAGCTGAAAGCTGCCACCCAGTCCGGTCGAAGCCTGCCACTAACGGGTGCGTAACAACACAGGGATTGGCATTATGATGTTGAACGGCTATGAGTCGTCAAGTGTGTTAGACGTTTTCGCATAGATTCTCCTTTCAGATTAATTTTGTAAGCGTTATGAACCAGTCGGTCGATAATGGCATCAGCGAGCGTTGGATCGCCAATGCTTTCGTGCCATTATTCAACCGGAAGCTGGCTGGTCACCATGGTGGATCGTATGTTGTGTCGGGGTATCGCCAAGTTAACTTTTGATCGTCAGAAGAATCTAACTTCTATGAATCATACAACGACACTGCGCCAATCATTGAACGCACTGACCCTAAGATTTCAACAATGTTCGGCACTAACCAGGTGCCTTCCTAAGTTGAACAGATTGTAAACAGTGGCATGAACTCCCAAGAATCGTTGGGCCTGCATCGCAGAATTAAATCGCCGCATTACCCTTTCCCTTACTCGAGTTGGCTGATGCGATAATTCTGCACGATTGTTCGCATACTGTGAGGTGTCATGAATTACATCAGGAATAAGCTCCCGATGCGCAACATCATAGCTACGCAGTTTGTCGGTCACGATTTTCCTCGGCTCTCCACCATGTGACTTGAGCAGTCGTTTGAAGAAGCGCTTTGCTGCAGGCCCATCGCGTCCTTCCTGCAAGAATACGTCGACGACTTCACCATCTTGATCTACGGCCCGCCACAGGTAATGTTGCTCGCCATTAATCTTCACAAAAACTTCATTGATGTAGAAAGTATCGCCGTAGCCCTGGTGCTTTCGTTTCAATCGCCTAGCGTATATCGTTCCTGTCTTAATATACCAGAGCCGGATAGCCTCATAGCTGACTGTAATGCCTCGTTCGACTAAAAGGTCTTCAACATCGCGATGTTAATGGCAATGTAAAAATGACCCACCTTGGCAACTGAAAATTGACCCACTTTGAACTAATCTTGGCTCTGCGAAATCAGAAGAGAAGCCGAGATGATCAAAGAGGAAG
>JBLHGU010000140.1:0-12683 GCA_047615875.1 Parasphingorhabdus sp.
GTAGAGCCACCCCGGGTGATTTTGACATCATAGATGCCAGGAAATAATGACACAGAGGCGGAATCCGTTTTCCAGTATTGCCCCGTAATTCGACTGCCTGTGGTACTGCCAGCTGCCCCATCGTATGGATAAACTTCTGTATGTACGCTTGAAAGTCCATTGAACTCGACATTCATCGTGGTAACAAAATCATCAGTTTCGCAATTGGCTGTACGGCAATCCACATTGTCGATAATGTATTCACCGCCGCCCTGTCGAATCTTCAAGTCATATAGACCAGGCAGAGTATTTATAGTGGTGCTGTTAGTTTTCCAGTAGGATCTGGCCGCCCGGCTACTACTAACCGTGCTATTAATTCCATCGCTGGGGTAAACGTCTGTGTGAACGGAACTAAGTCCCTGAAACCCCACAGTAATCTGGCGTACAAAACCGCCGGCCTGGCAATCTCCATTGCTGCAATCAACATCGTTAACGATGTGGGTAGAAGCACCTTGTCGAATACGCAAATCATAGAGCGCTGGAAAGACACGAATATTTGTTGCATCACGTTTCCAGTTAGAGCTGGTAACTACGTCGCCTGTTGCTGTTTCTGCATTATTGTCGGGTAGTCTCACATCACTATGCACACTACTTAAGCCTGGGAAACTAATGTCCAGATCTACCAGGAAGTCTTCTACCTCGCAATCACCGCTACGACAATCAAGGTTGTCAATAATATGTGTTGCGGCGCCTTTGCGAATGCGCAGATCATAGATTTTAGGGAAGACACGAATCGTGGTTTGATTGGATTTCCAGTTTGAAGACGTGACCGACCCGCCATTCGCAGCGCCTGGAACGGCATCTGGGATGCGTACATCGGAATGAACGCTGCTAACCCCGGGGAAATTAACGATCATGTTAACCCCTTGATCGTCAACGCTACAACTGCCTGATTGGCAATCGACATTGTCTACTACAAATGAGTCTGACCCTCGGCGCATGCGTACATCATATATCTGTCGCAAGACTGCAAAACTGGCCTGATTGCTTTGCCAGTTTTTATTGTTTACCGAGCCACCTGTAGCTTCGTCTGGTAGGCCGTCTGGCAGCCGCGCTTCTATGTGAACACTAGACATGCCATCAAAGGTGACGCTAAGCGTGGCAACTATATCATCTACTGAACAGCTGCCTGAGCTGCAGTCTAAATCATCAATATAGTATGTTGCACTGCCCTTACGAATTATAAGGTCGAGAATTTCGGCTGGAACGGTCGCCGTAAAGCCATGTGACTTCCAGTTATGTGATCCTATATAAGCTCCGCTCGCCGAATTTTGTGTGGCGTCCGTCAGTCTTATTTCGGTATGTACACTGGTCAAGCCTGGATAATTTACAGACAGTGCTGCACTTTCCGTGCTTGTTTCAACAGCGTGAACGAATTTGAAAGGGAGAATCGCTGTGAGTGCGATTAATAACGGTTTGACGACTTTGTTGCGCAGCATATTTGCCTCCAGTACCCATTTCCTGGTCCAATGACCGGGTTGAAACATAGCTGTATAAAAAAACAGCTATGAGCTTGGAAAATATGAAGATCAGAAATTCTTGCGGCCTTTGTAGGCTTTCTGATTCTCTTATCTTTGAGTAGTGTCAGTCGTTTGTGACTGAATTTCTCAATAGCTAATCATTTTAGGTGAAGGAGGTTGTGGGGGATATGCAAACCACCTACCGATAGTCGCGTGGTCTGTACCATTAATCAGATTGTGTTGGGGAGGGCTACGCTTGTCTGTTAAACCATACCGTTTGTCATTCTGAAGTGACTGTAGGGATTTTTCAGGGTAACGCGAGAGCTGCTTTTTAGGTCACTACCCGGGAAAGAATAGTCGTTGGTGTTGGTGTTGTGCCTCGATCATGTGATGACCGAAAAGCCTTTGTAGGTTTTGACTATTTATTAAATCATTGCAAAGGCCGAATTGAACTTCTCCGTTACCATATAAAAGTAGCACATATTCACAAAATCGCAATGTCAGGTTGACATCATGCAGAACCATAATGGCTGTGCCTAACCTTTGACGGGCTCGATCTGATACTAATTTCAATAGCGAGATCTGGAACTGAATATCCAAATGACTATTCGGCTCATCCAGCAGATAAACTCTCGGGTTTTGTGTAAGAAGCGTCGCCAAATCCATGCGTTTCTTCTCGCCGCCGGATAGTTGATGGGCCGCCTGTTCTGCTTTTGTATCCAGTTGCGTGAGTTTTAACGCTTGCCAGGCTATGTCGTAATCCTGCTCATTTTCCTGTTCCAGAGCGGAGTGATAGGGATGGCGGCCACTTAACACGGTTTGTAATACACTGGCGTAAAGTGGGTCCTGATGATCCTGTAGCAAAATTCCGAGTACTTGAGCGCGTTGTCTGGCACTGTAGTCAGAAATTAGCTGATCCTGAAGCTTGACCACACCTTTGTGGGGGGGGCGAAGTCCGGCGAGGGTGTGTAATAAGGTGGTTTTCCCTGTACCGTTGGCACCTAGAATTCCCACAACCGCTTCTTCGGGAATGCTTATATCGAGATTGTCACAAACCAGTATTTCGCCAATTTGTACTGTTAGTCCACAGGTTTCGAGTATTGTCATGATGCCAACCTAGCCTGTTCTCATGGTCTTTTTCAACAAGATGAGGAACATCGGCACGCCGATAAATGCCGTGATAATTCCCACCGGTAGCTCTCGAGGCGCTAGCATGGTTCGTGCCAGAGTGTCGGCGCCAACCACCAGGATACCACCCAATAACAGGCAAGCAGGTAAGAGGCCGCGATGGTTGCCGCCAGCTATCAATCTAACCATATGGGGTACCACCAGGCCGACAAACCCTATTGAGCCCGCTAGGGTTACAGCGGTTGCGGTTAGCAAAGCGGCACTAAGAAATAACAGCCAACGAACCTGTTGGACTTCTACACCAAGTGATTGTGCCTTTAGATCTCCCACAGAAAGCAGGTTTAGGTCGCGAGCCTTCCAGAACATTACGGCGAAAACGGGGCCTAGTATAAGAGTGGGCCACCAGGCGGCATCGGCGTGGCGAAGATCGCCCATTAGCCAGAATAGCATGCTAAAAACTCGTTGATCGCCGCTGATGGCTAACAGAAAACTGATTATAGCCCCCCAGCCAGATGCCAATACTACGCCCGTTAGTAGCAAGCGGGTGGCGGACCAGATACCATTTCCATAAGCCAATACGAATACCAGCAGAGTAGCGAGTGAAGCCCCGCCAAAAGCACCAGCCATTATCCAGCCAGACTGCATGCCCAGTAAAATTAGTACCAAAGCAACAACTGACGCACCGCCCGAAATTCCCAGCACATAGGGGTCCGCTAACGGGTTGCGTAATAAAACCTGTAGCAGAGTTCCTGCCAGAGCCAGCATGGCGCCGGCCAGAAATCCATTGGCGGCACGGGGAAATCTTAGCTCGCGAATAACTAGCGCTTCTCTGGTTTCAGGGCTATTCCAGATCCCGGAGATATCTGCTAGCTGAACAGGAATAGTTCCAGTCATCAGCGCTGCGATCAGCACTAATAAAGCCAATGCCAGCAGAATAGGGATAAGAATGCGATAAGTCATTGAGAAAACGAGCAGGATTTGGGCCGCGCGGACTGTAACAGAGGACCTGACAGTGGGCAATAAGTTGTCTAAACAGTCAATATAATACCCTGATTACTATAGATAAAATATTCTAGGACTGGAAATCTGTGGCAAAAATCGCTACTCTTTCCGGTTCCCTTTCGCGAATCCAATTGATTCAGAGCGGAAGTTTAATTGATGATCGGCCTCGGAGAGGTCCGAGTCGCGGGTCGTAGGAAATCAATCAATGGACGATTGATACCTGAAAACTGCCGTAAAACTGGTAGCGATCCAAACCCATAAAAATTGTATTGGCGTACCCGGTTACTACCGAGTGGTAGGGATTTTGCGCCATTTAACCTGAGGTAAGCCTAACTTGAACGGTGGCCAGAAGAGAGCAAAACAGGGTCTGTACGATCCCCGCAATGAGCATGATTCTTGCGGAATTGGTTTTATTGCGGATATTCATAATCGCCAAAGTCATAAAATTGTACGCGACGGTCTAACTATTCTAGCTAACCTGACCCATCGTGGAGCGGTGGGAGCTGATCCGTTGGCGGGTGATGGTGCAGGAATTTTGATTCAGTTGCCAGACCGACTCATTCGAAGCGAATGTGAGAGCCTTGGCCTAACATTGCCGGACGCGGGTGCCTATGCCGTTGGCATGGTATTTCTGCCGGGTAACGACGCCACCCGTCGAGAATGTGAGTTTGCCCTTGAACAGATGACCAAGACCGAAGGCCAGCATGTAATTGGCTGGCGTGATGTGCCGGTGAATAACGATTGTCTCGGTTATAGCGTTAAGTCAAATGAGCCGGTCATTCGACAATTCATTGTTGGGCGAGGTGATAATTGCCAGGACAAGGATGCTTTCGAACGAAAGTTATTTGTTATCCGCAAACAGGCGCATTTCCGTATTCATGGTTTGGCCCCCGAGGGACATGAAGACTTCTATGTGGCTTCAATGTCATCCAGAACCTTGCTCTACAAGGGCATGGTGCTGGCCAACAACCTGCCTACTTTTTATCGTGATCTGGAGGACGAACGCCTTGAATCAGCCCTTGCTCTGGTTCATCAGCGCTTCTCTACCAACACTTTTCCCAGCTGGGAGCTAGCTCAGCCGCTACGTTTTCTCTGCCATAACGGTGAAATCAACACAGTTCGCGGCAATATTAACTGGATGCTTGCGCGTCGTCATAATATGCGATCACCGTTATTGGGTGAGGATCTCGAAAAATTATGGCCCCTGATTGGTGACGGCAATTCAGACTCTGCAACTTTCGATAATTGCCTGGAGTTACTGTTGGCCGGTGGTTATTCGCTTGCTCATGCGGTGATGTTGATGATTCCAGAGGCCTGGCTGGATAATCCACTAATGGACGAGCAGCGCCGCGCATTTTATGAGTACCATGCTGCGGTAATGGAGCCCTGGGATGGTCCGGCCGCAGTGGCGTTTACCGACGGCAAGCAAATTGGCGCTACCCTCGACCGAAATGGCCTACGACCTGCTCGTTACCTGATTACCGACGATGGTCGAGTAATCATGTCATCAGAAATGGGTGTGCTGGATATTGATGAGAAAAGCATCATTAAAAAATGGCGGCTTCAACCTGGCAAAATGTTTCTGATAGATCTTGAACAGGGTCGGATTATTGACGACGAAGAACTGAAACAGGACCTGACATCCGCTCGACCCTATCAACAGTGGCTAGATGAAACCCAGATTAAGCTTGAAGATGTTCCAGCTGAAGTGTTTGCCATGGCTCCGGATCCGGCAACATTGCTTGACAGGCAGCAGGCCTTCGGCTACAGCCGCGAGGATGTTGAGTTTTTCCTTAAACCAATGGCAATCAGTGGATTGGACCCAGTAGGTTCGATGGGGCGAGATATTCCCCCTGCTGTTCTATCCCACCGACCTAAAATCCTATTTGATTACTTCAAACAAAATTTTGCCCAGGTAACTAACCCTCCAATTGATCCAATTCGCGAAGAATTGGTCATGTCTCTGGTGTCATTAATTGGACCTCGCCCCAACTTGCTTGATCTGGAAAGTGGCGGTAAGAATAAACGCCTGGAAGTTCGTCAACCGATTCTTTCCAATATGGATCTGGAAAAAATCAGACGCATAGAAGATTACGAGGAAAGTACTTTCCGCACTTATACCCTCGATCTGATTTATTCAGCTGATCAGGGTGCTGCCGGCATGGCGGCTGCAATTGAAGCTATGTGTGAAAAAACCAAAGCATTGGTAGAAGATCGAGGTTTTAATATTCTGATCCTGTCGGATCGCGGTGTGGATTCTGATCACATTGCCATTCCGTCCTTACTGGCCACTGGCGCAGTTCACCACTACTTAATTCGTGAGGGTCTGCGTACTGAGGTTGGACTGGTTGTAGAAACCGGCGAGGCTCGCCAGGTGCACGATTTTTGCTTATTAGCAGGTTATGGTGCTGAAGCTATTAATCCTTATCTGGCTTTAGATAGCATTACTGAAATGCTGCCTAGACTGGATACAGATATTAGTCTTGTAGATGCACATGCACATTTTATAAAAGCAATAAGTAAAGGCATGTTAAAGGTTATGTCGAAGATGGGGATCTCAACATATCAATCTTATTGCGGTGCGCAGATATTCGATGCAGTCGGTCTAAACTCGCAATTTATAGAGAAGTATTTCACCGGAACCGCTACCGCTGTGGAAGGTATCGGGCTTGAGCACGTGGCGGGTGAAACAGCCCGTCGACATCGTGCTGCTTACAGTGACGATCCTGTGTTGTTGAATTCACTGGAAGTCGGTGGCGAGCTGGCCTATCGATTGAGAGGAGAAGATCATGTCTGGACACCTGAGACAATTTCCTTACTCCAGCATGCGGTGCGTACTGGGGACTACGAGAAGTTTCGTGAATACTCTAGTACTATGGATAGTCAGGGCAGCAAGCTTAAAAACCTTCGCGCCTTATTCGAGTTCAAATTAGATCGAGATCCTGTGCCACTCGACGAAGTGGAACCAGCAAGCGAAATTGTTAAACGTTTTGCCACTGGCGCCATGTCATTTGGCTCCATTTCCTGGGAAGCCCATACGACGCTTGCCATTGCCATGAATCGTCTTGGAGGGCGTTCAAATACGGGTGAAGGCGGTGAGGAGGCGGAACGTTACAAGCCATTATCGAATGGTGACAGCATTCGATCTCGGGTTAAGCAAATAGCCTCAGGCCGTTTCGGTGTACACGCAGAGTATCTGGTGAATGCCGACGACATCCAGATTAAAATGGCTCAGGGCGCCAAGCCCGGCGAGGGTGGTCAGTTACCCGGTGATAAAGTGAATGACTGGATTGCCAGAGTACGTCACTCGACGCCAGGTGTTGGACTAATTTCACCACCACCACATCATGATATTTATTCCATTGAAGATCTGGCGCAGCTTATTCATGATTTAAAGAATGTAAACCCGACTGCTCGCGTCAGCGTTAAGCTGGTTTCTGAGATTGGTGTGGGAACGGTTGCAGCAGGTGTCTGCAAGGCGCATGCCGATCACGTCTTGATTTCCGGATCCGAGGGCGGCACGGGCGCTAGCCCATTAACCTCGACCATGCACGCTGGATCTGAATGGGAAATAGGTTTAGCGGAAACCCATCAAACATTAGTTATGAATGATTTACGAGGACGCATTGCAGTTCAGGCCGATGGCGGCATGCGTACCGGTAGAGATGTCGCAATAGCCGCATTACTCGGTGCGGATGAAGTGGGTTTTGGTACGATCGCTCTAATCAGTCAGGGCTGTATCTTTATGCGTAAGTGTCACCTGAATACCTGTCCAGTAGGGGTTGCGACTCAGGATCCGGAATTGCGTAAGAAATTTACTGGTAAGCCGGAAGATGTGGTTAACTTCTTTATGTTTATTGCCGAAGAAACCCGCGAGTGGATGGCGAAATTGGGTTACCGAAGTTTTAGCGAAATGATTGGCCATGCAGATCGACTGGATGTGCGTAATGCGGTCGATCACTGGAAAGCTGAAGGTCTCGACTTTAGTGGAATTTTTACCGTTCCGGACGCGCCGGATGGCGTCGCAATAAGCCAATGTCAAACTCAGGACCATGGTCTGGACCTCGCTCTGGATAAGCAACTAATTGAAAAAGCCAGATTCGCCATTGATACTGGCAAACCCGTTCGAATCGAGGTTAATGTTGCTAATATCAATCGATCCGTTGGGGCGATGTTGTCCGGTGAAATTGCCAGGAAGTATGGTCATGCTGGACTGCCGGCAGATACCATCTATATAAAAGCTGAGGGCAATGGTGGTCAAAGCTTTGGAGCGTTTTTAGCAGCCGGGGTTACCCTGGAATTAGCCGGTGAAGCAAACGACT
Source organism: Parasphingorhabdus sp. (assembly GCA_047615875.1). GTDB lineage: Bacteria > Pseudomonadota > Gammaproteobacteria > Arenicellales > CAJQKF01 > JBLHGU01. The sequence goes on from JBLHGU010000140.1 coordinate 7,952, forward strand.
ATACCGGCAAGGGACTCTCTGGAGGTCGAATTGTTATTTATCCACCAGTGCAAAGTACCTTAACTGCAGCCGAGAACATTATTGTAGGTAATACAGTAATGTATGGTGCGATTAGTGGCGAAGTATACTTTGCAGGTGTTGCAGGTGAACGTTTCGCGGTTCGAAATTCCGGCGCCATGGCAGTTGTTGAGGGCGTAGGCGATCACGGTTGTGAGTATATGACTGGTGGATGTGTCGTTGTGCTTGGTAGCACAGGGCGAAATTTTGCTGCTGGGATGAGTGGCGGTGTTGCCTATGTATTAGACGCGGACCAGGTGTTTGAGAAGCGCTGTAATCTGGCGATGGTCGAACTGGAATCTGTGACTGAAGACGAATGTTCGGGTGATGCGCAGAATTTAGCTGAGTTAATGCAGGACATGACCCGTTTTGATGAACAAAGACTTAAGGGTCTAATTGAAAATCATAAGCGCTACACCGGTAGTGTTCGTGCTCAGGAAATACTCGATGACTGGGATAACTACCGCCGGCGCTTTATTAAGGTGATGCCAGTTGAATATCGCAAGGCGCTCGAAAAAATGAGTGTCGCGCAAGAGTCCGATGTTTCAATAGTGGCTAGTGCCTGAAGCATATTGTGAAGACAGCCAGTTTAATCATTGGCATAGCAAGAGGTTTTAAAAATGGGTAAAGCAACAGGCTTTCTCGAAATAAGCAGAAGTGAGCGAGGTTACGCTCCGGCGGACCAACGCAAGAAGAATTATGCAGAATTTTATGTTCCTCTGGGAGATCAGGAAACTCGTAACCAGGCTGCGCGTTGTATGGACTGTGGCATACCTTACTGCCATACCGGTTGCCCGGTTAATAATATCATTCCGGAATGGAATGATCTTGTATATGAGAATCGTTGGCAAGAAGCGCTTACCGTGTTGCATTCAACTAATAATTTCCCTGAATTTACTGGCAGAGTCTGTCCCGCACCCTGTGAGGCATCCTGTACATTAAACCTGGAGGATGAACCAGTTACAATTAAAACCATTGAGTGTGCAATTGTTGACAAAGGCTGGGAAGAGGGCTGGATAAAACCTCAAATTCCACGTCATAAAACGGGTAAACGAGTTGCAGTTATTGGCTCTGGCCCTGCTGGACTGGCCTGTGCGCAACAGCTCGGTCGTGCCGGGCATCGTGCCGTCGTTTTTGAAAAGAATCGACGCATCGGTGGTCTATTACGTTATGGTATTCCGGATTTCAAAATGAGCGCAGACCTGGTTGACCGTCGCGTGTCACAAATGCAGGCAGAGGGCGTTCGATTCAGGCCGAATAGTCATGTTGGCGTGAATGTTCCGGTGGAGAAAATCCTTGCGGGATATGATGCTGTGGTTTTAACAGGAGGTTCAGAAAAACCGCGTGACCTCGAGGTGCCAGGACGGGACTTAGATGGTGTTGAATTTGCCATGGACTTTCTAACTCAGCAGAACCGACGGCTAGGCAATGAAAGCTTTACTGAGAAGGATATTACCGCGACAGGAAAACATATTGTAGTTATTGGTGGCGGCGATACCGGAGCTGACTGTGTGGGTACATCCAACCGCCAGGGCGCAGCTTCAGTAACACAACTGGAGATTATGCCGAAGCCGCCAGAGAAAGAAGACAAACTATTGACCTGGCCTAATTGGCCGCTAAAGTTGCGTAGCTCAACTTCCCACGAGGAAGGTTGCGACAGAGATTGGTCTATTGGTACACAGTCTGTGCAAGGTGAAAATGGCATCGTAACCGGGCTAAATCTTGTGCGGCTGGAATGGCAGCAGAATGACAAGGGTCAATGGCAAATGTTAGAGGTCAAAGGCAGTGAGTTCACTATCAAGGCAGACTTGATACTGCTCGCTATGGGGTTTGTCCATCCGATACACGAGGGACTTATAAATGATCTCGGAGTTGGCCTGGACGGCCGTGGCAATGTAAACGCCGATGAGCAAAATTATCAGACTTCTGTAGATAATATTTTTTCGGCTGGCGATATGCGCCGCGGACAATCATTGGTTGTCTGGGCAATTAGAGAAGGCCGGCAGGCTGCCCGGGCTGTGGATGAATATTTGCTGGGTTATTCTGAGTTGCCCAGATAATTTATGAACAGTATATTTAAGACGATTCAGGCGGGTGTAGTTCAATGGTAGAACAGGAGCTTCCCAAGCTTCCAATGTGGGTTCGATTCCCATCACCCGCTCCAGCATGTTTATGGTCCAGCATAGTAAGGGGTAAATTTTGACTGCTCCGATACGAATTGGAGTGGTCACTGTTGCAAGGTCAGATTTCGGTATCTACTCGCCTTTGTTACAGGCGATGAAAGAAGCTCCTGACTTCGAGCCCGTGTTGTTGGTATCTGGCATGCATGTCGATCCTCGATTTAACACCATCGGCGAGGTAAAGAAGGCTGGTCTTCCGATCGTTGCCAATTTTCCTATGTTGGAAGAGGGTGACGATGCATTTTGTGTGGCTCAGTCTATGGCGAATGGAGTGAGTGGCTTTACTAATGCTTTTAGAAAGTTGGCCTTAGACTATGTCATGTTGCTTGGTGATCGTTTTGAAATGTTTTCTGCTGCTATAGCTGCATTACCTTTGCAAGTTCCCATGATACATTTGTATGGTGGTGAGGTTACTGAGGGAGCAATAGATGAGGCTATTCGTCATTCTATAACCAAGATGGCACACCTTCACTTTACAGCAACCGATGTCTTTGCCAATCGGGTTAAGCAACTGGGTGAAGAAGGGTGGCGAGTAAAAGTCGCTGGTGCATTAGCACTAGATCATCTTCGTAGTATGGATTTTGTCGAACCCATTCAGCTTGCAGAGCGTCTTAATATAGATTTTTCAAGAAAAGTTTTGTTGGTGACATTTCATCCAGTCACCATAGGTGACGTGGATCAGGAAAGAGAAACATTGGAATTTTTTCAAGCTCTGGAACAGGCTGACGATTTCGAAATACTGATTACGCACCCTAACGTTGATAGCGGTGGTGGTGTGATAATGAAATCGTTAAAGCAGTTTGTTTCGCGCCACAATAACGCACATTTGTTTGGCAATCTTGGTGTCCAGCTTTATTTCAGTGTTATGCGGTGCGCGGTTGCTATGGTCGGCAACTCCTCCTCAGGAATTATCGAGGCAGCTTCTTTCGCTTTACCTGTTGTTAATGTGGGAATACGTCAACAGGGTCGATTGAGGGCGAGGAATGTACTGGATGTAGCCTGTGATACAGAGAGTATTTATGCCGCAATAGTAAAGGCTACCTCTACTGAATTCAGAAACTCACTGAAGGGTTTAGTGAATCCTTATGGCAGGTCGGATGCAGCGGGGTTTATATTAAATACACTTCGAGAGCGTCCAGATCGGCAAAAACTCCTGAGTAAAAAATTCATCGATATTGCCCCATCAGATGATTAAGTAGACTGATTAGTCATTTGCTGAAGATTGGATTTCCACAAAGCTATTTTCCCAGTTGGCCTTAATCTTACCAGTAAATTCCTGTGGTAGAGGAATTCTACAAACCCAGTCTGCGGAGAATCTTTCACAAAACATCCGGCGGCGACCAAAGCGGGTGCAATGTTGGTTTTTGTGCCAGCGAAACTCAAGTTTTGAAAAGTTTTCGTCTTTTAATGTTTCAGTAAAAGTTTGGTTGTTTTCTGGTTCTATTGTCAGACACAATTTGCGATCGCTTTTAACTGACTTAGGAACTTGAATGAGAGCATAGTTTCTATAACGATCCCGATAGCTTAATAAATTAAATTGTTTATCCAATGGGGTGTAGTTGTTTTGAACTGATTGGAATAATCGTTTATCGAAATTATGGCGTGTGAAACTTACATCTTTTGCTAATCCCTTGTATTTGGCCCAGTACCTGTTCATTGGATACTCAGGATCTATTGAAGGGCCGCGTCGGTAAACAGTCAGGGTGTTGGCTGGAACCATGTTATGTACTACGATATTTTTTAAGCCCTGTTGCTTCGCCTGCTCTATTAATCTATCCCACTCCAGGATGGACTCCTCTTGACGAGAGGGTTTGTTGAGCAAAATATCATCTGCCATGACCATGATGTTTTTTCCGTGCCAGGCGTTAAAAATCAAAATAGAAGACGTAATGATCAGTCCTGTTCTCGCGGCTACATTTATTCTTCCTAAGGATTGCAGGGTTTGGTGTGTTAACTGACCGATGACGAAACCCACTAAAATTAGTAGTATTAAAAACCAGAAGTAGGCCTGATTACTTGTGCGACTAGCATCATTTATATTTATTTTCCAATCCATTAGCACAACCAGAGCTGCCTGACTGCAAAGAACCATAATAGCTACTAAAGATAGGATTAGGAGCGTCTGCGTGGATGTTTTAAAACTGTTATTGCCTCTAAGAATTAGGCCCATAAAAAATGCTATAGAAAGCGCTAGCAACCAAAAACTGTCACTAACCCAATAACTCAGACCCTTTCCTAGTGTAGTTATTATGTTGAGCGGGAGGTGTCTTAAATTCTCATAGCTCATCTGCATGTGGCCAGTGCCAGTAACCATTTCCAGGCGAGCACTGGTTCCAGGTGAAGCTATCACCAGGATAACCGCAGCCACTACCCACACTAGCGGGATACAAACGTACCAGTTAAATTTGCCGGGAATCTGAGTTGGCAATATGGCTATGCAAACTGCTAATACAGCCAGCATGACCATTTCAGAATTTCCGGCTGCAAGGAAAAGA
>JBLHGU010000141.1:0-12664 GCA_047615875.1 Parasphingorhabdus sp.
TTGTGCTCCAGCAGTCTTGCCAATATCGCATCGGGCTCAGTGGGGGGACCATCTGGTTTTGTTGGACTTTCTATGACCATACTGTCGGAAAAAACAGGTGCTTTGGGTCGCAGCGCCGGAATTGCTACAGCGGTCGTCATGTTGATCGGCCTATTTGCAGCTGGTTCACTAATATTCCAGGTTCCGACCTATCTAACAGGAGGGTTTGTTCTGTTGCTGGGAATGGAGCTTTTGAGAGAATGGTTTATAGAAACCCGCGGGCGCTTGCCACTTTCAGAGTGGTTGATCGTTGCCGTAATCCTTCTCGCCGTAATTCTTCTTGGATTTATGCAAGGCCTGGCGGTTGTGATGAGTGATATGGGAGCGCATGGTTTGGTGGACATACAACAGGGTATGGAAGAGTCTCGTAAATCCGGCGCAGTGCGGTTACTGCCTCTGCTTCTTAGTCTATCCAGTGAGGCCCATGCACACTCCGGTGACATAAGACGAGCAAAAACTATGATTCTGGATGCTGAACGAGTGATGGACGAGAAGGGTGATGTGGCCTGGTCGACCCACGTTCATGTAGCCCATGGAGATATGCTTCAAATGCATGATCCAGAACCCAATATGGAAGCTGCTGCCAAATACCAGGAGGCGATAAAGATTGCCGATGAGCAGGGTGCCCACGCTATGACATTGCGCACCGTTGTTAAATTAACCAGTCTCTATGAGAAGCTGAATCGCAAGCAAGAATTTATCGAGCCATTAAGAGCTGCGATTGAAAATATTTCCAGCAATAATACTAGTGAGGACTACCGCCGGGCACTGGAATTACTCGAGCAGTAATCGACAACGTGACGATTACTGAGCCTTGTTGGCCAAAGATAAACCATCGACATGATAGGTTGTTGCCAGCTGCAATAAACTACTAAATCGCCAGGTATTGCTGGCGTAAATCTGCGTTGTCCAGCACTTCTTGTGCGGTACCATCGAATACCACCTGCCCCATATCAAGGATTATCGCTCGATCAGATAATTTCAGCGCGGCCACAGCGTTTTGTTCAACAATTATGGTAGTCATACCTAATTCCTTAATGCCTTGAACAATCCTTTCGATTTCCTTAACGATGACCGGTGCAAGGCCCTCGTAGGGCTCATCCAGCATTAATAGTTTAATATCACGGGCTAAGGCTCTGGCAACCGCCAGCATTTGTTGTTCGCCGCCAGAGAGCGTGGTGCCTTCCTGCTTACGACGTTCGGCCAAACGTGGAAAGTGTTCATATATTCTGTCTAACGACCAGCCAATGGGCTCTGCAATTTGTGCTAACTGTAAATTCTCTTCTACCGTGAGTCCCTGGATAATTCGTCGATCTTCCGGCACCAAACCAATACCTGCCTGGGAAGCTTCAAATGACTTCATGGTGTGTATCGCCTGATGATCTAGCCATACTTCACCCTTCATCATTGCCGGCGAGCCGATCTGGGCAATGGCTCTTAATGTTGACGTCTTACCGGCACCATTACGACCCAATAATGCAACGATTTCACCTTCTCTAATATCAAAGCTGACGCCTTGCACAATATAGCTTTCGCCGTAGTAGGCATGCATATCCCAAACGGAGAAAAAAGCCGGTGCTGAAGCGGTGGATTTAACTACATGATCTTCCATTAGTTTACTCCCCCGAGATAAGCTTCCTGAACTTTCGGATTACCACGAATCTCATCTGGAGCGCCTTCAGCAATTATTGTACCTTGAGCCAATACAGAAATTTTATCAGCAAGACTGAATACCACATGCATGTCGTGCTCGATAATAACCTTGGTCATACCGCGCTCTTTGATGCGCTGCAGAGTATCAATAGTTGCATTGGTATCTGCACGAGACATACCGGCTGTGGGCTCATCCAGTAACAAAAGCTTTGGACGCTGAACCAGCCCCATGGCTAATTCAAGCCGACGCTTATCACCTCGCGACATGGAGCCTGATTTATCATTACGTTGATCGATTAGACCCATATCCTCAAGTACGCGCTCTGCCTCTTCTACAATGCCCTTTTCATCTGCCAGTAAGGTAAATGGATTGAATTTGAACGAGCCATCGCGCTTGGAAAATGCAGGAATCATGACATTTTCAATTATGGATAATTCCGGAAATATCTCTGGAGTCTGGAACACTCGGACCACACCAGCTTGATTTATTTCATGGGGTTGCTTGCCAGTAATAATATTACCGTCAAACGTTACCGTGCCCCGATCTGGCTTCAATCGACCAATGCAAACATTTAAAAGTGTGGATTTACCTGCACCGTTAGGCCCAATAATGGCATGAGTTTTGCCTTCTTCAATTTGCAGATTGATATTATTCAAAGCGTGCAAACCACCGAAGGTCTTGTCAACATAGGCGATATTTAAAACTGCGTTGTTTTCCATCGATAGTACCCCTATTGGCCTGTTGAATCAGATTTTGGCTTACGATACTTAGCAACCACTCGGTTGATGCCTTCAACCAGGCCACCAGGCAGGAAGATGACAATAATCATAAACAATGCTCCAAGAGTCAGATGCCAACCTTCACCAACAAATGGATGCACTAGAGTGACTACGATATTTTGCAGAATTTCCGGCAGAAAATCGAAAGTAGCCATCAATGAGGACTCATTGAATGCTGAAAAAATGTTCTCAAAATATTTAATTAGCGCAGCGCCAAGTAGTGGCCCAGTCAAAGTGCCAACACCACCCAGGATAGTCATCAGAACCACTTCGCCGGAGGCAGTCCATTGCATACGTTCTGCGCCGGCTAGAGGATCAGTAACCGCCATCAATGAGCCTGCCATACCTGCATACATGCCGGAGATAACAAACGCCAACAACAGGTAAGGTCGCGTGTTAAAACCGGTATAGCGCATACGATTCTGATTTGATTTTATAGCGATTAGCATCATGCCAAATGGCGATCGGAATATTCTAAGTGATATAAAAAAACCGACAATCAGGACAACAGCACAAAAATAGAATCCTGGAAAGCCCTGCATATTGATGCCAAAGAAGTTACCCACCGGCGAGCCTTGCTCGACAATCCCAAACACACTATCCAGAATGCGTGGATCATCCCGTAATACCCTCAGACCTGTTTCACCGTTGGTGATTGGGGTCAGAACCGAATAAGCCAGGTTGTAACACATCTGGGCAAATGCCAACGTCAGTATAGAAAAGTAGATACCCGATCTGCGCAGGCTGACATAACCAATAGCTATAGCAAACACACCCGCCAGTAAGGTGCCAAAGAAGACAGCAGGTAAGACATTCATTGATATCAGCTTGAATGACCATACCGCGGTATAGGATCCAACGCCGAGGAATACTGCGTGTCCAAACGATAGATAGCCCGTCAGACCAAATAGAATATTAAAACCCACCGCAAACAAACCAAAAATAGCGAATTTTTGCATTAGGTCAGGGTAGCCTGCACCGAATGGCACCAGCCAGATTGGCATCAATAAGATAATGGCTGAAAACACGACCATCAATAAGGCATCAGATTTTGAAAGTTTAAAGAATCTCATCATTTTTTAGTCCTCCATCACGCCAACACGACCCATCAAACCACGCGGCCTGACCAGGAGAACAACTACGGCAACCAGATAAATAATAATCTGATCGATACCAGGAAAGATAGACTTCACCTCATTCATGGAAGCGAACGATTGCAGAATGCCTAATAAAAAACCTGCAGCGACTGCTCCGCCAAGTGATCCCATGCCACCGACCACTACGACAACAAATGAAAGCACCAGAAAATCCATACCCATGTGGTAGTCCGGCGGCAATATCGGTGTATACATAACCCCAGCTAGCCCGGCCACTACCGCGGCTATTCCGAACACAATGGTGAAACGTCGTTCGACGTCAATACCAAGTAAGCCAACCGTTTCGCGGTCTGCCATACCCGCTCGCACCACCATGCCAAAAGTTGTGAACTGCAGAAAGGCAAAAACTGAGAAGATAACAACGCCTGCAAAGGCCAGATATATCAATCGCCAGTAGGGATACACGACGGAGTCGCCTAAACCAAACAACGAACCTATAGCCGCACTGCCAGCAACAATGTCCGGTGCCGGGGTGGGGATAGGGTTAGCACCAAAGAATGATTTAACGATTTCCTGTATGACAATCGCCAGCCCAAAGGTTACTAGAATTTGTTCTGCATGGGAGCGTTTGTAAAAATACTGAATCAGCCCACGCTCCATAATAAGGCCAATCAACAACATTACCGGGATTGCCATTATTATGGATAGCGGCACCACCCAGTCAATCAGCATGGTACCTGTATCGCCCCACCAGATTTCCAGATAGGGCACTTCTTTATAAGCATCAAAGAAAGTAATACTTTCGTCCTTAATCTTTTTTGATACCGTCATTATGTTTTGAAAGGTGACCGCACAAAACGCACCCATCATAAATAACGCACCATGGGCGAAGTTGACAACACCGAGGGTTCCGAACACCAACGTCAGACCAAGGGCAATTAGTGCGTACGCACCGCCCTTGTCCAGACCGTTCAGTACTTGCAAGAAAATCGCATCCACGAGCGCTTACCGGAAAATGTTAGAGAATTAATGAGACATTGGCGGTCGAATGACCGCCAACGCCCGAAGTGTACGCCCTTTCCTGGGCAGGATGTGTAACCGATAGGCTACACACCCGCTTACGCAAAAATTATACGCAATTTCCGAGTTCACCACCCAGCATAGATGGATCGTACTCAACCTGTGCGCGAGGAACTTCCTGAACAACTTCCAGCAGATCAAACTGGCTGGAAGGATTTTCGTTGCCCCGTACAACCAGCACATCTTTGAAGCACTGGTGATCAGAAGCACGATACTCGGTAGCACCGTTACCCATGCCATCAAACTTAAAGCCTTCCAGAGCTGTGATAACTTCACAGGGATTGAAAGAGCCAGCGGTTTCACATGCGTTAGCATATAGAAGTGTCTGACAGTAAGTGGTATGAGCAGCCTGTGATGGTGGAAAACCGTATTCGGCACCGAAAGACTTAACGAAAGCAGCAGAGCCTTCATCTTGTAGTGACCAGTTCCAGTTGGTTGAACCGAAGATGCCTTTGATATTTTCACCAGCACCCTGAGCCATCAGACGAGAGAACAGTGGAACAACAATCTGGAAGTCTTTACCGTTAACCTGTTTATCACGCAGGCCAAACTGTACAGCCTGGGTTAGAGAGTTAACCATGTCTTTGCCATAGTGGTTCAGAACCAGAACATCTGCACCAGAATTTAATACTGGAGTGATGTACTGAGAGAAATCACCAGCACCCAGAGGGGTGCGAACAGCAGCAGCCGTATTCCAGCCCAGTGCTTCGGTATATTTCTTGATTGAACCTTCTTGACTCCAGCCCCAGGTGTAATCAGCGGTCAGGTGGTAAGCATTACGATCTTTACCGAAATTGGATTCCAGTACTGGACCTAAACAAGCGCCGGACATTTCAGTATTGAAGAAGTGACGAAAACCATATTTGCGCTTGTCCTTACCGGTGGTGTCATTGGAGTGAGTCAGACCAGCCATGAAGATTACGCCGGCTTCCTGACACAGAGACTGAACAGCAATCGCCACACCAGAAGAAGAGCCACCTGTGATCATGATAGCGCCGTCTTTTTCAATCATTCGCTTGGCAGATGCACGAGCCGCGTCAGATTTAGTTTGGGTATCACCAGTTACATACTCAACTTTCTTACCGTTGATGCCGTTACCTTTAAGTGAAAGAGGCTTCATGGTATTCATCATACCGCCGTCGCCTTCACCATTGATGTGCTTTACAGCCAGTTTGTAGGCGCGCAATTCATCAGCACCCTCGTCAGCATAAGCACCGGTTTGCGGTACGTTGAACCCTAAGGTTACTGTGGCACCGTTACCTGGGTTATTGGTGAAATCAGCAGCCCATGCATCACGTACGAAAAAGCTTGGAGCAACACCAGCAGCGCCAAGAGCGGCACCACCTTTTAATAGACCACGACGGGTCATTTTAGATTGACTCATGATTAATGTTCCTCCTAAAGGACACTAGTCAGTTAATGATAACGCGGAGGAAATTTATGACAGCCAATCCTCATAGATGCTACCACTACCCCACGCTGTCGAAACATTACGACCCGGGCAGTCTACGAGGTGCTGTTAACAGGTACAATAACTTATTGTAATCAAACATATATTGCTGTAAATTTTGCAACCACAATTAAAGAATTGTTGTAAATAATTAACAAATTGTGAATAAATCTTCGTTTCCAGTCTTATGAGTACATCAGCAATAGGATTCAAAATACGCCAGCAGCGCAAGGAAATGCGTATCACCCAGGCTGCCCTGGCTAAAGAAATTGGCATTTCTGCATCTTATTTAAATCTGATAGAAGCAAATAAACGATCGGTCGCTGGTGCTCTGCTAAATAGAATTGCCCACACTCTGAAAATGGAAGTGGACGATCTCAGTGGCATTCAGGAGCGTCGAATCAGTGATGATCTTCGTGAGATTCCAACGGAACCCTTATTGCGCCATTTCGGTCTGGCACCGGGCATCGCCGACGAGTTGGTCGCTCGCTACCCAGACTGGGCACGCGCTATTCTGACTCTGTATCGCGCCTACCTAGATAATAGCCAAATGATTGCAGCTCTAACTGATCGACTGAGCAAAGACCCTACCCTGCAACAATCTGTTCACCAGATGCTCACCCACATCACCTCGATTCGGTCAACATCAGAAATTCTCAAGGAAGAGGAAGAATTAACATCGCGAGAAATCAGACATTTTCACAACACACTGAATAGCGAAAGCGCAGATCTTTCAGCCGTGGCCCAAAAACTGGTTTCCTTTCTCGACCAGCAGCATGTCGAACATGAGTCTCTCAGCCCTGCGGAAGAGGTGGATGAATTTATAATTGGTCAACGAAACTGGTTCCCACAACTGGAATCCGCAGCGGACGACCTGCATAAGAAACTTATAAATATTAAGCAAAACAATCTTGACGGAGCACTGGAAGAATTCCTGTTGGAGGAATTCTCTACTCGCGTGTGTTATCCAGACTTTGATGACATGGAAAACAGGACTTACCGGAATCTAAGTAGTTATAACAAAAAGCTTAATGAACTGACGATACTGCCGACAGCACCATCGACCACAAAGACTTTCCAGCTAGCTCAGCTTGCGACTCAATTAAACTGCAAAGAAATCTTGACGCAGCTTACCGCGGACAGTCGTTTAAGCACGCTTGAAGCACGAAACCGAGCTGAGCATGCATTGAGCGCCTATATCGCGGGCGCAATATTGATGCCCTACGACGAATTTCTTGATGCAGCCACATCGTGTCGATATGACATTGATCGCCTCTCTCAACAATTCAAGGTCAGCTTTGAGCAAGTTTGTCACAGGCTGGTTTCTTTGCGAGACCCAAACCGCGAGGGCATCCCGTTTGCCTTACTCCGGGTTGATCCATCCGGGCATATTACCAAGCGCTTTCCGCTGTACGGCTTCCCCCTACCTCGCTATGGCCACGGTTGTCCTTTATGGGTGGTCTTCTCGACCTTTCAATCACCGCAGAAAGTGGTTCGGCAGTTAGGCGAATTTCCAGGCGGCAGCCGATTTTTGATGTTGGCAAAGTCTGTAATTAAGCACGCCGATTCGTTTACGCAAAGGCCACTGCACTATTCCATTATGCTGGCCTGCAACGAACTTCACGCTGATAAGACAATCTATGTAGAGGGTTTGCAACTCAACAGCCCTGCCCTGATTGACAGGGTTGGGCCGGGCTGCCGTCTATGCGATCGAAACACTTGCCAACATAGACAGGAATCCCACGTCCTCGCAGTGGCCGATTAACGAGCCCCTTTCGATAGCGATCTATAACTGATACATTAGAAATATCTTATTTAGGGGGAGATACCATTGGCAAAACGAGTCTTAATTGCCGAGGATGAACCACATATTGTTGAATCGCTTAGTTTCATCCTGCAACGTGCTGGCTTCGAGGTCAAAACCGTAACTGACGGCAATCTGGTTATGAGCCACATTAAAGAGCTTAAACCTGACGCCATAATTCTCGACCTGATGCTGCCCGGACAAACCGGATATCAAATTCTTAAGAGTTTACGAGCTAACGAGGAGATAAGTCAGCTTAAGGTATTGATGTTGACCGCAAAAGGTCAGGATCAAGATCGCCAAACAGCCGAACAACTGGGTGTGGATGCTTTTATAACTAAGCCTTTTTCAAATAAAGAGGTTGTCGACTGTATTCGCGATCTCACTTCTGACTAAGTTATGGGCAGGCTTCTTGAATCAACAGTAACTCTGCTTTGTGTTGGTATTGTTCTACTCATGCCACCGGTGTCATCCATATTTAATTCCATAGCACCTATTCTCGGCGTACCCGTCGTGGTTGTATATATTTTTGGTGTTTGGTTGTTGCTGGTGGTTGGTAGCATTTTGCTCGCTTCACTATCCAGGCGATCTGAATAGGCGTTGCGTGGCAACTAGACAATGACGTTAACAACTAATCTAGTCCTCTTCATTGCCCTCGCCTATGTCGCACTACTGTTTTTACTTGCCTACATCAGCGATAGAGCATCTGAGAAGGCCGGTAGAAACCTGCTCCATTCTCCATGGATTTATACCCTATCCATATCGGTATACTGCACTTCCTGGACATTTTATGGAGCAGTAGGGTCTGCTGTTAGAAATGGTCTTGAATTCATTACCATTTACCTGGGTCCAACCCTGGTTTTTGTTGGCTGGTGGTTTCTGTTACGCAAGCTCGTACGCATCGGACAAGTTCATCGAATCACTTCAATTGCCGATCTAATATCATCACGTTTCGGTAAGAGCACAACCATAGCCGCCCTGGTTACGGTAATCGCTGTTGTCGCATCAACACCCTACATATCTCTGCAACTCAAGGCCGTTACGACCAGCTTTTATGTTGTGAGCAACTTCACGCAAACCGGTCTATTAGGAAGTTCACAAGCTGCCGGAGAGATAACCACGGGATTTTGGGTAGCCGTGGCAATGGCCGCATTTACCATCTTGTTTGGAACCCGAAACCTTGATGCCAATGAACAAAACCCCGGCGTTGTCGCGGCCATTGCTTTTGAGGCACTGATCAAACTTATCGCAATTATTGCGGTGGGCAGTTTCGTCGTATTTGGCATAGCCGGTGGAGTAGAAAATACCTTTAATCTACCCTCTTCTAAGGAAGTACTAGACCGTGAAGGTGTTTTTGGCGCTCGTTGGTTTTCCCTGATGGTCCTTTCGGCAATAGCCGTTGTTTGCCTGCCCAGACAATTCCAGGTAACCGTTGTCGAAAATACGGATCCATCCCACCTACGAACGGCTTCCTGGGCGTTTCCTCTTTATCTGCTTTTGATCAGTTTGTTTGTGTTACCCATTGCGATAGTGGGTTTGGCAGAAATGCCAGTCGGCTCCGATCCAGACATGTTCGTTTTGACCTTACCCCTGTCGCGGGGCCAGGATGCCCTGGCTATGTTCGTATTTATTGGAGGCTTTTCTTCCGCAACCTCAATGGTTATCGTTGCCAGCATCGCGTTATCTATCATGCTGTCAAATCACATTGTCGTACCAATGGCACTTCGATACACCAATCTCTCCCCGGATGCCAGTGGTGACATCAAAAAGCTGATTCTTACCAGTCGTCGAATTAGTATTGCGGTGGTTCTTTTACTTGGTTATCTCTACTTTTACTTTAGCACTCACTCCGACGCTTTAGCCTCAATCGGTCTTATCGCGTTTACCGGAGTGGCACAATTTTTCCCGGCCCTTGTATTGGGTATATTCTGGCGTCGAGCAACTGGATCGGGTGTGGTGGCAGGATTAAGCGCGGGATTTTTTATATGGATTTACACACTCTATATGCCCAGCTTTCAATCATCATCACCGATGATTCAGGAACTGGTCAGAGAGGGTCTATTTGGCTGGAGCTTACTTAAGCCCCAGGCTTTACTGGGCATGACAGACTGGGACCCGTTAGTTCACGCCATCGCCTGGAGCCTGTGCGCTAACAGTATACTGATTGTACTGGTGTCTATGTGGACCCGACCAGAACCCCTTGAGCGTCTTCAAGGCGCCTTATTTGTTGATGTTTTCCGCAACTCGCCCGTTGATGGACCACACGTTATTCAAAGACAGGCTGCAACCAAGGATCTATACATCCTAGCCCAGCGAATACTCGGCCCAGTCCAGGCCCACCAACTGTTTACCGAACATGGCACCGGCAGCGAGAAGCTGGAAACAAGGCCACCACCAGACGCACGTTTTATCGCTCATATAGAACGTCGCCTCGCAGGCACCATTGGTGCCGCCACCGCAAGAACACTCGTGTCACAAATAGCCACCGGCGAGACCATCAGTCTGGATGAAATTATCAAACTGGTAGATGAGACACACCAGGCAGTCGAATACAGCCATCGGCTTGAAGCGCAGTCAGCCCAACTGAAGGAAACAGCAGGCAAATTACAGAAGGCCTACGAACGCTTACAGCTCCACGACCAGCAGAAAGACGAATTTCTTAGCCAGGTAAGTCATGAGGTTCGCACACCGATGACATCCATTCGCTCATTCGCAGAGATACTGCTGGATGGTGAGCGACTCAATGATGAAGATGCCAGACGCTTCATTGGCATAATTCATGAGGAAAGCATCCGATTAACCAGATTGTTGGATGAAATACTGGAAATCAATTATCTGGAAGAAGGTCAACATCGTATGGCCAATGTAGCCATCTATCCGGAAATCGTTCTCAACCGGGCGGTTGAATCAATTCGAGGATTGGCATCCCAGGAGGGCATACGAATACAAATGAACGACCGGGTGGAGTCCGCCATAGTGATGGGTGACTCAGACCGACTGCATCAAGTAATTATCAACCTGCTTAACAATGCAATTAAATATAACACCACGACTGACCCGTTTATAACCGTCAGCAGTGAAATTCAGAAGTCTCATTTTCTACTAAAAATTCGTGATAACGGACCGGGTGTTGAGGAGCCGGAAAACATCTTCGAAAAGTTCACCCGTGGTCGTGGCCTGAGCGGTCGAGGCTCTACTGGAAGCGGACTGGGCTTGCCCATAAGTCGTGAGATAATCCGTCGTATGAATGGCGAACTTTCTTTGGTCGATGCTGTAAATACAGGTGCATGCTTTCAGATAGACCTGCCGCTTGCCGATAGCTCTGAAAAGCCGGGTTAGACCAGAAAATAGAAGATAAAGCCCTTGGGGTTCTTTCTTTATGATAGCAATCAAGATGATTCTAGAAGCTATAGAGGAATAAAGTGTAAATGTTCAGACTCAGTTAAAAATAAGACTAAATTGAGATTCTCCCAAATAACTCACTGGCAGAATAGTATTACTCATAGCGCTCATAGTTTGACTTTTAGCTATGACTCTTTAACCCAAGACTGCTCAGCCTTCGCTTTTACATATATCTTCCTTCTCAGATCTTGCAGACTAATAGACGCCGTTGTCATTGCATCTCTACCTCACCTTTTTGTTAGAAGAATTATCATTAGCAGGGCCCCTTCACTCCACAGACGTTACTCTGTATCAACGCTACTACGAACCCATCCGCCACCCTCCCACCTTCGTTCGATTTCCCAGTACTACTGGTTATACGAACTACCTTGCTCCAGCCATTTCTGCCTGGGGTGAGTAGGGCTTCTCCAGTTCCTGTGCATGCCCTTGTCAACGTGCCGTCGCTTCCACTCCGCCGGGGCGATTAATCGTATCAGCCAGTCTTCGATTAATCGTACAGCCTTCACCCTACGGATGTAGGCTCGGCCCCCGGGGTATTCACTTTCGGAGCCACTTTTACGTTCATTTTCATTACGGCCCGCTGACTCGCAACCACCCTTTAGGTGGCTTTGTCGATAGGCTTCATGGTCTGGGTTTCCCGCCACCATGCTATCCAAGCTACAAGATTCTAGCTTCTATCTTGGCGGGACTTCGCCCCACTGAACATGCCAGATTTATCTGGACACACATCCGTACGTGAATCTCTCGATTCATACGGCTCCTGTTAACCAGCCACTCTAGGATACATAAAGCGCCAGTGTACAAAGTCATCTGGATGGTGGATAAAATACTGCCGTATCCACGCCCATGCACGACGACGATGCCCACGTAGCTTCTTATACTTCTTCATAGCCCAACGGCCAAGACGTAAATCAAGACGATTAAACAACCTCGACAACGCCGATTTATTCACCCACCCAAAGTAATTTATCCAACCTCTAAGAACCGGATTAAATATCCGACCCAATTCAGCTAAGGACTTGTCACTTCGTCTATGCAAATGCCATCGGCGTATCACCAACCCCATACGTTTCAGGGCTGACCGACTCACCGCTGGATTGAATCCAACAAACCGCTTACCGGTCTTTGGACTCCGAGCCAAGCGAGGTCGGAAGGTGAAACCCAGAAAGTCAAAACTAGTATGTTCGAACTCTCCACGACGCTTATCGTCTTTACAGTACACAACTTTCGTCTTGTTCGGATGAAGCATCAAACCACAGTCTTTAAAGCGGTTTTCTACCGACATTAAAAATGCCTTCGCTTCGGTTTCTGATCGACAGTGGCAAACTAGTCGAGTCGCCCAGCGGAACCACCCCGCCA
>JBLHGU010000142.1:0-12548 GCA_047615875.1 Parasphingorhabdus sp.
ATTCTTAAGCTGGTTTTTAATACCAATAGCCTGGCCATCTCAATTTCAGAAAAACTCCTGGCGATGTCCTCACGAACTGATTGATGACGACTTAAGGTTCGACCAAAAGTGGTTCTGTTAGATACTCTCTGACAAGCTAACTCCAGCGCCCGTTGAGCTGCACCAACCAGTCTCATACAGTGATGCATGCGTCCTGGTCCGAGTCTACCTTGCGCAATTTCAAATCCACGTCCCTCGCCCAATAATACATTCTGCAATGGAACGCGTACATTCTCAAAGTCAATCTCAGCGTGACCAAAGGGTGCATCGTCATAACCCATAGTTGTCAGTGGTCTGATTAATTTAAGTCCCGGTGAATCTTTTGGCACTAACACCTGAGTTTGTTGTTTGTGTCTGTTCGGATTATCAGGATCTGATTTACCCATAACAATCAAAATTTTAGTACGTTCATACATCGCACCGGTTATGAACCACTTCCGGCCATTTAATAGCCAGTGGTCACCATCCTGTTGAATGGTTAACTCAATGTTAGTTGCATCGCTTGATGCAACATGGGGCTCTGTCATCGCATAGGAGGATCTTATTTCCCCCGCAAGTAAAGGCACAAGCCACTCCTGACGCTGGGCTTGTGTAGCGTACTTCATAAACACTTCCATGTTGCCAGTATCCGGTGCGTTGCAGTTAAACGCCTCTGGTGACCAAAACACCCGCCCCATTTCCTCGGCTAGAGGAGCATAGTCCAGATAAGTCAACCCGCCATGATCACAATATTGCTCATATTCCCTGGGTACAAAAAGATTCCACAAACCAGCTTCGCGAGCCTTTATTTTTAGCTCGTCCATCAGTGGGAGGGGCGCAAATCTGTTTTCCGCATCCGACAATTGCTGTCTATAAACCTGTTCATTCGGATAAATATGCTGCTGCATGAATGCGCGCAACTGATCAAGCAATTCAATCGATTTTTCTGACGAGGTAAAATTCATTTGTAGAGTATTTGTTTAAGTGAGACGACTACTATAGCAACACTGGGGTCGCGTGAGAAACCTAACTTATTCTGCAATAGCTTCTGGTTTCGCGAACAGGGAATTCTTGTCAATTTCCCAAAATTGCTTCTCTGCCTTCTGACACTCCTTGTCACCTGATGTAATTCGATTAAACACACCCTGAAAAAACAACGACATTCCGCCTGAGGCCACAGCCGCGCCTATACTGGCACCGCTCTTTAACAGGTTCTTAGTACTGGTTTTAATATTTGGATCGGATAGCGTTCCCACAACACTGATAGAATTTATCAAAGTTGAAGTGCCTATCCCAATGCCCTGATTCGACTTGGGCTTCAAGTCGAGCATTACCTTCTCGTTGGCAAAATTTATTTTTCCACCGCCCTGCAAGAAAAGCTTTTCCCCGCTTAACACTATTGTATTAGCAGCTTTCGCAATACCATTGTGAATATGGAAAGCCGCCAAACCACAATCCACTTGAATTTGCTTATCGTTGTCATTGAAGGGGTTCAATAAGCGCATGACACCTAGAATAAAATCTGCCGATAAAAGATGGAGCTTTCGATCTGCAAGTGTTGCTTTGTTAACTCGCAAAAGAAAATAGCCGTCTGCACTGGATAGAATATCTTTAACGGAATCACCTTCTCCACTTACCTGTAGTTCGATATCCACATCGCCGGAGTATTGGTCGCTTTCGCCAACCAATGCACGAAGTTCGCCAGGGTTTATATTGTGTACTTTTGTTACTACGCTAACCCGCGGCAATTCTGGCCTTGAATCAACATCTATAACAACCAAAGAATTGCCCCCCCCCTGTAGAGACTGAACCGCTTCGATTTGTAATTGGCCTTGTTGTGATCGGGCTTCCAGCACTAAATTTTGATATATCAGTGCAGGCGACAGAACCGTGTCAGCTCGCACCTTCAAATCCAGATCGAAGTGATTAAACATGCGCAGATTCAACGAGTCTTGAGAGAAATATTGATCTTCCTGTTTAGATGTAAAACCTAAATCAACTATATTAATGCGCGGGGAATTCAACTCAAGTTGCAGGAAATCTGTAGCACCAGCTCGTTTTTCGAACTGAATATTCCCGACTATTTTCGTTTCACCAGTAGCAAACGTCAGGTTAGATAGATTTAGTCCCATATCACTGTACTGAATATCTGCTTCAAAGTCAGTCAGCGCCGGGAACTCAATATCCACACCAGCCTGACGCGCAAATAGATTGGGATCAGCCGCCTTGAGGGTAATTTTACCACCTCCTGACGTTGCTTTATCAGCATCTACATTGCCGGTAAACTGAATCAATCCGGGCCCATCGATCTGCCTTGCAGTTATTTCAAAACCCTGCGTATAGAAATCTTTGGCAACGAAAGTGCCAGTCATTTTTTCTGGCACAATGGCCGCCGCTAAATTAAAACTGAATGGAGAATCAGCAACCGACATCTGAGGTAGGTACTCAAACTGCAAATCAATCCCTTTAAGTTCACTTAAATTTTCCGCTTTCCCAAAAATATCTAGAGCGCCAATAACCAGCATGATCTTGCCATTGACTGAAACAGATTTTTTTAAACCCTTTGGCGCAAAAATACTTAGATGCCAGGGTGGAGCAGAGGATGCATTACCCCCTACTGGAGAATCATTATGAAAACCTGCGGTGGAAATCTCCAACTGACTATCGTGCAAATTTGTCAAATCGCCAATATCACCATTAACCGACAATGCCAGATCATTCTGACTGATATTCGCGTTGAGATTTTTTAGAGATATCAGCTGGTTTTCGATACTAATCTTTGCGGATGCTGTGCCCTGCCCTTCAGCCCCCCAAACACTCGTTTTAGAAACCAGCACCGCCGCGGGATTCTCAAATTCAAGTTGTGAGTCCAACTCAACAAGAGTCGACATAGATAGCTTCGCGGTACCACTAGCACTTAGTTTCAGATTTGCTTCACCCACAGATATTTGCAAATTTTCCAGCTGCAACTCATCTCTGCTACCATAGAACTTCAAGCTGGCATTCAGCGAGCCCTGTAGCTGGCTTGCTACATCGAACTGACCTAGAAATTGCTTGGCATCAATGGCCGTAAGATTTGCGATTCCCGAGGAAAAGATGAGGTCATTACCATTTTGAAGCTCCGCAATTAAGGAGGTGGTAAGCTGCCCATGGGGCGTCAGCAGGGATAATTCATCTACACCTAACTGCCAATTGGACAAGGTCCCAGTGAGCTCTCCCAGAGCCTTCATTTGCATATTGGGTCTGCTTTTATCCGATCGAGCTGACAGCGTTAGACCATTTGTGTGCAAGGTTTGCAGGTCATCGATCAAACCGGACAACCCAACCTCCAGGCCACGATACTTGATGCTTGATGAAACATAGGCTTTTCCCGGCGCCTGTTTTTCCAATCTAGCCTGAAATGTGAAAGGCCTATTCAGCAATCCGCCGGATGCCGACATCTCCAACATGGAATCCGCGATAGTCTGCAATTCAAAGCGTTGCAAATCTGCCACTGTCAAACCGTCATCAATAACCGTCAGGCGTGCAACTTTCAAACTAGCGTCAACAGCAGGAAATTCAAAGGCCCGGTCCTTTACTACGCTGTCACCAGTGCCCGTGGGTAGATTAATCTGGGCTTGCTTAATCCGGCCCTGCCATTCAATGCGCTCACCACTTAACCATTGCCACCAGGGAAGATTTACGGTTAGGTCGTCTACACTCAAATACTCGAATCGAGCCTCTGACTGATAAAGGGAAAGCTGCTCTATACGCAGTCCGGAGAATTCCTCGCCAGGACCAATAGCACCCTGAATTTCTACCGGCATTTGCAATATGGTGGATAATTTGCCAGATATGAAGGTTCTACCGGAATTCGAATTTATATAGGCGAACACCGCCAAAGCCAAAAGGCCAAGACCTAATATGAATGTTACTAACCAGAATAAAATTTTTTTCAGCATTTAATCTTAAGATTGTTTCGAGCATTCATGTAACATATACGCTGTTTTGAAAACGTTCTCATTGTCATGCTCGCTATAGATGAAACTTCACGCAAATATCAGCGTGAATCTGATAAATTACACAAAAAACTGCGTCGAATGGTCGGGCGCGCCATTGCAGACTTCAACATGATTGAGGAGGGCGACCGGGTAATGGTTTGCCTGTCCGGTGGCAAAGACTCTTATACCATGTTGGATATTTTACTAGACCTGCAACGTAAAGCACCCATTAAGTTTGAGTTAATTGCGGTTAACCTTGATCAGAAACAGCCAGATTACCCAGCCCACATTCTACCGGAGTACCTGCAAAATCTGGGCGTTCAATACGACATCATTGAACGGGATACTTACAGCGTAGTTAAACGGGTAATCCCGGAGAACAAAACCATGTGCGGGCTTTGCTCCCGCCTACGTCGCGGAACGCTATACGGTTACGCAGAAGAGCACGGCATTACAAAAATTGCCCTGGGCCATCATCGGGACGACATTATAGAGACATTGTTTCTGAATATGTTCAACGGTGGGTCATTGAGCGCCATGCCGCCCTGGTTGCGTAGCGATGATGGAAAAAATGTTGTCATTCGCCCCATGGCTTACTGTCGTGAACAAGACATTGAAGAATTCGCCAAACAACGTGAATATCCAATCATTCCCTGCAATCTGTGCGGCTCACAGGAAAACCTTCAACGCCAGGCAACCAAAGCCATGTTGAGAGAATGGGAACGAAAAATTCCAGGCCGAGTCGAGAGTATTTTTCGCAGCATCCAAAATGTAAAACCATCGCAACTTGCGGACCGAAAGCTGTTCCCTTTCTCTGGGAAGTCTGAGGACGAGAAAGCCTGGTTACTCACAGAGCAGGAGTCCGAATGAATCAGCAATCGTTTAATCAGGAATTATTCGAGTTTCTGCAATCATCGCCTACGCCTTTTCATTGCGTAGAAAATTTAATCACTAAACTACAAAACGACGGATTTACCTTTCTGCCAGAATCCAGTCACTGGAATCTGGAGCGTGGCGGTCGTTATGTAACGACTCGGGACAATGGGTCATTGGTTGCTTTTATATTTGGGGATAGTGATCCCGACCAGGGCAAATTGCATCTGGTTGGCTCCCATACAGACAGCCCGTGTCTTAAGATCAAGCCTGAACCTGACATCAGCCGTGCGGGCTATAATCAAGTTGGTGTGGAAGTTTACGGTGGCGTCCTTTTAAATCCCTGGTTTGACCGTGATCTTTCCATCGCGGGTCGTTTGACCTACCTCAATTCGAACGGCGACATTGCCAACGCCCTGATCAATTTTCAGCAGCCAATTGCCATCATCCCCAGTCTGGCGATCCACCTCGATCGTGAGGCCAATAACAGTCGCAGCATAAATGCGCAAAACCATCTTTATCCGGTGATTGGTCTGGCTGGAGATGACTCTCTAAGTTTGCGTGAACACCTTAGCTGCCAGTTTAACAAAGAGCATGAGAATCTGAATTTAGAACAAATTCTCGACTATGACTTAAGTTTCTATGATTGTCAGGCGCCATCGCTGATCGGCATAAATGGTGAGTTTATCGCCTCAGCACGCCTGGATAATCTATTGAGTTGCTTCATTGGTTTGAAGGCTTTGCAGAATTCTTCAGCAGGCAGTACCACGACAATTCTTGCCTGCCATGATCACGAGGAGGTGGGTAGCATGTCCGCTGGGGGTGCTCAGGGTCCTTTTCTGGATACCGTACTGCACAGGTTATTTCCGGACCGTAGTGAGCGCAGTCGAATTCTCAGTCGGTCATTAATGGTATCTGCAGATAACGCTCATGCCGTACATCCAAACTTCAAGGAAAAACATGATAGCAATCATCAACCGGTACTCAACGGTGGCCCGGTAATCAAGTTCAATGCCAATCAACGTTACGCTACTAATTCCGAAACCGCGGCCATGTTTCGCAGCTTTTGTCACCAGGCTGAGGTTGCAGTACAAACCATGGCAATGCGCAATGATATGGCCTGTGGCTCAACAATTGGGCCTATCAGCGCGTCTGAGCTTGGTGTTTCAGTAGTAGATATCGGCGTGCCTCAGTGGGCAATGCACTCAATTCGGGAAACTGCCGGAGCTAAAGACTCCTTTGATTTATACCGAGTGTTGCAGACGTTTTTTAATAGCTGATTGCATGGTCTCTACAGTGTAGGAATGCAGTAGCTCATTCAGGCTAACAGGCCCACTATCAACTTCAATTAATCCTAGCCCTTCTGCCAACAATCCTAGCACGGCTTCAACCGAAAACCCCTCTTTCCTCATGTCGGCTAAAGCGGGGGAAGCACTACGTTTTGAGAGCTTTTCGCCATCGATATCTTCGCGCAGAGGCATATGCCAATATCGAGGCCGTGGTTCACCCAACGCTTTATAGATTAAAGATTGTGGAAAAACCGAGTCAAGCAAATCAGCTCCGCGCACTATATCGGTTATACCTTGTGCGATATCGTCAACCACAACAGCTAGATGGTAAGCAACTACTCCGTCTTTCCGGTTCACCACGAAATCGCCGACATCAGTTTTTAGGTTAACCCTTTGATGCCCAAAAATATGATCATCGAAACTACAATCCCCCTCACCGGCAAGCATCCTTAAGGCGTAACCGGGTTGTTTTTTATTTGTTAAGTCAGGTTTAGCTACAAACGTTTTCTGACGGCAATCGCCAGGGTAGACGAGCCCCAATTTTCCATAAGTTGTACCGCGGTGCATTTCCAATTTTTTTCGCGAACATATGCAGGGAAACAGGAGTTCGTTTTGAATTAGCTTTTGCAGGGCCACGATATACAGATCGTTTCTTTCGCTCTGCAAATAACCAGCACTTGAATCTGTTCGACCTGGACCAATATCCCAATCCAGGCCTAACCACGTGAGATCCTCGATAATCTGTTCTGTGAACTTCACACGACAACGCCGAAAATCCAGATCCTCTATGCGAAGAATATATTCGTATCCGCTGAGTCGCGCGTGTAGCCAGGCAGCCAGAGCAGTTTGCATGTTACCCAGGTGCAATTGTCCTGTCGGGCTAGGCGCATATCTGGCGCGGCCACACTTTTCGTTAGCAATGTTGTCAATTGTGTTTGAATTAATCATTACATCTGTTCTGAAAATTCCCGTGTCAGCAGATCAATTTTGTCTCTGTCCACGATACTGTCAAATTAAGTTCATCCATGAAACATCTATTTACCCAATCATTATCAAGCTACTGCCCATTCCAAACTTTAAACGAATATGTCCATGGCATTCGATGGTGAGTACCACTTATTTTCATTAGTCCTCGTATCAGTGATATCAAGATAAAAATCAGGCACCGCATCAATAGTAGGATTGGATTCTATGCTCATGACGAGATGCATCGCCACTTTTCTGCATAGAAAAGTTAACTCGTCGATACCACTTCTACAGCTAGGCAAGCCCAACGATTCCTGTTTGTGCATACCACCGTTTACAATTTAATTAATCTTTGACACTATCTTGTTGGAGTTGAGCATTACCGAACACTTAGGACAAGTTCGTTCAAAGTTTGGAATACTACACAGGCTTCATGATAATAATGGGACAAATTCTATTTCTTCGACGAATTTAATTCGACAGTAGTATTCTGAACACTATTCAAATTTATAATTATTGGTTGTCAGAATGGAGTGGAGCGGTCGCCTGAGAATCAAGGTTAGATTACAGTCTCTAAAAAATTAATTTGCCAATACCAATAGTACATCGTCCCACATCCTAATTAGAATGGTAGTATTAACTTCTGAAGAAAACACACATGTCTGGGGTAACGCATGTTTCACCGAAAACTATTCGCCGGCACCATCATGGTAATTGCTCTGTGCTTAACTGGCACAGGAGCCGTTGCACAATCAAACATCAACGCTGAAGTTGTGTTTTGGCAGTCGATTTCCACCGGCACTTCCTGTCCTGAGTATCAAGCCTATGTTGGTGCATTTCCTAATGGATTATTTGCCGAGTTGGCGAAGACAAGAATTGCTCAATATTGTACAAAATTGAGCCCAACATCACCCACCGCATCACAATCAGGCCCACCACCAGCCGCTCCGACACAACCGTCTGTCAGTGAAACACCAGAACAGGCAACCGGGAAGTCTATTTCTGCTGTTCAAATGGAGTTCTTAGGTAGATTCGCTGGCCCCCTATCTATGGAAATGACAGTTACCGGCCTATCGCAAACGGAAATTACCGGAAAAATAAGCGTATTTCATGATAGTGGAGAATCATGGGAATGTTTTGGAACGACATTTAAAGGTGCGGGATCGAATTTTTTGTACGATGTAAAGTTAGCTGGTGATTGTCACGGCGGTGGCACATTGGATCTTAGCGATGATACTCGAGCAACTGGAAAATTCAGTATTCGCCCTATAGCAATGCCGCTTAAAAAGTCGAAATTTAAGCTTAAGTTATTTAAGAAATAACCTTTAACGTCGCTGAGATTGAGGAAATTGATACGAAGATTAGAGCGGCAGCGACTATTTGATTTTGTTTCATTATGAATCGATTGGCTTGAGTTCTAGCTATGCATCTATCAAACAATCGGCATTTCCAAGTTGAAAAGAACTTCTTGTTAAAATGAACTGAGGAATACTTACAAACGACACCGATTTTCGCCCGACACTATCAGTGTACTACTGCTTCACCTTTAGCCACTAAGATACTGAGGATCGCGACATTACAATCAGCCGCTAAGCGATCCACCTACGGGCCATCAAGTTCGGAGTTCAATACGCTGAAGCATAAGCACGGGAGTTATGGCGATACCTTCTATATCGATGAAGTTCTCACGGTCAAAGTAAGGTTGCTGCCGATGTGCGCAAGGTCTAGAGTTCTGTGTGGATCAGTGCAGTATGCTTATGCAGAACTAACCTAATTTGCAGATGAATAGTTACCCAAATTCTCCTACTTTGCCTTCGCGACCCGGTGTCTGGCCCAGGCGGAGACAAATTCGGAAATAACCACCAGCGCCACAATAGACAATAAAATTGCCGCAGTGCGTTCAGTTTCTATTTGCATGATATTACGCTTTAAATACCAGCCCATTCCACCCGCGCCAACAAAACCAACCACGGTGGCTGCCCGAAAGGCAACATCCCAGGTGTAGATCGCTATACCGGTCAAGGCAACCCGCACTTGCGGGAACACTCCGAATACAAATACCTGTAGATGGCTACCACCCATCGCACGAATGGCTTCAACTTCACCCATGTCGATAGACTCAATTTCTTCGGCGAACAACTTGCTGGCAAAACCGATAGAAAACATGACGAGCGCCAACACACCCGATAACAAACCAAAACCCAGAATCGTGACAAACAAAATTGCCCAGATCATTTCATGGACCGATCGACAACCCATTGCGACCAGGCGTGCCAGCGGATAAATATACTTTCTAGAAGGGCTGACGTTGTAGGCTGCAAACCAGCCAAGAATAATTGCGAACAGTAATCCGAACAACGACCCAAGGTAAGCCATTTGGATAGTTTCGATAATTGCATCGAGATAGCCAGCATCAATAATATAATCAATATCTGGTGGATAATATCGATTCGCGAGCACATCCCCAAGGCGCCCGAACATACCCAGAACTCTCTCCAGGGGAATATTCAGGTAATGCACGGAGTAACTTACAAACAGCAATAGGCCAAGCAATATGCCATATTTAATAAGCGACCCTGGATATTTAAATCGGCTCCATTTTCGCGGTGAATGTTCAGACGGACTCATTGTTTATCTCTGCGCATCGTAGGATAACTGCTAAATCATTGCCTTGCGCGCATAGTGAGAGGTAACTTCACCGATGATGATCAAGCACAGAATAGCTAGAATAACTGTGGTAACACCTGGATAATTGAAGGTATTCATTTGGCGAAAAAATACCAATCCAAGCCCACCTGCACCAACCAAACCTAATATCGACGAACGGCGAATATTGATTTCCCACTCGAAAATCACAATGCCAAGAATCACAGGCATTACCTGTGGCAATATTGCGTAAAGCATGACCTGTAGATTGCTGCCACCCATTGCTCGAATGGCTTCAACAGGTTTGTTATCAATATTTTCGATGGCCTCGGCCGACATTTTCGCAATAAATCCCACTGAACGAGCGGCAATAGCCAGAATGCCGGCAAACGCACCCAGCCCAACGGCGGAAACAAAGATTAACGCCCAGACAATTTCATGGATGGAACGACTTAATGTCATCGCTACTCGCGCCACTGGATAAGTCAGTGGCTTGTATGGGGTTACATTCAAGGCGCCAAACCAGATTGCCGGGATACATATGACCAACCCAAGCAATGTGCCTATACAGGCAATCATGAAGGTCTCGATGGTCGGCCCCAAAAGACTTGGGATTAATGCAAAATCAATCCCAACAAAATGATAAATAGATTTACCGACTTCAGCCCAGGAACCAATACGTTCCCAATCGGTGTCGTCGATAACGGTTGCCTGTACGCTCCATAGCACCAGGCCAATCAACAGGCAATAAAAACTAAACTGCAGCCTCTGCTTTTTGCGTCGCAGCTTGATAATGTCTTCTAAAGTTAATGGAATGCTTGCTTCTGACATATTTAGAACCCCGGTTTACAACACTTCCATTGCGTAAATTTCTTCCAGACTACCTTGATCGAGTGATGTGGTTGGGCCATCAAACATTTTGTTGCCATCTTGCAGTCCAATTATTTTGTTACAGAATTCCTTTGCCAATTGAACATCATGAATATTACACAAAACTGGCACCTTGAGTTCGGTTGCCATAGTACGTATCAGTCCCATCACTTCGCGGGAAATTTTTGGATCAAGAGCCGAGGTGGGTTCGTCGAGTAAAAGTAAATTGGGCTGTTGCATGAGCGCGCGGGCAATACCAACGCGTTGACGTTGACCACCAGATAATTGATCGGCTCTTTTATCGATATGATCCTGTAAGCCAACACGCTCCAATAGTTCAAGTGCGCTTTGAATATCTTCATTGGTGAAGACTCTAAAGATACTTCGTAATGCCCCGACATATCCGAGTCGCCCCGAGAGTACGTTATCCATAACCGACATACGATTAATTAGATTGAATTCCTGAAAAATCATACCGATATGACGCCGTCTCCGTCGCAAAGCTCTGGCATTTAGGGCAAGCATATCGGTACCGTCAAGTTTAATACTCCCCGAAGTCGGCTCAATCAGGCGGTTAATACATCTGATCAGGGTTGATTTACCAGCACCACTAGGACCGATAATCGCAAAGAAATCATCCGCTTCAACTTGAAAACTGATGCCTTTTAAAATTTCAGGTCCACTCGAACTATATTTCGCTCGTAGCTGGTCAACTTCAAGAATGGCCATTCGCTAATGCTCTCAAGTGAATTCTCTGGGTTAGCGTAAATGAGAACTGATTATTATCTCACCGACCACTGTGTTACTGGGGAGTTACTACCAGTAACACAGTTTTATACAAGTAACTTAATTCAACATCTACTAGTTAGCCGCCTTTTTCGCATCCTTGGCTTTTTTCAGGTCTCGAATAACGTCATAGTCTTCCGAAACCATAGCCACGAAGGTATTTGACTTAACATTCTCCAGGAATGCCTGGGCCTTGGGATCATCTTTAAGACCGAGGAATGTATTACGGATATTGGTTTTAATATCTTCACATAGCGGGCTTCGGTAAACAAATGGATCCTGCGGAATGGGCGGTGAAGACCAGATAATATTGTAATCCTCAAGTTTTACTTCACCTTTGCTAACAACATTATCAAATCGGTGTGAGGCAACAAATGCTGCATCTACTTTACCTTGATGCACGGCCACGGTAGAAAGTTCGTGGGAGCCGGTATACACAGCGCGCTTGAAATAATCGTCAATGTCCATGCCAATCACTTTGGCGAAAACCACTCGCGGAACCAGGTTGCCCGAGGTACTACCGGGATCAGTTAATCCGATCAACGTACCCTTTAAATCTTCGATGGTCTTTAATCCGGAGCCTTTCTTTGATACCAGCACACCTCTATAACCTGGGCCCTCTTCCTGTAGATAGCCTGGCTTCTTTGCATAGGTTGCAAACACTTCGATGTCGGCGTCCTTGCTGTTTGCGATGACATAAGAATAGGGTCCAAGTACCGCCACATCAACGAATTTACTGAGCAAACCTTCAACCACAGAAGCATAAGAGGTTGGCATAAAGAATTCTATTTTCTTTCCCGTAAGTTCTTCCATACGATCGGTGATCGGCTTGTAGAGTTGCAACTCCGCGACGGTTTCTTCAGTCGGGATAATGGCAAACGTCAGACTATCCGGGTTTTCACATTCAGCCGCGATCGCATTGCTGCTAGCAGCCATACCAAGCCCAAACGACAATGCTATCGCAGCGACGCCGCTCGACATATGCCGACCGACTGCCAAAGCTGGCAAGCGTAGTTTCAAGGTAATATTTTGCATATTTACTCTCCTCATGGTTACTATCGTTTATCTGATTTCCGGCGCAAGGCCGACCTTATGCTGGTTAACTACTTCCTCAAATCGT
>JBLHGU010000143.1:0-12425 GCA_047615875.1 Parasphingorhabdus sp.
GTATCGAAGGTTACTCTATATTAGAAACTAGGAGTGAGCATTTAATATCATCTGAACAATCTCGTCAGCGACTGTTGAATAGACTTAAAACTAACCACCTAATTGAAAGGGGTAATTGATCAGGCTTTAAAATATTCAATACTTACTATCAGAAAAAAGTATAGTTGCAATCAAAAAGTCGCATTGTTTCCGAACGTCATGATGTGGATAATGTTTTGCAGCTAATTTCCATTGCATCTGGGGTTGGTTGTCTCTGTGGGAATTTCATATTTCCACCACACCCTGCCTGGAAAGATTAGAGAATCGAGTCAATTTTGATTTTTTCTTAACGTTCCTAATGTTTATTGGAACCGCTTTCTATGTTGAATTCCCACTAGATGCCTTCGAATCATCCTTAGAGAATGCACGGGAGCATTAACCATGCGCATTATATTGTTGGGCGGACCTGGGGCCGGTAAAGGTACCCAATCGGGATTTATTACTGAAAAATACTCAATCACCCAGATATCTACTGGAGATATGCTTAGAGGTCATATAGACGCCGGCACCAGGTTGGGAATTGCAGCAAAAAAACTGATGGACGCTGGCAACCTGGTCTCCGACGACACCGTGATTGATATGGTTAAACAGCGCATAACCGAGCCAGATTGTATCGATGGTTATCTGTTTGATGGTTTTCCACGCACTATTCCCCAGGCGAAGGCCCTTAAAGATGCTGGTATCGCAGTCGACGCAGTGGTTGAGATTGTTGTGGCGGATGATGAGATCATTCGCCGAATGAGTGGGCGCCGGGTACATATTTCCTCAGGTCGAACCTACCATGTGGTATTCAATCCCCCGGTTGTGGATGGTAAGGACAACATTACCGGTGAAGACCTGATACAACGCGACGACGATCATGAAGAAACTGTCAGAGCGCGTATACAGATTTATCATCAACAAACTAAACCTTTAGTCACTTTTTATAGGGATTATTCTAATAGTGGTGAAGTCGGCGCACCAATATTTGTGCAAGTCGATGGTATGGGTACGTTGCATGAAATTCGCGAACGTATTTTTGACGGCATTTCCCGCTAGTCTGACTGGGTTCTGTCTGTCTTATGCTAAACTTACCTCTTTATCTGACTCTAATTTGACGGTGTATTTCTGTGGATATTGAACAAGCTCGCTTCAATATGATTGAGCAACAAATTCGGCCGTGGGACGTGCTGGATCCTGTAATTCTTGAAGTATTAGCAAGAATTCGCCGTGAGGACTTTGTCCCGCAGGGCTATAAAGAATTGGCCTTCGCAGATATTCAGATTCCCCTCGGCCACGACCAGGTGATGATGGAGCCCAAGTTGGAAGCGCGACTGGTACAGGAGCTAAATATTGAATCGGGCAACAGCGTGTTGGAGGTTGGTACCGGCAGCGGCTATGTCACCGCAATGCTGTCCTCTCTCGGAGCTCAGGTACTCAGCGTAGAAATTCATAAAAAATTGAGTTCCCTGGCCGAAGAAAGGTTATCCCATGGCAATATCGGGAACTACAAATTGGAGATTGGTGATGCCTCACAGGGTTACGGGGAAAAAAATCACTTTGACGCTATTTTAATTACCGGCTCCTTACCTTCAATACCACAGGCGTTTTTTGATGCGCTGAAGACAGGTGGTAGGCTGGTAGCTGTAGTTGGCACCAATCCTGTTATGGAAGCCATGCGTTATGAAAAAAACAATCGGGGTGTCTCGTCCATTTCATTGTTTGATACAGTTCTTCCACCATTGGAGAATGCAGTTAATCCCAGATCCTTTGTTTTCTAGCAATAAGTCGCCTTTTGGCGTAACAATCAGGTCCTAATTGCCGGCCAGGCGGCGTAAAAATGAAAAAATTCCTCGGGGTATTGGTTTCCAGCGCAAGTCTGATTTCGACGGCCTATGCAGCTGATCTATTACAGGTATACCAACAAGCTGAAATAAATGATGCGCGTTTTCTGGCAGCATATCATCAGCGTAGTATCAGTACTTTGCAGCCTGCCCTGGCAAAGTCTGCGCGAGATTTCAATGTATCTTTTAGTGCTAATCTCGATGCCCAGCGCGATTCAATTAGCGGTGGCGGCAACAACAATTCAGATTCCTATATCAGTGAACGCCTGACAGTAAGCGTCAGTAAAACCTTATATGGCAAGCAAAGCGCCCTTGCCGTAGATCAAGCCAGTTTACAGGATCAACAGGCAGAACTGGTACTGCTGGCAAATAGGCAAAACTTAATCTTAAGAGTTGCAAACGCCTACTTTCTGCTGCTGGGAGCTCAGGACAATCTGGAGCTTGCCACCAGCGAAAAAATTGCAATCAAACGCCAGTTAGAATTGGCCGATGAACGACTGAATGTAGGTATAGGAACCCAGACAGATTTGTTTGACGCCAAAGCACGTTTTCAGATTGCAGAGGCAAATGAGATCGACGCCGGTAACCTGATAGAAGATGCGAGACAGAATCTGATTCAGATTATTGCCAGCGATCCAGGCGATATTAGCAAACTCGCAGAAACTGCCCCACTGGATTTGCCCATGCCTGATTCTGCGGAAATCTGGGTAGCTAATGCTATGGAGAATAACCCTAGTGTATTGGCACAGACTTTAGGGTTTTCTATTGCACAGTTAGAGGTCGAAAGTCAGCTGGCTCTTCGAAGTCCTACACTTAGCTTAACTGCTAGCCAGAGTTTTTCTCACACAGGAGGCAGTGCTTTAACCAATACCAGCTCAAGTCGGGACGGAAGTGCTGTAGGTGTACAATTGTCGATGCCAATTTATTTGGGTGGCGCGATTTCTATTCGAATAGAGCAGGCTGGTTTGAACGCCAACGTACAGGAACAGAATTTAATCGAGGTTAAACGCCAGATAACTCGTAATGTCCGAAATGTATTCAATGACGTTGTATCGGGAATTAAGCGGGTTAATGCACTAAAACAGGCTGTTGTAGCAGGTGAAAGTGCGGTGGAGGCAAAAAACGAAGGTTTTGCGGCTGGGCTTATTACCAACCTGGATGTTCTCGATGCACAACGAGATTTGTACCAGGCCCAACGCAATTATTTACGCGCCCGATACGATTTTATTCTTGCAGTATTAAGTCTGGAAGAGTCCTCAGGAATGCTTGACACTGATGATGTCCGACACGTTAATAGCTGGCTAGAGTAGCTAAGGTAGCGTTACCCCAGGCTCCCATAATACTCCGCCTGTAACTTCGATTGAATCTGGCAAATGTTGAACTCGCGCTACAATCACCTTTACCCCTGCCATCATCACTTCGAATAACCGCTCGGAGTAGGTTGGATCTATTTCCTTTGCCGGTTCGAATTGAGTTGCTTCAGGCCGATTAGCGGCAAAGAGAATATAGGCATCGTGACCCATCTCCACAGCAATTTTTAACAGGTCTAAATGCTTGCGACCACGCTCAGTTACTGCATCGGGAAACTTTAGCAGCCCGCCATCATAAAGAGTTGTATTTTTGATCTCCACATAGGCGATCTCTCCGCCATTTGCTTCCAGCTTTATATCGAAACGGGACTTTGGGTGTCCTTCGATGTTGAAAGCAGGCTCGCGACTGAGTTTAGCGTAACCGTTCAAGGCTGCTATACGCTGATTTTCAATACCTTCAGCTATGATGCCATTCACGGCATTGGTATTCACACCAACCCAGCCCTGACCCATATCAACTCGTTCCAGGGTCCACTTGAGCTTACGCTTGGGATTGTCATGGAAGGTAATCTGACAGGGTGCGCCTGGCTCCCAACATCCTTTCATCGAGCCGGTATTGGGACAGTGGGCGATAACTATTTCACCGGTTTCGAGTTCAACATCCGCAAAAAATCGTTTGTATCGCTTTAGGATACGGCCGCTACTTAAGTTTTCCAGCTTCATCTAACACCAATATTAATAGTAACTGGTTGCTGGGCCAAACCTGAGTACACAGCTTTCACCCGCTTTAATCCTGCCAGTGGCATGGGTCTTGTCATACCACCTAGGGATAGCAGGTCACCTGGCTTAAGTGTTATACCCTGCCGTTTTAAAGAATCTCGTAACCAGAGTGCTGCTGTGAGAGGATGACCCATGAGAGCCTGTCCTTTGCCAACCCCAATCTCCTCATCTAGCTCGTTTTTCATGACCACTGTGAATGACGCCAGGCGTTCTATTGCGTCGTCCAGATCAGCCAGATCAACAGGTGAACCCATCACGCCGTAACGACTGCCGACATTTATAGAAACAATACTTGCCCCAGACAAAGGCACATCTTTGCCGAACATAATATCTGGTATTTCCAGAAACGGAATTACCTGGCTTAAACCGGCCAGCGCTTGTGGATGATTAGTTGCCTTATTAAAGGTCTCATCCTTAACCCGAACCAGTAGATCGGCTTCTAGTAGTAATCTGACACCAGTGCTGGAGTCAATGGTCGATCCGGTAGACGTAAACATATTCTCAAAAAATACCCCGGTAACAGGCTCTGATACTGAAAACTGTTGCTGCGCGGCCCTGGAAGTAAGGCCAGCCTTATAACCAACCACATCGCCATATTCTGGCCTTAGTGTTAGAACCAATAAACGTTGTACTTCTTCGGCCTGCTGCAGGGTTAATTCTGCTGGCGTGGTAATTGGCTTTAACTGGGTATAGGCGTTTACGGCGTCGGCCAGTGCCTGTTGTTGATTACCATGACTGGCGGAAATAACCAGTAACGAACAGAAGCCCAGTAACCAGAGGACTTTTAAGTTTAGTCGACATGCTGGCATTTTAGGGCGCAGTTTTTAGCAGGGTTTGCTCGAATACCCGTTCCAGCACATCCACAAAAGGTGAACACTTACGTTGTGTCGTGACCTCCTTGACAGCTTCGGCTAAAGACACGCCATCGGATTGAATAATGTATGAAATAACAGTTGCTGGAGCACGTTCTATACCAGCCGTACAGTGTACATAGACCGTGTGGCCCACTGCCATCATCTGATCGAGTAAATCACCGGAGTCGCGTACTTTCCTTTCAAGATCATCACGATCAAAATCAATGATTGGTGTGCGCATCAAGGCAATATTTTGACTCTGAAAGCCAACCTGAACTTCATCCCATGCAACTCCGTGTTTCACGAAGTCATCATCTGTTTGCAGGTTCAAGACGCCGGTAATGCCCAATGCTTCCGCCATTCGGTCAACATCAGTACGACTCCTCGGGCAGGAACCAATAAATAATTTGGGTCGAATAAGATCAAAATTGATCATAGAGAAATAGCCGATTGCCGGACGGGAAAGTCAGAAGGATGTTTCGGTACTACCGTACACCTTGGTATCTTCATCATCGATACCATAGGCAAAATCCAGCCTGAGGTCGGTCTTAACGAAGGAACGGAGTTTGTAAAGTATACCGAAGCCTACGCCAACAACCAGGTCCGAAGAGTCGAAATCAGCACTTTCTTCAAAAGTACCGCCGATATCCATGAATAATGTGCCGCGCAAAGTATTGTGACCAAATATTGGCGTAAGAAATTCCAAATTCGCAATCATCAGACTCTCACCTTCTTGACTTTCTCTTTCATAGCCACGAATTGTGCTATTGCCACCCAAACTATAACTGGGGTCACCAAAAACCGAGCCAGACGATGTCTGATAGCGGAATTGATAGTTAAAATTGGTATGAGGGCGAAATTTAAGCGGCTTATAGCGTCGATAAAATGCACTATGTCGTACATAACTGACATCAGAACCCAATGCGTCTGACGACAGGTGCAGGTTATAGCCTAAATGACGACCACTGCGACTATACAAAAGGTCATGTATCTGGCGAAATTCGAAACCCAAAGTGGTCTCGACGATTACTGCATCAAAAAATAAATCGGGATCTCCATCTAGATATTCGTTTTCATAATCTTTGTACTTTAAATCAGCCCGGGCTAACCAACCCTGGCTGGGGCCACGCTGCCCTAACCATCGAGATACGTTAACTCGAAAGGAATTTAAGGATTGTTGAAATCTACCCTCTCTACCATCCCGTTCCTCGTCTATTTCGATATCTTCAGAACGCACATCAAAGGACACATCAAACTGTGTTCCCCATATTCTTGGCAATCGATAACGGAGTCGTATGCGATCTTCACTCTGAATATCGGAATTTCTTAAATCCTTGCGCCGAACACCCAGGTCAAGTCGTCGATTACGACCACCAAGATTGTCAAACCTTACTCGTGCGCCATAGGATAAATCGCCATCGCCACTGCGACTTAAGCGAGGTAAGACCAGCACGTAGTGTTTCTCAGATACTGTAATCAGCACTGTGTAGCCGCCATCTGCCTGAGCTACTTTCTGCGCCTTTACCTGTTTGAATAAACCCAGGTCCATAATAGCCTGTCGGCCGTGATCGATCTGGGTTTCAGTAACAGTATCCCCCTCTACAAAGGTCAGTTCTTGCAACAACGTCTCAGCAAGCGTCGTTTCATTGCCTTTAAAAACTATAGCGTCAACCCGTAAGTCTTCTGCCCACGAGGCGATACAGATCGATAAAAGCAAAAGAAAACCCAGAACCCTCATTTCTTACTTACCCTGTTTTTTAGTTTTTGAACACAAAGGGAGTATTCTAGCTAATTGTTCAACTGTTGTAATGCCGATGTGAAGCCGTTCAGGCTTACTTTAAATTGATTTTCCCTTCTAGTGCCATCTAAATAAGACACATTTAACCAACGCCCTTGCTGAAATAATCGCTCAAACCTTTCACTCATTCGGTAGTAAGCATGGCACCCATCAATATTGCAATATGCAACAATGGCCTTGTAGGCTTCGGTTTTATCGATTTGCATAATAATTCCTGCTGGCAGGTAAATACCCAAAGGTGCGCTAACCAGTATTAGCGGAAGGTCACCTTCCAAAGGATAACCTGCGGCAATCTGAAACAATTTTTTGCCACTTTTTTTCAATTTTAGTGTTTGGCTAATATAGCATTTACCTTTAAAAGCACCTCGGTCCTCACATATTCTAGCCCAGTCCTCGCTAATATCCTGTGATTGTACAGGAGCTGATATTAATACTGTGTTAAGCAAGAGTAGGAATAATAGACGCATGGTAAAATGGGTTAGTTTAGATAACTGCTATTATGCTACCAGTGTTTGGTAAAGCAGGAAATGGCCAAGCTGCAATGTGTAGCATTATCAAGCAGTGTATCTGCTGGTTAGTACCGTTATAATGTCTTTGAATCAATAAACTTTTTGGAATGCGTCATGTGGGGATCTAATATCAAGTCGCTGTTTGCGTCGTTACTTCTAGCCCTGGTGTTAGCCGCACCGGCTATGACCTCGGCTGTTGTCTGGGCCGATGATGGCGATGTAGTTGTTAAGAAAAGCGCCGATCCATTTGAAGGTTTTAATCGTCGTGTCTATCGATTTAACTCCAAACTCGATCGCTGGGTGCTAAAGCCCATAACCAGTCGATATGTGAAGCATGTACCACCCAAAGTACGTCGAGGTGTGAAGAATGTATTTTCTAATCTACGTGAGCCGACCACTATTGTTAATGATGTACTACAGGGTAAGGGTATACAGGCGGCAAAAGACAGTTTTAGATTCGTGTTAAACAGCACCTTTGGGATATTGGGGGTTTTTGATGTGGCAACTCATCTTAATCTACCAAGAAACAAAGAGGATTTCGGTCAAACTATGGGAAAGTGGGGTGTGCCCGCAGGTCCTTATTTAGTATTGCCGCTGCTTGGACCCAGCAGCGTGAGGGATGCGGCGGGTTTAATTCCACAGTATGCCTATACCGACATGACCGCGGGTATTGAGGATGAAACCTTAAAGTGGAGTCTGTTTGCTACCCGAGCCGTTGATGCCCGCTCTGGCTTACTAAAATCCGAGAAAATCCTGCAGGAGCAACTTGATCCTTATGTGTTTGTGCGCGAAGCATACCTGCAAAAACGGGTTAACGATGTTTATGATGGAAACCCGCCAGAAGAAGAGGATGACCTCCTCAATGAAATACTGGAGCAGGGCGACTAGCCTCTGTTAGCTCACTATCCTGCGTCACTCGGATTAGTTAAGTCATGGAGGCATCATTTGGCAGTTTATGCTGTAGGTGATATTCAGGGTTGCCGTGAGTCACTATTCAAATTACTGGAAAAAATTCAATTTTCACCTGAAAAGGATCAACTATTTCTAGTCGGTGACCTGATAAACCGCGGACCTGATTCTCTCGGTACCCTGAGACTCATAATGCAGCTGGGCGACAGCGTTCGCTGCGTTCTCGGTAACCACGACCTGAATACACTGGCGGTATCAGAGGGATTTCGGCCGATTAAGCCCAAAGACACCATAGCAGATGTACTAAATGCACCCGATTCCAATGATCTACTAAATTGGCTCAGATCTCAGCCTCTGATGATTAATGATAATTACGCTGTACTGGTACATGCAGGAATCTACCCGGGCTGGAGTATAGAAAAGGCCGCAAGTCTGGCTCGTGAAGTAGAAATTTTGCTTTGTGGCGATAATTATCGCCAATTACTTTCAACTATGTATGGCATGCTACCTAATTATTGGCGTGATAATTTATCAGGCTGGGGTCGCACACGCTTTATTATTAATAGTTTTACCCGCATGCGGTATATTGATGCATCAGGTCATCTTGACTTCGAACAGAACGGAAGTCCTGGTAGCCAGCCCGTTGGATTAATACCGTGGTTTCAACATCACCTACGACAGGATTACCAAAAACCGATTGTATTTGGGCATTGGTCGACTTTGGGCCTCAAAAAAGGCGGTGCCGTTATCTCTTTAGATAGCGGTTGTGTTTGGGGACAAAGTCTAACAGCAGTAAGACTAGATTGTCTGGAGCCGGAATTCGTAAGCGTCTCCTGTGCCTGAATCTGAAGAGTTTAGAGATGACCTTCGAACATCTCAATCTATTATAAGAAATTTACACAACCTTTTAATCCCTTAAGCTCCCATTTTGGTACTATCACCGCAAAGACACAATCGCAGTTATCTGCTCATCCGGCTCCATGTCAGAACAATTACCAAAAATAGAAATTTCCATTCAAACAGCGTACATTGAACAACGCTCGAACCCTGATGAGGACCGGTTTTTCTTTACCTACACCATCACAATAGCAAATAGTGGCGTTCAGACAGTACAACTGTTATCCCGCCACTGGATAATCACAGATGCCAATGACAATGTGCAGGAAGTCAGAGGGGATGGCGTAGTAGGCCAACAACCCCACATACAACCCGGAAATAGTTTTGAATATACCAGTGGTACCTTTTTGGCAACGCCTGTAGGTACCATGCGTGGTAGCTATCAGATGCTATCTAAAGCTATGGGGTTATTTGACGCACAGATTCCTGAATTCGTACTTTCCTTTCCACGTACGCTGCACTAAGAAGAGGCGGAGCTGGTTAAGTTATTGAGAGACAGACCCCGAGGCTTATACGTCTAAATTCAGAACAGAAAAAGCGTTTTGCTCTATAAAATTACGCCGTGGTTCCACATGATCTCCCATCAGTGTTGTGAAAATCTCGTCAGCGCCAACGGCATCTTCTATGGTTACCTGGGACAAACGGCGAACTGTCACATCCATGGTAGTTTCCCATAATTGTTCCGGGTTCATTTCACCCAGACCTTTGTAGCGTTGAATTCCCATGCCTCTTTTGGCTTCCTGGAATAACCAGTCCAGGGCCTGCTTGAAGTTATTAGCTTCATTCTCTTTCTCTCCCCTCACGACAGTAACAGGAAACGTTAGGTTCTGGTCGAGCAGGTTTTTGAAATCAACTATTTTCTGATACTCACCAGACACTATAAACTCAGCATCGATTCGCGTTTGGCTGAAATATCCATATTTTTCACTTTCGATAACAACCACACTGTTTTGAGTTTCTTCGTCGGTTTCTACAGAGGACTTATACCTTGTCAATGGATCTCGAATATTCTCAAAAGTCTCTAAAAGGTCCGTGGCTATCTTTTCTGCCTGCTCAGGGCTTTCCAACTGACTCATTAATATCGGCGGATAGATTAATAACGCGTCAAGTACACATCGTTCATAGCGCCGGGCCAGTCGAATCAATATAGTTTCCAACGCAAAATACTGGTTACTCATATTACTCAACAGTGCACCACTGACCTGCCGAGAATCATCCGATACCGATTTAATTACCGCATCTTCTATGACAAGGGATAGTAAATAGTCCTGCAGATCCCGATCATCCTTAAGATACATTTCTTTCTTCTTTACTGTAACTTTATACAGTGGTGGCTGTGCAATATAAATATGGCCACGTTCCAACAGTTCAGACATCTGCCGATAGAAAAAGGTTAACAACAGTGTTCGAATGTGTGAGCCGTCAACGTCCGCATCAGTCATTATAATAACCCTATGATATCTTAACTTATTAATATCAAAGTCATTTATACCGATTCCAGTACCCAGAGCTGTAATCATTGTTGTAACTTCGTCAGAGCCCAACATTTTATCAAAGCGTGCCTTCTCGACATTCATGATCTTACCCTTTAGAGGTAAGATGGCCTGGAACTTGCGATCACGAGCCTGTTTTGCAGAACCACCCGCAGAGTCACCCTCCACTAGGTAAATCTCACAGAGTGCGGGATCTGTTTCCTGGCAGTCAGCTAGTTTTCCAGGCAAACCGCCTAAATCAAGAGCGCTTTTGCGACGTGTCATTTCTCTGGCTTTTCGCGCAGCCTCCCGCGCATGGGCAGACTCTATAATCTTCGCCGCGACGGACCTCGCCTCTTTTGGATTTTCCAACAAAAACGAACTCAGGTGCTCAGTCAAAATACCTTCTACAATGCCCTTTACTTCGGATGACACCAGTTTATCCTTGGTTTGGGACGAGAATTTAGGGTCTGGCAATTTTATTGAAAGAACTGCTGTTAACCCTTCCCGGGCATCATCACCACTAATACTTACCTTGGATTTTTTCAGGTAGCCCTCTTTCTCAAGATACTGATTCAGCGTTCGAGTCATACCTGCGCGAAAACCAGATAAATGAGCACCGCCATCGCGCTGAGGTATATTATTTGTATAGCAGAATACATTTTCCTGATAAGAGTCATTCCACTGCAGCGCAACTTCCACTGAAACCTCATCTTTCTCATCGTGCAGGTGGACTACAGTCGGATGCAGAGGTGTCTTTTTACGATTTAAATGGCTTACAAAGGCCGCAATTCCACCATCATACTCAAAAACATCTTGAGTGCCTGATCGTTCGTCGTTAAGAACTATTCGAACACCACTGTTTAGAAATGACAATTCTCGGAGGCGCTTAACCAAAATGTCGTGATGAAACTGGATATCTGTGAAAATTTCTGCACTAGGTTTAAAGTGTATTTCTGTACCGGTACGTGTCGTTGCACCTGACTCTATATTTGCGATACCTGGAACACCGAGGGAATAGTTCTGACGATAGATATCGCCATCCCGATAGATCGTTAATGTCAGAGATTCTGATAGGGCGTTTACCACTGAAACACCGACACCATGTAAGCCGCCGGAAACCTTATAAGAGTTCTGATCAAATTTTCCGCCTGCATGGAGGACGGTCATTATAATTTCGGCCGCAGATTTACCTTCTTCTTCTTCTATGGCACCTGTTGGTATACCCCGCCCGTCATCTTTTACTGTAATAGACTCGTCTACGTGAATGCTTACATCAACTTGACTGCAGTGTCCGGCCAATGCCTCATCAATAGAGTTATCAACAACTTCGAACACCATGTGATGCAAACCGGTTCCGTCATCCGTATCGCCAATATACATACCGGGGCGCTTGCGCACGGCGTCAAGTCCCTTGAGGACTTTTATGCTACTGGAGTCATATGCGGGTGTGTCAGACATGAGGATTTCCGAGGGCGAAAAAGACGGATTTTAGCATTTTTTTCAATTAGATAGTGAACAGAGTTGATTTGTTCTAATTGTATTGATTTACGATCAACATAGCCGTTGCGTCAAACCTCTGAAGATAGTTTTTCTCTTAATTGTTCCACGTGAAACAATTCTCTGCATATAATTCAGTTCCACCTACAAAACAGCCTAATAAGGCGAGATTTCCCCCCATTAACCTCAAAGGTCTCGATATTGCCTAATATTTGTTTCACGTGGAACCTCGCAATAAAAACTGCTGATTTAGTAACCATCAACATTTACTAATATCATGCAAAATCGGGTAGGAGGTAGGGTTGCCCCTACCGTCCTCCCACACCACCGCACAAGCGGTTCCGCATACGGCGGTTCATAAACGACTCTGAAGTCGGGGAACCCTACCGACTCCGCTTTCGTCCCGGATTCCATTGTCAAAGTCTCCCCATCACTCACATCCGACCCGGCAGAATTCTGTTCCACCTCGTTCGCTTGAGTCGCACTTTTGCACGTTGCTGCTGGCTCTGTAGACTTCAAAATAGCCAACCTCTA
>JBLHGU010000144.1:0-12290 GCA_047615875.1 Parasphingorhabdus sp.
AATGGCGTATCTTTTCTGCCCATGCAAATACTTCGTCACGGTAACGTACGTGATGTTTCAACAGGCGACGACAAAGTCGTGGCAGATGCTCAGTCTCCGTAGCCAGCATTGTTGCGACGGGTCCGAGACAACGATGGTTGTTATCACTTGGAAGATAGATAATGGGCGACGCAAGCATGCGAGGTGTCAATTCCCTTAGCTTGCGATTGGCCCTGTACAGGTCAGACATATGTGGGCCACGAAGTGCACGTTTTATATCCGGATAGCAAAGCAACGACTCATAACTATTCCAGTCTAGGATTTCTGAGTTGTGAAGCAACCACTGTCGCCACTCCTGAAGACGATCATACTCCAGCGTCTCATCAAATGTCTGTTGCAAAAACTGATTGGGTATTTTGAGGTGATGTGCGGCTGTTTGACAGAATTCATTGGTAGTGAGAAATGGCATCGCATTGTCGATGGCTGATAGTTCGAATACGTCAGCTAGATCAGTGCTTCCCTCGGCCTTGCCCATCCTGGCCTGATTAATAAGATACCAGGGTTGCGCAGGGGGCAGTATCAGAGTTCGGCGTGTGATGGCTGCAATAACAACAGCGTATTCAAAAACCATACGGATATTGTTCAACCCACCCTGGTCGATATCAAAAGCTAGATAACGATTTTTATGGGTATTAGTGAATGCGTCATTCACCAACAATTCATTCCAGTAGTGGTTATTCAAGATGGTTTTTGTCGGGGTTGTAGTTTAATACTTGGTGTCTAGCGTTAGCTTACAAGATGTTATCATTCCTCAGACTGCTCATACATGATATTTGTGAAACCGGAGATTTGATGGACGAATGGGAGGCTAATAATTTTAACGTTAGTGAAGGACACTTGGGTGGTTATATCATGAGTCGGAGTGAGTCCGCCCCTTCAGGGTTGGATGTACAAAATAGTGACCCTGCCACCTGGCATCCCGAATTATGGTTGTGGGCGATGAGCACGCTTAATATTCACTCGGTACTGGATGTTGGGTGTGCAGAGGGTCATGCCGCGCGATTTTTCCAGACCCACGGTTGTCGCGTAGTTGGCGTAGAAGGCAGCCAGCGCGCTCTACTGGCTAGTAAAATACCCGAACAACATATATTGCATGATTTCACAAGTGGACCCTGGCAACCGCATCAAGCCTGCGAGATGGTCTGGAGTTGTGAATTCGTTGAACATGTTGAAGAAAAGTTCAGTGACAATTTTCTAGCTACATTTGCTACGGCAACACGATTCGTATTTATGACTTTTGCCGGCCCTGGCCAACCTGGTTGGCATCATGTTAATTGTCAATCACAAGACTACTGGGAAGCAAAGATGGGTAATATCGGCTTCAGCCTGGATATAAAACTAACAGCCCATGCCAGGCTAGTAGCCGAGAGTGGGCATTTTGCCCGCGCGGGATTGGTTTTTCGACCAATCTCTAGTTTCCAGCCCGCCTGAAATTGAGCACCGAGTTAATAATTATTTTTCGGTCGTTGATTCAAATGGAGAGCTTTCATACTATCAATCATTGAGCGCCTTCGGCATTACCGTTGCATCAATAAAGATGAAAGATTATGACGAACTGACTCCATGGTATGAGTATTAATGTACCAATCTATCGTCTTTTTTATTCCATCTTCAAGAAGCATTTTCGGCAACCACCCGGTCCTTTTAAAAGCGTGCCCCCCATCCAGTGCACGATGTAACACACCAACAGGTTTATCTAACAAATACGTTATTCCACCGGGTGGTTCCCAGTCCAGAATCTTGAATATTTCCGCAGCAATTCTGTTTAGGCTTATATACTCGGATGTGCCGACATTCATGGCACTTCCGTCCTCAATGAATTTTGCTGCCAGGACAATACCCTGGACAATGTCGTCAACATAAGTAAACCCTCTCGTCTGCTCACCAGTTCCCCATATTTCATATGGTGTCTGCTTCACAAACGCTTTTGCGATAAGCGCTATCAAAGCATGACTCTCGTTCTCACGAGGACCATACGCTGTTGACAATCGAGCCGATGAAGATCTAATACCATATTGCTTATGATAAGCCTTAAGAGACAATTCCCCCATTAGCTTAGCCCATCCATATTCTTCGTCCGCAAAAGCACCTCCTTGCTTGCTGAAATCAACCATATTCTCTTGCAGCAGGTTTTTATCTTCTTGAATGTTCGTGGGATACACACATGCGGAGCTGACGAAAGTAATTTGTTCAACTCCACTCTTAACCGC
The DNA here is from genome assembly GCA_047615875.1 of Parasphingorhabdus sp. GTDB lineage: Bacteria > Pseudomonadota > Gammaproteobacteria > Arenicellales > CAJQKF01 > JBLHGU01. The sequence continues at coordinate 2,250 of JBLHGU010000144.1, forward strand.
GGATTCATAAACAATATTATCCAGTGCCATATTGCCAGCACAATTGGCAGGGTGTGTTGCGATATAGCCACGTCCTCCATGATCAGCTGCTAGATGAAATATTGCGTCACAGCCACTGGTAGCTGCTATAGAAAAATTTAGATCCCTTAAGTTTCCTTTTGCAAATTCGATATCCTTGATCACAGAGCTCAAGTTTTCCAACTTGCCACTGGAAAGGTCATCTGCAACTCTCACGTCACAACCCAAACGCAGTAGTTCTTCAACAAGATGACTGCCAATAAAACTGGCACCACCAGTTACTAAATACTTACCAGGATCTAGACTCATAAATGACTAATAGTTGACCAGGTGACTAATATTCAACACTACTTACTGAATATTTTTAATTACAAAAAATGGCTTTTCGTGACAATTTTCTGATAGATACACATTTAAGTTATCATGTGTATAGTGTACCTTTTCAGATTCAGTTGAACCAGTTATATGGTCTAGTAGGCCCTGCGATACAACGAGACATAATTAGCTATATTTTAATTGGCGGCGTCTCCTACCAACGCCACCGTCCCGAGCATACTCTTCACTACTAGATTGTAATTCAGCACTATCCGGTATTTCGAGTCCGGATGGTAACTGAGAACATGCTCTTGCCCGAGGTGCCGATTTGCCAATAGGTGTTGAGTTTTCCTTATCCCTTGCGATTTCTGATCGCCGTCCAATCCAAGGTCATGGGCCAGGTGCTGGGTATCTTATGCCGAACGATTTGGCTCAAAAAAGTTTGAACCGAAATTGCTGACTTCGCGACTAAGTTAATACCACAGACAAACTATTAGTGAATATCATGAAAAACTTATCTCAAATCATCATCATTGCCGCCATTTTCTCATTCACTGCTACTCAGGCAAATGCCGGAGAAACGACCGGTACCATTAAATGGGAAGATTCAGTACCAAATATCGTAAAAGCTGCGAATGAAACTCGCCGCAAATTGTCGAGGGGTGACAAAGACGGAAATGGCGAAGTAAGTAGTGGTGGTTAGGTGCTGGTTTCAACCAGCTCCGGTCGGAAAAGCATATTTTTATTTAGCAGTGGATTGCAGCAATGAAGGATGTTGATGTATCTTGTGTATCACAAGATACCTTGAGTATCAGATGCGTCGACCTAATGGGATAGGATGAACGTTCGTGCATCCGTGTACTGATGGAAATCTTGTATAAATGAAAGTTCCCTTAAATCGAATACAACTTACAGATGAAATATGGCGCTGCCAATATCAAGATTACTAAATTTTAGCGAAATCCCGGTTATTGATATCGCACCGTTGTTCGGTGATGCTGGCAGAAATGAAGTAATTGGCAGAATAGATCAGGCTTGCCGTGATGTTGGGTTTTTCTATATTGTTGGGCATGGTTTCGATCCACAATTAATAACCCAGCTTGCAAAGGCATCGTCTAAGTTTTTCGATCAACCAGAATCCTCTAAAAGCGCAGTCGGACTTGATTCATCAATGCGCGGCTATTTGCCACTCTATTACCGTAGCCAAATTACTGAGGATTTTTCCGGTACCAGTCATCAGGAGGGTTTCTGGATAGGTGTGGATTTCACAGATGATTCTCGTCATCCATTAGAACAGAGCAATCGGTGGCCCGGGAACTCCCCTACATTACAAACTGCAATGACTACTTATCTCGCTGCAGTTGAGAAAATTGCAGCCACATTAGGACAGGCATTTGCCGATGCACTGGGCCAGCCGGGAGATTTTTATAGCCATCATTTCTCAAGGCCTACATCGCGGTTAAAGCTGAATCATTATCCACCCCAGGAAAATCCGCAGAGTGTAGATAACATTGGAGTGGTGCCTCATAGCGACTCAGACGCATTCACAATTTTGTGGCAGGACGATAATGGCGGGCTTGAAGTTCAGTCAAAAAGCGGCGAATGGGTGGGTGCCCCACCCCTAGATGACAGTTTTATAGTTAATATTGGCGATATTCTTCAATATTTGAGCAATGGGCGTTATTCTTCTACTCAACACCGTGTGATAAACCGATGCGGTACGGACCGTTACTCTATCCCCTATTTTGTTAATCCAACAGCAACCATGGAGATTTCTGCACTGGATGGTAGTGATACATTTACGCCCTTTAAGTACGGTGACTACCAAAGCCGAAAATGGAAAAGCTTCTTTCCAATCGATGGATAAAGCCGCGCGCATAACACTCTAATTCCCGCCTTCTGTACTTAGCGGACGACGACCTTCAATCAAATCAAGATCGTCTTTTATCAGGTCTTTTAGAAATTTCACAAATAAACGCAAACGATAAACCCGGCGAACATCGGGATGGTGTAGTACCCACAAGCTGATTGTACTTTCACTCAGAATATCTGGATGCAGGCGCTGTAATAACGGATCCCTATCAGCTATATAGCAGGGTAATACTGAAACACCGAGCCCACACTGAACCATGGATTGCATTGCTGACATATCGTCGATGCGGTGTTTGAACTGAATTTTCGGTAGCACGCTCTGAAACAACATGCGGTTGTGCATTTCATCGTGTACACCGATCCACTCCCACGAGTCTCGATCTGCAGGGTCATACTGTGTGCCAATACAATCTTTGGCAGCATAGATAGCATAGGCCACACCAGCCAGATTATGACCAACAAGATTCTCCGGTGGGTGTCGGGTAAATCGGATGGCAAGATCAGCATCGTTGCGACTGAGATTAAGCTGGGACTGGGTACAAAGAATGCTCAGTTCTATATCCGGGTGACGTTTTGAGAATTTCCAGATGAAAGGAGTGAGAAAACCATTTAAAAATATTTCCGTGCAGGTGATGCGCAGGCCGCCAGTCAAATTCTGATCTTCACCATATATTCTGCGCTGTACTTCGGCTACATCTTGCTCTAGCTTTTGTGTCGTCTCAAATAGATCCAGGCCGGCAGAGGTGAGCTCATAACCCAGTCTTGAGTGATCAAAAAGCCGGGTTTTAAGTTGCCCCTCCAGTGATTCCAGTCGCCTTGATACCGTTGGCTGGCTAACACCCAATATCTTTCCGGCACCAGTTAAGGTTCCCTGCCGTGCAATGGCCAGGAAAAAACGCAAATCGTCCCAGTTACTATTCATATATGAATAGTAACTATGTAATCTATCCTCTGTCTATTCAATTATATTGGTGATTTAATAGTGAAAAATAATAGACAGGAGAAAGAATCATGCCCCAGCCAAAATTTTTTCAGCAGTCGATGTTGGCACCAATGGTAAGTAGTTTTAGCGGTAGCCTACTGCTGCCTGGAGATGATGGTTACGAAACAGTCCGTCGCGTGCATAACGGTATGATCGATCGACATCCAGCGTTAATTGCTCGTTGTCTCGGCAACGCTGACGTTAAGGACTCTCTGGCCTTCGCAATCGATCAGAATCTTGAGATAGCTGTGTGCGGTGGAGGCCACAATGTGGCAGGCCGCGCAGTGTGTGACGACGGTATAATGATAGATCTTGGCCTGATGAAGGGTACCTGGGTGGATCCGGTGCAGAAGCGCATGCGTGTGCAGGCCGGGGTTACCTGGGGTGAGTTCAATCGAGCCAGTCAATTGCACGGCCTGGCAACCACTGGTGGTGCTGTTTCCAGTACTGGCGTGGCAGGTTTAACCCTGGGTGGTGGTTTCGGTTTTCTGATGGGTAAATATGGCTACACCATCGACAATCTTAAGTCGGTGGAAATGGTCAGTGCTCAAGGAGAAATTTTGCTTGCATCAAGCGAAGAAAACCCCGAATTATTCTGGGGGCTCCGAGGTGGCGGTGGCAACTTCGGCATTGTTACGAGTTTTGAATTTGCTCTGCACGAAGTAGGGCCAATAATTCAGGGTGGCATGATTGCGCATCCCTTTAGCGCGGCGAGAGATATGCTGAATTTTTATCGCGAAGCTACCGCCGATATGCCAGATGAATTTACTCTACTGGGAGGCCTCACCCACGCCCGGGATGACTCGGGCACGCCGTTAGCCGCAATGCTGGCCTGCCATTGTGGAAGCCCTGAAGATGCCGCTATAGCTGTTGAAAACATCAAAAGCTTTGGCAAGCCAGTTGTAGACCATATCGGCTCAATGCGCTACACCGACTTAAATCAATTACTCGATCCAGGTGTTCCCAAACTTGAGCTATATTATTGGAAAGCCTGTTTCGTTAGTAGTCTAACCGACGATCTGTTCGATGTACTGATCGAGCAATTTGATCAATGCCCTTCAAATTCAAGCAAGATATTTATAGAAAACTTTCATGGTGCCGCAACACGATTGGATTCATCAGCTACGGCCTTTCCTCATCGACAGAAAGGTTACAGCATTCTGATTATCTCGCAGTGGCAGGACCCTCAATATAATGAGCAGAATATAGAATGGACCAGGCAAACTTACGACTCACTACAGCCCTTTAGCAGAGAGGGTGCTTATTCGAACTACATGGATGACGATGAATCAGACCAACGAGTTAAATCTGCATTTGGCGATAATTTTCCACGGCTACAAAAACTTAAAAATCAATATGACCCCACTAACTTATTCCACCGTAACCAGAATATTCCCCCGTCGATCTAAATGGTGAGTCGCTCCGGTATTCGGTTGAGAAGATGACTGGTTTAGTTATCTGTTATTAATCAGTCTCGATCTTACACTGTCTACTGAACATTCAAATTCGCTAACAGAACATACATTAGACGAATCACGGAATTGGGAAAATAGTCGCCGAATTGCCTAGAGTTGAAATAATAGGCTGTTTTATCAATACACATTTCAGCCATCAATCAAATGCGAGCTACAATAGTAAAGTGTGAGTTCAATTGACACACTAACCCTGTTAGCAGTCATCAACTAAACCCCAAGCCTTTGCAAACGGGTCTCTGCCTGGGTCAGTATGCCAACTATACTCAGCCCAAAGGGCTGCATCGTCAGAGGATTTTCTATCAAGTATTCTATTGATCAGCGCTAGAGTCATATCCATTCCTGCTGACACCCCCGAAGAAGTAAATATGTTTCCATCTTCAACCCATCTAGCCTGGCTAATCCACTCTACATTAGGACCTTGAGTAGTAACCCATTCAAAGCTCATTTTATTACTTGTGGCACGAACCCCATCTAATATTCCGGCCTTGGCAAGTACAGCACTTCCGGTACAAACAGATGTGATAAAGCTAGCACTTTTTGACTGACTTTCTAGCCACTTTAAAATGACATGATTATCGACTTCGCGCCTTGTACCCCTGCCACCCGGAACAAGTAGAATGTCGTATTGGAATGGATCACTAAATTCTGCATCGACTACAGACCGAGGGCCTTGAGCGCTGCTTATTTCTCCAGCTTGTTGTGCCACTAGATGTAAGTCAAACATTTCAGGATACATTCCCAACATTTCTATTGGTCCGAAGACGTCCAGAACTTCAAATTCCTCAAATAATACAATTGCTACAGAATATTTTTTTGGCACGATTATTTCCTAAATATTTGTGTCAAACTAATATTTCGACTAAGCGCCTAATTTTGTTTTGAGTATACACAGACCACCTAATAAATTTGGATGATAGGCATCTTACAAATACGTACGCGGCATCCATGATCAACACCCTGCGTAAAACCGGCCGCGCCTGAAGAGATAATTCCCTTAGTTATGGTGACACATAACATGTGCATGTAGCCAGATCACCAAAACGCTACACCTTTTGTCGAACGTAGATGCGAGGTGGTATTGATATCCACATTACACAAACAATACTTACTCAGCGTACCTATAGAGCTTTGCCCAATATACTCACAACGATCATAAGTGTGGATTGTTAAATGATATGTATATTGAATTTCTTGTCGTTATTAGTCGGTTCTTCTTTGCAGTTTACTCATACGAATTCGACGCTGATCAGATATGAGAATTTCCTTTACCTCATTGAGTAATGGTCCGTCGCTCCGCGAATCGCAGATCTCCTTTTTCATCATCTCTATAATATCAAATAACTTTTGATCCGACCGGTCTGACTGTCCTTGTGAAATCGTGTTGATTACATCGGAAAACAGTCTACAGATAGCAATATTATCTTCTGAATACGTGATGCCACCATCTTTGAGACACTCGACAAATGCAGCTGCAAACCACCATAGAAGTCGCAAGTTTTCACGTCTTTCTCTGAGTGTCAGTTCATTCAAAGTGTTGCACATCTCAGATAGGAACTGTTCATCCTTTTGCCTGACACTCAACCCGTTCATATCTTTACCTACAATCCTGCTCCAATCGGATACGACTGCATAAAAATATTCAGAATACGTTTGCATCATTACTCCTGCCAGGTACGATGAGAATTCTTGCCATACTTACATTTCTGATTCAACAGAATTTGGTCTTTGAATTTCGTATGAATTGACAAAGCCTTCTATCCTAATCATGAACTGACAACCGTTTGAAACGGCAGCAAATGAGAAACCTAAACTAGGAGGTTTTGAGGGATGATGCTAATGATTTTTATCAATTTGTGCATCTTCTCCATACATTATATATTGTAAGTGGCGTAATCAAAAAGCGGAAATCCAAATGTCTGTTTTCAGTATGGGCCTACACTTCACTGATGTCGATTAAATATCACTTCCTGTCAGGCTCAGTTAGTTTGCCTAATCACAGCGAAAGTCTCAGATGGGCAATTAGCCGTCAAAGCGACTAGAGTTGAAATACTCTAGTGTGTAAACATCTACTATCACTTTTATCCAGTTTGGAGTCGACCTTGACCTTTATAAGAAATATCAACAAAGTTGCTTAATACAACTATATTGAGGGTGATCAAATGGAAAAAGTGATGTTGCCATTAGTCACGGATATTCGGGCAGCTTCTTGCAATCACGTTCGTGAATTCGGACTTATGAGTCGGCCTATTGCCGGTACTGATCTTTCGGTTTCTGCTGTTCACTCAGTCATTGAAATCGGCAAAACTAACGGAATGTCGTCATTATTTTTCATATGCATCTCATCGGCATATGTCCTATGAGAAATTTTCGCGTTCATAAACTACTAGACCCGCAGCATCGTCCGGGTTGCCAATGCTTGTGAGATTTCACTATGCGATGCATACAGGTTGTCCCCGGGTGTGAAGAAAATCAGTTCGTCGCACATGGATGCATAACGCTTCTGATTCGAATCCCTCATCTCCTGGTCGGCCGATATGCCGTAAATATACTTGCCTTTGGCGCGCGCATAGCCGCATTCGAAACCTGTCCAGGCCTCGTTTTCTATGCCATCTAGTATCACAATAACGATATCGGAATTGTCTAGCTCATTCTGATAGCGTTGCTGTATATCCCTGGGTGTCAACTGACCTTCATCGACTTCCAGATCGTGCTGAGGAATACTGACTTCAATGTAGGCATTGGCATCGGTAATCGCCTCGCGTAACGCCAGGTTCCAGACCCTGGAGGCCTGTGAAGTATTATAAGCAGCAAGATAAGCCCTGATACCTTTATGAACCCCCATTTTGACGTTCTGCGTAACTGTTTCCGGTTCGGGGTTTGCTCCTTTCTGCGCGGCTACCCGCAACGCGTCCTCCAGCAAAATTTCGCCAGTCATCAGTGCATGGCTAATTATCGCGCCATTGATATTTGGCAAGTAGCGTAGCCGCGATATATCGTCCAGCGTCAGTACTGTGCCACTGGAATAAATCGGAATGGATACATCCTGGCTTAGTTGCTCGGTCAATGCCAGTTCTTCCAAAAAATCACCATCCATATCTTCGGTAGCCTTATGGATTACCCCTGCGATCCCTGATACCTGCAGTTCCCTAATAATGTCTTCTGGCTTAAACGTTGTCTGTGTTTTCCAGCCGTCGATAACAACATGGCCGTTACTACTCGTCATATGCACAATTATGCCGCCGGGAAAGCGATTTGCCGCCTCTATTACCAGAGGCCTATCGGTGATTGCGACAGTGCCGAGTACCACGTGGGCAGCTCCTGACTCGAACCAGTCATTGATCTGATTAAGAGTCCTGATACCGCCAGATACTTGTATCGGCGTATCAGTTTCAGCAATCATTTGTTTTATTAGCGCCTCGTTGTTTGCTAGCTTCGAACGAGCAGCGTCGATATCGACTACCTGAATTATTTTAGCCTCGGCATCGACAAATTTCATCAACGCCTCCATTGGTAAAATATCGTGAATCACATCATTTCCCTGGCTAGCAGAGCGCGTGATGACTTTGCCGTCTCGAATCTGAATTTCGGGAATGATTAGCATGGTTTGTGATCTCTGAGTATAAGAAGAATAATCGATATGTGGCATGTAGCACTTAGGAAATCCGCGTCTATGGCTACTTAAATCGATAGGTTGTAGTAGGGATTTGGGTTCAGGTAATGGGTTGCCGCTTATTCGGTCCGGCTGACGCAGGAGAGGGGTGCCTTTCTGCCCATAGTATATACGATATTAGTTAGGACTAGCAGATGTACAGTTCAAATTACAGTCTCTCCAGTTCTCATGCTCAATCCAGCACCAACTGCGCAATCGATATACGTATCGAGTTGATCAACCGCATGTCTATTGGACTCAAGCTCACTGATTTGCGTTTCAGAATATACAAGGCTCGTTTAACTTCCAGTTTATCTATTTGTAGCGCAGCGTAGCTCTGCTCATCAGGTCGTGTTAACGCAGGAAGTATAGTGACTCCTAGGCCTTCCTTTACAAACGCCAATATCGATAGTGTGTTGTGTATATACAAATTGGACCTGTCGACCATCGACTGCATGCCAGGATCGGCTATATGTTCACAAAGGCCGTTAACGATAAATTCGTCAACACTAATGTCGGTCCACTTTATTGGTCCGTTTTTCCGGGTCAACGGGTGATCGTGGCGGCAAATGAGTCTGTATGAATCTTCCAGTAGAAAATCTGCATCAAGGCGGTTGTTATCAGCAAGGCTGGCTATACCAAAATCAACCTGCCCCTCATAGACCACATCGTGTATCGTATTTGTGTCGATATCGCGGATATCGACCTGAAGTCGAGGTAGTTGTTTGCGTAGCTGGTGAACCACCTGGGGTAGTATGCGAATGGCCACTGAAGGTACCACAGCAATTCGAGATAAACCCTCATCACCATTAGCAAATCGTTGGATATCATCAACCGCATGACGATGAGACTCTACTGCCGATTTCGCCTGCTGCAGAGTGAATTTCCCCAACGGGCTTAGCTTTGATTTACGCTCCCCATCGAATAGTTTTCCATTGAGCTGGTGTTCAATATGGCTCAGAGTCATAGAAACCGCGGATGCAGTACGGCCAAGCCTGTCAGCAGCCTCAATAATGGTGCCAGCCTCGGCAACTGCCACAAACACGCGAAGTTGTTCAAGTTTTAGATTCATACTTCAATTTAATTGAAACATAGTTAATTATTATAAGTTTGACTGAAATGGTAACACCATTTATCTTTATGCTTATGAATAAGACTCTTTTAATAGCCCTACAACAGGATTAATCAATGACTGCGGCAAACTATAATTTTATTGCTGGCGAATGGATCGCCGGAGTTAGTGAAATCGCCAATATCAACCCTTCTGATTTGTCTGATACCGTTGGTATGTTCGCCCAGGCCGATATTGAGCAGCTTAATCGCGCCCTGGATGCCGCGAAAATAGCTCAGATTGCATGGGCAAAAACTGGCCTCGAAGCCCGTTACACCGCGCTAATGAACATCGGCAATGAGTTAATTGCCAATTGTGAAGAACTGGGTACTTTGCTGGCACGGGAAGAAGGTAAGACTCAGCCAGAGGGCAAGGGCGAGGTTTATCGCTCCGGGCAATTCTTTACCTACTATGCGGCAGAGGTTTTACGACAGATTGGCGAGAATGCTGAATCAACACGCCCAGGCATTGACGTGGATGTACGCCGTGAGCCCGTTGGTACCATAGCTATCATCTCGCCATGGAATTTTCCCATGGCAACGGCAGTCTGGAAGATTGCTCCGGCACTTGCCTTCGGCAACGCGGTAGTCTGGAAACCTGCCAATATTGTTCCAGCCTC
>JBLHGU010000145.1:0-12173 GCA_047615875.1 Parasphingorhabdus sp.
TTAATAACAGACGCATCTAAATGTGTTTCGGGTGCACTGGCGGGGCTGTTCATAAATTTTCGCGATATTATTTAACCGCCTGATTATCCTAGTTTTCGAGTGAGAAATACACCGCCATGTCTGAATTATCAGATCTTCGTTTCATTGATACCTTTATTCCCGACATAAACGGTGTGCTAAGAGGCAAAAGATTGCCTGCATTCGATCTTCAAAAGCTACAGAGTAGTGGTTTACAGCTGCCTAATTCAGTTTTTTCCACAGAGGTTACAGGTATTACAGTCGGTCTTTCCGAACTGGGTCTTGAGGAAGGAGATCCGGACTATCCCTGCCGACTTGTGCCTGGAACTCTATGCCGGTCGCCCTGGGAAGAGGGCGTAGGCCAGGCCATGTTTACCATGCTTGATAGTTCTGGCGCCGAATTCTTTGCCGATCCTCAGACGGTATTAAGCAATGTTCTGAGGCAATATTCAAAACAGGGCCTGCGACCCGTGTTAGCTTTAGAGCTCGAATTTTATTTGACCGAAATTGACAACGAAACTTCTCAGCCCGAGTTACCTCATTCACCGGTGTCCGGTGCTCGAGAAACCAATGTCCAGGTCTATGGTTTAACTGAAGTGTGGGACTTCAAAGCTTTTCTCAATGATGTAGCTAACTATTGTGAAATTCAGGGGATTGATGCATCCGCCGCGAGCTCGGAGTATGCACCAGGGCAATTTGAAATTAACCTTAATCATACCGACAATGTCATGCTAGCTTGTGCTCATGCCATTATGTTGAAAAACGTTGTTCGTCAAACGGCTACCAAGCACGGGTTTTGTGCCACCTTCATGCCCAAGCCATTCCCCGATAGAACGGGCAATGGTTGCCATATCCATGTCAGCGTCCTGGATCAGCAAGGCGACAATATTTTTCAGGATGAAGATGAGACCGGTAGCCATTCGTTGCATCAGTCTGTTGCCGGTTTGCTAGATTCAATGGTTGATTGCACAGCAATATTTGCACCGGGTGCAAACAGCTACCGACGTTTCGTTAAGGGTGGATATGCGCCCACACAACTATCTTGGGGCGTGAATAATCGCACTGTAGCCGTACGCATTCCAATGAGTAGCCCAGCTGCAAGACGTATTGAACACCGTGTCGCAGGGGCGGATGTTAATCCGTGGTTATTATGTGCTTGTGTTCTGGGTGGCATGTTAGACGGCATAAACAAACAAATGCAGCCACCCGCCCGTAATCTTGGTGACGCCTATAGCCAGGATTTACCACGCTTGCCGGATAACTGGAATGATGCCCTGGACTCGTTTAGTTGTTCCGAATTTGCCGCACAGATATTGGGCGAAGGGTTTGTTGCTCTCTATCACGGTGTTAAACAGTTTGAGCACCAACAGTTTCAACGCATTATTACTCCAGCAGAATATCAGTGGTATTTACGGCGTATATAGAGCCTTTGCTGGGAGGAGGTTCTGCAATCCAACCTACATGTGCAAGATAGCTTTTATATAACTTGCCCAATATTCATTTTGCCAATGAACAAAACTATTCTGGGTCTTACATTGGCTATTGTCGAATAACCATGACAGGGCTGATAATCTACCTAGCAGATTCCCTGGCTGCCGCTATCGGTGCTGTTAAAGCTGCAACGCAGCATTAATGCTTGCGGCCAGTTTCTCGGTTATTTCATCGACATGGTTACTATTGATTATGTAGGGAGGTGCTATTAAAACATGATGACCATTTTGGCCATCAATGGTGCCACTCATTGGATAACATAATAGTCCGTGCTCCATAGCAGTGGACTTAATTAATGTGTGCAGAGGCTTAGATGAGTCAAAAGGTTTCTTACTGGCCCGGTCCTCAACAATTTCAACACCTATAAATAGACCGCGACCACGAACATCGCCTATATGAGGATGATTTTCAAAACGGGATTGTAGAGCTTGAATTAGCTCATCGCCCCTTGCCGAGACATTTTTAAGCAGATTTTGTTGCTCGATGTAGTTTTGTGTAGCAATGGCCGCAGCACAAGCAGTGGCGTGACCCATGAATGTGTGACCGTGCTGAAAGAAACCACTACCTTCTTGAATTTGATTGAAAATCGCATTCTGTACTAATAAGGCACCGATGGGCTGATAGCCTGCGGCCAGACCCTTGGCTACTGCGATTAGATCAGGACGAACGCCATCTTGCTCGCAGGCAAACATTGTACCCGTGCGTCCCATTCCACACATAACTTCGTCCAGTAGCAATAAAATGCCGTATTCATCACATATTTGCCTAATACGCGAAAAATATCCTGGCACTGGTGCAACGGCTCCCAATGTGGCACCTACAACCGGTTCTGCAACAAAAGCTATGACATTCTCAGGCCCAACTTCTAGAAGCTTTTGTTCTAGTTCATTAGCTGTCCGCAAACCATACTGTTCCAGAGTTTCATCATCGCTTTTGTCCCTGTATGGATAGCAGGGTGAGACATGATGGCTTTCCATTAATAGAGGCCTGAATTGTTTCCTGCGCCACTGATTACCGCCCACAGCTAAAGCGCCAAGAGTATTGCCATGATAACTTTGGCGACGAGAAATAAAGATTCGACGTTGACTCTCACCGCGTTCCAGAAAATACTGCCGGGCCATTTTTAAACCGGCTTCCATGGCCTCGGATCCACCTGATACGAAGTACGCACGACTAATGCCAGCCGGGGCGCGATCACATAAATAGGTGCCCAACTGCTCCATGGGATCGCTAGTAAAGAACGAGCTATGGGCGTAGGGAATACAATCTAATTGATGCTTTATGGCATCAATTACAACCTGATTGTTATGTCCAAGACAGGACACTGCCGCGCCACTAGATGCGTCTATATAACGCTTGCCGTTTTGATCAGTAATATAAGGGCCCTCACCAGATACTGCAGTTGGCATATTGGCTTTGGTATGGCGATGGAATACGTTATGTGTTGTCATAGTCTCTTAAATGGTAATACCAAGTTCGTTAAACAGGCGTTCTCGAGTTTTTAAAGTAGTTATCGCGTCGTCTCCCAGTCGTCTGGCAACTAAGGTTAGCAGTCCCTCCAACAGCACCGACCACGCTGCGGTACTGTTGACATAGAATCGTCCAGTTGATGGAATGACAACGGTATAGTGTGAATTGCCAGCCAGAGGGGAAGCGCTTGAATCTGTGAAAGCCAGTACCGGGATGCCATATTTCGAAGCTATCCTCCCGGCGTCTACAGTTGCTCGGGTATAAGGATTACAGCCCATAACCACCAGGGCGTCATCTTCATTCAACTGGGATAGTGAATGTGCGACACCGTGGCCGGCTTCGCCGAGAATTGATACTCGATCGCGAATCAGTCCCAGACCATAGGAGAAAAAATTGGCCAGAGAATAAAACTGCCTCAATCCGTGAATTCTGACATTTCGTGCGGTACAGAGTAGTTGGGTCGCATCGTTTAGCAACTGTGGATCCACTTCCTTGCTCAATTTTTGAATATTCCTGGTTTCGTCACCAACCACTTCCAGAAAAACCTCCATTGTTTTTTGTCCACCATGAGTGGGGTGAACAATGCGATCAACCTGATGACTATAAAAATATGTTTGGCCACTGGCAACAAAATGACGGAAAATATCCTGCAGTTCATTAAATCCACGATATCCCAGTCTTTTTGCTAAACGAGTTAGAGTGGACGCGTTAATGCCAAGGTTTGCGGCTAGATCAGTTATTGAGTAGACCGCCGCTTGTCTGGGCTCATCAATTAATCTTGCCAGAGTCTGAAATGCCCTGGGTCCCAGGCTAAGCTCTGCTTCCCCGGTGTGAATTTGATTAACCAAATTTCGCAGTTCATCCAGTGTTTTGGGTGGCATGGTCGATAATTTAAATCTAAAAATTTACCCGGATGGTAAAGTAAATGGAGGTTGAAATGCAATCAAAGATTGCGATACCATATCAGTTGCAATTATTCATTGCATTTCAATTTGGCCGTTACACTTCCTGCTAAAGGCCAGATTACAAGAATACTACGCGGCGCAGATTTTGCTGTGCTGACTTTGTATTTGAACTAAACGAGAGAACTGGAGGAATATCATCTATGTTTACCAAGAAAAATCTTTCCACTGCGATTCTGGCTGCAGGCGTAGCTATGGGTGGCACTATGACCGCGACTTCGGTCTCGGCTGAAACCTTTGTCACCATTGGTACCGGTGGCGTAACAGGCGTTTATTATCCAACTGGCGGGGCAATTTGCCGTTTGGTTAACAAGAACCGAAAAGAGCACGGTGTGCGTTGTTCGGTGGAGTCAACAGGCGGCTCGGTATACAACATCAATACCATTCGTGCTGGCGAGCTTGATCTGGGTGTTGCGCAATCTGACTGGCAGTACCATGCGTATAATGGCTCTGGTAAGGATTCTTTTAAGAAAGCGGGTCCTTTTAAAGAACTACGTGCGGTGTTCTCTGTACATGCAGAGCCAGTTAGTCTGGTGGCACGCAGAGACTCCGGTATTAAGCACATCAGTGATCTGGTAGGTAAGCGCGTTAATATCGGTAACCCAGGTTCTGGAACTGAAGCTACCTGGAATGTTATCTGGAATGCCATGGGGCATACCAATGACGACCTAAAGTTGACTGCACAAATGAAGTCCGCAGAAACACCTGGTGCATTATGCGACAACAAGATCGATGCCTTCTTCTGGTTAGTGGGTAATCCGGCTGCGTTGAATCAGGAAGCTACCACTACTTGCGATGCTAATTTTGTAGAAGTAAGTGGCGAAGCTGTTGATAAACTGGTTGCAGATAATCCTTTTTATCGTACTGCTACTATTCCAGGTGGCATGTATAACGGTAATCCTGACGACATCGCAACCTTTGGTGTGGGCGCAACCTTCGTAAGTTCTACAGCAGTGCCAGAGAATGTTGTTTACGAAATTGTTAAAGCAGTATTTGAGAATTTTGATTCTTTCAAAAAACTGCATCCTGCATTTGCAAACCTGAAGGAATCAGAAATGATTTCCGATGCTTTGTCAGCACCATTGCATGATGGCGCTATGAAATACTACAAGGAAAAAGGCTGGATGTAATCCCAGCACTGACCGGGGGGCATAAGCTCCCCGTTTGGTTTATTTAAAACGCGCTTTGACTGCACAGCCTATATTCTTAGGCAGCCAGGCTCGAAGTACACAACTACAATAAATGATCAGACATTGTTCTGACAGGGCACTAAAAGTGATTGCGGCCTGTTCAGAACGTAAGCGATCCCATTCAGGCGGTCGTGCAATAATTATTCCTCTGGAGACGTGGCGATGAGCCAGAATTCAACCGATACCCATGAAATCGATCACGACGCTCTGGAGGAAATGCTTGCCTCTACCGATACCGGTGCAAGAAGCCCAGAAGGTGGGGTAGGCAAGTTTCTTATCTGGACGGCTTTTGCCTGGGCTGTTTTTCAGCTTTGGATTGCCTCGCCGTTACCCTACATGTTCGGTGGCCTGCTTCCCGTATTGAATAATACGGACACCCGCTCAATTCATCTGGCTTTTGCGTTGTTTCTGGCTTTTATGGCTTACCCTGCTTTAAAGTCATCTCCTCGCAAATATATTCCTCGTCTGGATTGGGTATTGGGTGGCCTTGGAATCATCGTGACTATGTACCTATCGGTTAACGCGATTGAGCTTGCCGAACGAACCGGAATACCCATTCTCCTGGACCTGGTGCTGGCCGCTATAGGCGTGGTTCTGGTTCTAGAGGCCGCGCGCCGCGCGTTAGGTCCTCCGTTAATGGTCATCGCAGCTATTTTTCTGTGTTATGTGTTTTTTGGTCATCTTGCTCCAGATGTCATCGCCTGGAAAGGATCCTCATTTGGCAAAGCCATGTCACACATGTGGCTCACTCAGGAAGGCGTGTTTGGCATTGCACTGGGTGTATCAACGAGCATGGTATTTTTGTTTGTATTATTTGGTTCGCTATTGGAGCGTGCAGGAGCCGGCAATTACTTTATTTGGGTGGCATTTTCTCTGTTAGGGCATATGCGTGGTGGACCAGCCAAGGCCGCCGTCGTATCTTCTGGCCTGACAGGCCTGGTGTCTGGTTCGTCTATCGCTAATGTGGTGACCACAGGTACATTCACCATCCCGTTAATGAAACGGGTTGGATTTAGCGCAGAGAAAGCCGGCGCAGTTGAGGTGGCTTCATCAACCAATGGCCAGCTTACACCACCGGTTATGGGTGCTGCCGCATTCCTCATGATTGAGTTTGTTGGCATATCTTATATCGAAGTTATAAAGCATGCGTTTCTGCCAGCGATCATTTCTTATATAGCACTGGTTTATATCGTTCATCTTGAGGCTTGCAAGGCCGGTCTCGAAGGTTTGCCACGGCCTTATAAACGGCTCTGGTACCAGAGTATGGTTTTGTTTCTGGTCAATGTGCTGGGAATTATTATTCTATCTGGCATTAGCTATTACGGCTTTAGCTGGGTCAAAGATGTCTTTGGACCTGCAACTTTTTGGGTTGCAACAGTTATCTTGCTTGCTGTGTACGTTATTCTAGTTGCCTACGCTACGCGCTTTCCCGAACTCGGTGCCAGTGACACTATTGAGGAACTGCCGCGACCAGGCCCCATTGTTAAGTCCGGTTTATACTTTTTACTACCCGTGGCGGTATTGATCTGGTGTCTGACCGTGGAAAGACTTTCTCCCGGTTTGTCGGCATTTTACGCGACTTTATTTATGGTCATTATTCTGATCACGCACAAGCCAATAAAAGCGCTGATCCGTAAAAGCGACGATGTGTCTAAAGCTCTAAGTGAAGGTGTATCAGACTTTATGGACGGCATGGTGGCTGGTTCACGAAATATGATTGGTATAGCCGTTGCCACCGGTTGTGCGGGCATCATTCTTGGTACGGTGACGTTGACTGGCATCGGATTGGTTATGTCTGAATTCGTTGAGTTTATATCCGCTGGTAATCTCATCTTGATGCTGATCTTTACTGCAGTGATTAGTTTAATCCTGGGCATGGGTTTACCCACAACAGCCAACTATATCGTTGTGTCGTCGTTGATGGCGCCAGTAATAGTAACGGTTGGAGCGGACAACGGGCTCATCGTGCCTTTAATCGCTGTGCACTTATTTGTCTTTTATTTCGGTATTCTGGCAGATGATACGCCTCCAGTAGGTTTGGCAGCCTACGCGGCCTCTGCTATATCCGGAGGCGACCCGATTCGAACCGGCATACAGGGTTTCACCTACGATATACGCACGGCAATTCTTCCATTCATGTTTATCTTTAACACTGAATTGTTGTTAATAGGTATCACTGGCCCTATCCATCTCATAGTGGTTATTGTTTCAGCATTAACAGCAATGTTGCTGTTTGCCGCAGCAACCCAGGGATGGTTTATTACTCGAAGCAAATTATGGGAAAGCCTGGTTTTATTGTTGATTGTATTTACTTTGTTTAGACCAGGTTTCTGGATGGACATGATGTACGACCCACTTCAAAAAGTAGATGCTACGGAAATCTATGCGATTGCAGAGGCATACGACGAAAACGAACAGATCAGACTTCACGTTGTCGGTGAGACTCTTGAAGGCGATATGGTTGATAAGGTAGTTATGTTGCCACTTGGGCCAAAAGCGGGCGGTGCTAAACGCCTGATGGATTCCGCGGGTTTGGAGCTTCGCGAAGAAGATGGAAAAATTTTAGTCGAAAGCATGACGTTTGGTGGGCCGGCTGAAGGGCAGAAAATCGACTTTGACTGGGAGGTGGTTGATGTACAGATGCCATCTGATCGACCATCAAAACAATGGATGTTTTTGCCAGCATTACTTTTGCTTGGTCTCATCATTCATTTACAACGACGCCGTCGTGACACAATGGCCGCAATTGCATAATTCAGTCGAGAGATAGAAATGTTTAAGAAAATACTGGTGCCAATTGATATTCAGAAACCCGGTCCCGCTGCAGCAATTTTAAAGGCCGCTGGAAATTTGGCAGAACAAAATGACTGCGTGTTGCATGTAATGACGGTAATGCCCGGTTATGGCATGCCAATTGTGGCGAGCTATTTCCCAGCAGACGCCAAGCAGTCGGCAAAACAGGAACTTCAGGAAAAGCTTTTAAAACTGGTTAAAAAGAATATACAGCGACCAGCCAGTGTCAGCGTTGAAGAAGGTAAGAGAGCCGAAGAAATCCTTAAAGTTGCCAAGCGTAGAAAAATGGATCTAATTCTGATTGGTTGTCACAAACACAGCAAGTTAGAGGAAGCACTGTTGGGCTCCTGTGGAACAAAGCTTGCACAGCGAGCAGATTGCTCTGTACTAGTTATTAGGGGGTAAGATTGACCTCCCTGTTGCCTAAGTTATTCAATAGGCTGAAGGGAAGTTTAGCAAACCGGTGATCGATAAACTGAGGAGCTGATTACTTTAAGACTGTCAGGTAAACTGTGGATATAAAGCTACAAAAATCTGAGTCGTCTGAATAGTCATGAAAAGCAGTTTTGAAATCGCAGGGCAGTTGGTCCAGTCGGGCTGCAGACAGTCTATTCAGCTCGAACTGCCTCATTTGTATACCCACACGTCTGCATCTATGCCAATACATGTAGTGCATGGTCGTAGGGAAGGCCCAGTACTATTGATTTGTGCGGCTATCCACGGCGATGAAATTAATGGCGTGGAGATAATTCGGCGTTTGCTATCTGAAAAAGCTCTAACCGGCCTCGCCGGTACGCTCATTGCAGTGCCTATCGTCAATGTCTATGGCTTTATGTCTCGTAGTCGTTATCTGCCGGATCGTCGCGACTTAAACAGATCTTTTCCGGGTTCCGAATCAGGTTCCATGGCGTCCCGCCTGGCCGATCGATTTATGACCGCTGTATTTTCCCATTGTAGTCATGCTATTGATCTCCACACCGGTGCTATTAATCGTGAGAACTTGCCACAGATTAGGGCGCGGGTTGAAGGCGACGAAGTGACGCGGGCTATGGCGTTGGCATTTGGCGTTCCCGTAGTGCTTAACTCAGAATTGCGCGATGGCTCTCTGCGAGAGTCAGCAAATAATCTGAACGTTCCCGTATTGTTATATGAAGCCGGGGAAGCTTTGCGCTTTGATGAAGTAAGCATTAGAGCCGGCGTGAAAGGGATATTAGGTGTTATGGCTCACCTCGGGATGATACGTAAAAGACGTGGCAAACCTGACTATCAGCCAGTGATTTCCACGGATAGCTATTGGGTTCGAGCCGGGCAGAGTGGTATTTTTCGGGCATTTGCTAACAGTGGAGACCATGTCGCAGATGGTAGCGTGCTGGGATACATCAATGACCCGCTTGGTGACAACGAAATACCAGTTACTAGTGAGCGAGGTGGAATTGTTATTGGTAAGTCCAACCTGCCGCTAGTCTATGAAGGTGAAGCATTATTCCATGTGGCGTGTTATACGGGTTCCGAGGCTGTTGCTAGCCAGATTGAAGAGTTTCAGGTGGAACATGATCCACAACAGAATATTAATGAGCAAGATGAACCACCACTAGTATGAGATGACTCATCTGATTAAATATTTGGAAGCGTTACATGACTAATAGTACAGAAAAGAGTGTAGTTGGCAGTGAAGAGTGGTGTGCCCTGCCGGCGTTGGGTTTGCCTTCAATAAAGGCGCGTGTCGATTCCGGTGCAAAGACCTCTGCAATTCACGCATTCAATATCCATGCTCTAAAGCGAGGCGGTGTGCCCTGGGTAAGTTTCGACGTACACCCCTTACAGAATAATCGCAGGGTAGTTGTTCGGTGCGAATCGGAAATAGTCGACAGACGAACAGTGAAGAGTTCTAGTGGTATTGCAGAGCGGCGTTTCGTTATTAAAACCCCTGTTACCTATGGAATCGAAACCTGGGAAATCGAAGTAACTTTAGCAAATCGCGATTCTATGGGTTACCGAATGTTGCTAGGCCGAGAAGCGATGCGAGGCCGATTGCTAGTTGACCCTTCAGATAGTTTCCTCGGTGGGCTGCTAGATGAACAGCTCGTTCGAAAAGAGTATGGTGAACAATTTGCCGAGCCAAGTGGATTGAAAATTGGCTTGTTGGCCAGTAACCCGGAATTGTATAGCAATCAACGTCTGCTTGAGGCCGGCGCTGAACGAGGGCACGAAATAGTATTTCTGAATATCAAGCAGTGTTATTTGAAGCTTGATGCAGATAATCCCGAAGTGCTTTCCCGAGGTGGAAGAATTCTCAATGATCTCGATGCCGTGATCCCACGGATCAGACCTAGCATTACCTTTTATGGCTGCGCCCTGGTACGTCATTTTCAGAGTATCGGTGTTTATGCGCTTAATTCATCCGATTCTATTACCAGTTCAAGAGATAAGCTGTTTTCATTGCAACTATTGCTTAAAAGTGGACTGGATATTCCTACCACTGGTTTCGCCAACTCTACCAACGACACAAGCGATCTTATAGATATGGTAGGAGGGGCACCACTTATAGTTAAATTGCTAGAAGGTACGCAAGGTAGGGGAGTGGTTCTGGCAGAAACAAGAAAGGCTGCGGAAAGTGTTATTAATGCTTTTAAATCCTTGCAGGCTAATCTGCTAGTGCAAGAGTTTATTAAAGAGGCTAATGGTAAAGATTTGCGACTATTCGTAGTTGACAACAAAGTTGTCGCCTCCATGCAGCGGGAGGCCGCACCCGGCGAGTTTCGCGCCAATATACATCGAGGCGGAACCAGCTCATTAGTTAAAATTTCATCTGAAGAACGCAAGCTCGCTATAAAAGCTGCGCGTACGCTAGGATTGAAAGTTGCCGGTGTTGATATTATTCGATCAGCAAAGGGACCGCTTTTGTTGGAAGTGAATTCGTCACCCGGCCTGGAAGGTATAGAAGAAGCAACCGGAAAAGATATTGCCGGTATTATGATTAATTCTATCGAAAGAAAATTGGGTTGGGTAAAACCAAAATCAGATTAGAAAATATCTCCTTTTGTAACTTATCTGGGTGAGATAATATCGGCTAGCGCACGGCCGAAATTTACATATCTATTTTTTACAACCTCTTAAGTCTAACAGTCGACTAGATAGGCACCCGGAGGACCGGTATTTTGAGTTCCCTAATATTCATTAGGTTCTTTCTTCAGCGGACGATGTTCGGCGGTATACAAACACATCATCATTCAAATCAATCGCCGGAAACTCATCTTTGTCGTGCCAATAGTCCTGTGTGTGTTGCCATTCCTGAGTCGGTCCACGCTTTGGTAAGATTCCCTCAGCTCGCCGCAAATAGTTAGGATTGAAATCCTCTTCATCTAGCCACGACATTCTCGGCATATCCAGTTCTGATGCTCGCGGCTGCGGTTCCACACTTAACGCATCTGTATCGCGCATGTGATTAATCAGACGACAAACAAATTCTGCGATTATTTCGGAGCGTAATGTCCAACTGGCGCGAAAGTAGCCAAGCACCCATGCAAGATTCGGAACGCCGCTGAACATCGTGCCGCGATAAGTAATGGTCTCGCTAAAGTCCAGTTGCTCACCATCTATGGAGAAGGCGATATCACCCATAACGTTCATGTTAAAACCAGTCGCCGTAACAATAAGATCGGCGGCTAGTTCCTGACCGGACTGCAACAAAATTCCGTTTTCGGTGAAACGTGCTATTTTGTCGGTGACCACAGTTGCATCACCATCTGCAATCGAGCGAAACAAATCAGCGTTTGGCACAAATGCAATGCGCTGACGCCATGGACGATAGGATGGGGTGAAGTGTTTGTCGATATCGTAGTCGGGGCCCAGAATTTTCCGCAATTCATCCAACAGAAAATCCTTAACGTCGTCTGGGTGCTCTAAACATTTTTTTGTGAATGCCGATTGATCGAAAAGGATCTTGCGCCGTGTTATTTCATGAATCCAGGACTCATCGATCTGCAACTCGCGTAGAGTTTCCGTCAATTCGATTGCGTTACGGCCCGTTGCAAAGAATGCGGCCGAGCGTTGCAACATGGTCACATGCCTGGCGGACGATGCCATGGCTGGTACAACGGTAGCTGCCGTGGCACCGGAACCAATTACGACGACCTGTTTGTCGGAATGGTCCACATCGTCTGGCCAATTCTCCGGGTGTGCGATTTGCCCTTTGAATTGGGCCATACCTTCCCACTCTGGAGTAAAGCCCTCGTTGTGTCGATAATAC
>JBLHGU010000146.1:0-12089 GCA_047615875.1 Parasphingorhabdus sp.
CACAAAACCCGTCTTGGGCGGCAAATAATCGACATAGACATGACTGTGACTGGTCAATCGTTCGAGATACCGAATATGTTTCCAAGACTCTTTGGGGAGAAGCGGATATTCGATTCGAAGACAGTCAGCACGATCCGTTGTCACGGCTCAAACCCGTGCGGATAATCGGCGCCAATTTTGTTGCCGGTTCTCAAGTGCTCAACTGGGGGAAAGTTGTCGGTTAAACTCAGGTCAGTTTGATTTGTTGACAAACTTAAATTAGGAAATCCATTGTCCCTTACCGTCATATTGGTTCTTGGAAAATCAGGAACAAATACTGTTTTCTTGAAATTTGTGACTGTCTCTTCAATACTCTGAGCGGACACTCAACCAATCCGGAGCAAATTGTGAATTTAGATAGTTCAGTTACTCTGGTAACCGGGGGCAGTGGTGGTCTCGGTTCTAGGATATGTTCTTTATTGGCTGAAGAAGGCTCTAAAATAGCGGTAGGATTCCATTCTGGAAAGCAGAGAGCTGAATCAGTTCAAGGTACCATACTAAATAGGGGTGGCAAATCGATTATCGTGCAACTTGACCAATCTGATCCTGTATCAATAAATAGAGCAGTTGCTCAAGTTGTCGAACAACTCGGTAGTCTGGATATTCTAGTTAACAATGCCGCTATGGCCTCGGGTGGACATGATTTGCCCTCGGGGGACCTGAATGCATTTACTCCTGAAATATGGGACGAGATGATGGCGGTAAACGTTCGTGGACCATACCTCGTGACCAGGGCATCAGCATCGTATCTTCGTGCTTCTGCTTGGGGTAAAGTAATTAATATTGGATCATCATTAGGCCAAGGCGAATGGTATGCAGATAGAGCTTTTGTTCCCAGCAAAGCTGCTGTTATTCCGCTTACACGATTCCTAGCTGCCGCCCTTGCGCCTGATGTTGCAGTAAACTGTGTGGCCCCAGGATTGATGGTGGAGACTGGATTGGGAAGGGGTGGGTCAGAAGAGTTTATGCAAGGCTGGAAAAATCGAGCAGCACTGGGCGTTACGACTTCTGTAGACGATGTTGCCAGTCAAGTTGTCTCGCTATGTAAATCTTCATCAATTACTGGTCAAAGTGTCGTTGTGGATGGTGGTATTCATTTTCATTGAGGCGCACACCGCCTTTACGGACAAATAAAATCGTTCACAAAGACTGCTACTGAATTGAAGGGTCTGAGTCTTTTATAGAAATGTTGGATTAAGGCAGCGATCTGTCGGATGGGTCTACAAACACGACCGGAATTACGAAACTCTAAGTAGTCGTTGAACACTTTAGATTGAATAGTTTATTCAACCATTAGCCGTATCGCCGCGCCGAGATCTAGACGGAGTTCCGCTATTGATCGACGTAACGATATCTTGCTAATGCGACATTTGGTACACTGACAATAATCCCCAGCAAGGAAATCAAATGTTCCCTGAGACGAAATATACCTGGAGTGACAATGTTAGCATCGCTTACCAGGTATTTGGCGAAGGCCCATTTGATATTGTGGTGGTACCGGGATGGTTGTCAAATCTTGATCTATTTTGGGAGGAACCACACTATGTAAGGCTCTTCCAGGGACTCGCTTCGTTTAGCCGTGTTATATTGTTCGACAAACGTGGCACGGGTCTTTCTGATAGAACGACAGACTCCCCTACGCTGGAAGAAAGGATGGATGATGTGCGCGCTGTGATGGATGCAGTCGGTTCAGAACGCGCCACATTATTCGGTTACTCTGAAGGAGGACCAATGTGTGCGTTGTTTGCAGCAACTTATCCAGAGCGCACTCAAGCGCTCGTGATGCATGGGAGTTGTGCCCGCAAGCGTTATGCAGAGGATTATCCGATTGGGGCATCTGACGAAGATACTCAAGCGTTTTTCGACACACTATCTCGTGAATGGGGTGGACCTGTTTTCCTCGAGACCCTCGCACCGAGCGTGGCAACTAATCCGAAATTTAGAAGCTGGTGGGCAAAAAATCTTCGTAACAGCGGGAGTTTAACGACCGCCACCGAAATCTCTCGTATGGGTTTCGAGATAGATATTCGGCACATCCTGCCATCTATACGAGTGCCTACACTCGTACTTCATGCAATATGTGATAGAGCGATTAGCATTGAGAATGGTCGCTATCTTGCATCGGCGATCCCAGGTGCTTCGCTGGTCGAACTCGATACTGAAAATCACCTGGTAGCCACGAGCTGCCCAGAGCAAATTGTAACAGAAATTCAGCGTTTGGTTACAGGACAGCACCTAATTCACGAAGTTGACCGTGTATTGGCAACGGTGTTATTCACCGACATCGTTGATTCCACCCGGCTGGCGGCAGAGCTCGGTGACACGCCGTGGCGAGACCTGCTGGAGGCCCACCACTCAGCGGTACGACATGAGTTAGAAGTGCATCGAGGACGAGAGGTGAAATCAACTGGTGATGGATTCCATGCGGTATTCGATGGCCCAGCCCGAGCGATTCGATGTGGTTGCGCAATTCAGGATGCAGTTAATCGTATTGGCGTATCGATACGGGTCGGAATGCATACTGGCGAATGTGAGTTGCGTAATAATCAGATCGAAGGAGTTGCTGTACACATCGCTGCACGGGTTGCAGCCCTTGCTCAGGGTGGTGAAGTATTGGCATCACAAACCGTGAAGGATTTAGTCGCTGGTGCCGGGTTCAATTTTGAAGATCGTGGAGTCCACACCTTGAAAGGCGTCCCAAATGAATGGCGTATTCTTGCGGTAGTGTAGTCCCGATCTAAGTCGGGCCCGGTACTATTGCAGACTTCGACATCCAGAGCACAAACTCGTATTTCGTCCTGGCGCTCGTTGTTTAAACCGAATTCCAAATGACTGTTCAGGGCAAAACTGAGTCAGTTATTGACTTCTTCCATCGTCAAAATGATATTCATTACAGCCGTTGAAAATATTTACCTTGTGCAATATTTTCCAGAAATAGTGTCGCCGCAAACGCCTACAAATTTGAAGGGGCACTGCTAGAACAGCATGAACTACTGCTAAACTACTGAGTGACTCATTCCCTTGGTAAAAGCGCCCCAGATTGACATGAAAGTAATGCGTAGACTGACGACAATTCTGGTCGCTGATGTGGTTGGCTATAGTGGCCTAATGGCTGCTGATGAAGAGGGCACTCTGGCATCGCTCAAGACACTTCGTGAAGAAATCATAGATCCCGCTATCACCAACTTCCATGGGCGTGTTGTCAAGCTGATGGGTAATGGCACGCTAATGGAGTTTGGCAGTGCTGTTGATGCGGTGAATTTTAGCGTGGATATTCAACAATCCATAAGTAGTTACAACCTCAATATACCGCAAGACCAGCGAATCACGTTTCGTATAGGTATCAATATCGGCGATGTCGTTGTGGAAGACGAGGATATTTATGGCAACGGAGTCAATGTCGCAGCGCGTCTTGAGGGTATCGCGGATCCGGGTGGAATATGTGTATCCGGTACGGTTGTGGATCACGTCAAAGGCAAATTGAGCGTACATTTCCTCGACCGTGGGAAACAGCAGGTTAAAAATATTCCGCAAGCACTACATGTTTTCGCCGTTTCATTCGGGGACGATACAACGGGCGAAAACAAAATAGCGACAAAGCCTGGGTCACTTGTTGGATCTGATCAAGGAACGGGCCCCAAAAAGCCAGACACATCTGCTACTGATATAGACCTGACGCTTCCAGATTCTCCCTCTATCGCAGTTCTACCCTTCAACAATATGAGCGCTGATCCGGAGCAGGAATTTTTCTCGGACGGCATTACCGAGGACATCATCACTGCCTTATCCAAGATCCGCGGACTGATGGTGGTAGCGCGTAACTCTACTTTTACTTATAAGGATAAATGCCCAGCTGATCGATGCTACTACGGGTCATCATTTATGGGCCGAGCGGTATGATCGGCTGCTGGAGGATATTTTTGCAGTCCAGGATGAAATCACCCGAGAAGTTACAATCGCACTCGATGTTCGCTTGAGCGGCGGTGAACAGGCACTCGTATTGTCACGTGGCACTGTAATTCTGGAAGCCTGGGAGCAAGTCAGGCATGCCATGGATTTGATTAATGACAATGACTACCTGGCCCAGCAAAGAGCCCTGGGGATGTGCCAACGGGCACTTGATCTTGATCCGGAATACGCGACGGCGTGGTCCGTTAAAGGTTTGACTTATTTTCAGATTGCAGATGAGAGAATCCGTCACCATCCCGATAAAAGTATGGTTGCAGAGCTGCAATCCGCCGAAGAGTGTGGGAATAAAGCCCTCGAACTGGACCCAGCCTGCGCCGATGCTTATTCGCTCCTGAGTATTTGTCATCTATCAAATGGAGAGCACGACCAGGCCCTTGCAATGTCAAAGAAATCAATTGACCTTGCACCAGGCCATGCCGAAAATCTTGCAATATCAGCAATCGTCCACAACAAATCGGGGCAACCGGCAAGAGGTCTCGAGTTGATGAAAAAGGCAATGCGCTATTGCCCGTTTTATCCTCAGTGGTTTCTTTGGGGGCTTGGATTGGCATACCGATATACCAACCAGACAGATGCCGCTGTTTCTGCATTTGAACTAGCCACCTCCCGTGGCCGCGGTTATATCTCGACACACATCAGCCTTGCATCTATATACGGAGAACTGAATCGACTGGAAGTAGCAAAGAAACCAGTGTCGGCAATTCTGCATCATCCACCCGTTGCAATATGGCATCGGCCTCGTGTAACAGAAAATAGGCTTCAGGTGCTGGAGTCAGGCGCATTCCCTGACGAATAAACAACTGGATGCCCAATTCGTTCTCCAGATTAGCGATTACCGCGCTTATGGCTGGTTGAGAACGGTGTAGGCGACGGGCTGCTTCAGAAACTGAACCCGTATTGACCACTTCTCGGAATGCCCTCAGGTGCTTTAAATCCACTATTTTTCATCTCAAGTTTAGACCTTTCAAGCCAAATCAAATACGGCCTGAACGAGACAACAAATAATAAATGAAATAACCAGAGTGAAGAGATGAAGTCAGTTAAGAAATCCCTAGTTGCAGCACTCGGTTGTGCGATGCTGTCCGGTGCAGAACGTTTTTATAAAGAAGCAGGCCTAATGTAAAGAATCCCTCCTCATGGGTGTTTGACGTTCGGGGCAGTTGGCTTTATGCCGCTGCCCCGTTTTTTGTTGCTTGAAAAGAAATAGTGAATATTGAAACCCCAATGGACAACCAGACTCATGAAGATCTGGAAAAGAAATATGACACAGCTCTGTAAGTCAGGGACAACGGCCCAGCCTAAAGTCGCTTTCTTTATTGGCTGACTATTGGTTTTGTGCCGAGTACCCGATATAGACATATCTCCGTTTCGACTAAACAGATTTTAACTCTCTGCTAGTAATCGAATGGGTTCTTCATGCAGTTTTTTCTGCGGACTAGCATGCGAATTCATAACCTTCTAAATAGTTTTGTTCGACATCTGTGGGGCTTGTTTCTAGGTTAGAATGGCCGTCCCTCAAGGATAATCAAGCGATAACTCAGAGAACTTCGTGTCAGACCAGCCTAGTAGAAAACTTGCAGTTATCCTGCATGCGGACATTGTTGGTTCTACCGAACTTGTTCAAAAAAATGAGTCAATTGCACACCTTCGTATGCGAGATGTTTTTAAACAATTCTCGACGACTATTGAAGCATTTGATGGCATTGTAAGAGAGATTCGGGGCGATGCCTTACTGGCTGAATTCGCACGTGCATCTGACGCCGTTGGTGCGGCAATTCAATTTCAAACAGCTATCTCGGAAAGTAATATCCAGATAATTGACGATATTCAGCCAACGCTGAGAGTCGGCATAGCCATGGGTGAGGTGATTGTAGCTGATGGAACAATTACTGGTGCCGGTGTTGTGCTAGCGCAACGACTTGAACAACTAGCAAGTTCCGGTGGCACTGTAATCCAGGGTGCAGCTTACGAAACCATTCCCAGACGACTGCCATTTAGCTATAAAAATCTGGGTGAGAAAACTCTAAAAGGTTTTGAAGAACCTGTGCGAGCGTATCAGGTTACTTCTGCCGAGGGCGACAATACCCAGGAAACAGAGACCAGAGTTAGTCAGTCAAAACCCGTTGTGTTGGCTGTGGGTAAACCATCTATCGCTGTTTTGCCCTTTACCAATATGAGCGATCACGCCGATCAACAATTTTTCAGTGATGGAATTTCAGAAGATATCATCACTGAGCTATCGCGTTTTAAGACGCTTCTTGTCATCGCACGAAACTCTTCGTTCCGTTTTCGCGATACCACGACCGACAGCAAAGAAATTGGCGAAATACTAGGCGTGCAATACCTGGTAGAAGGCAGTGTTCGTCGTGCTGGAAATCGCATCCGCATAACGGTACAACTGGTAGAAGCTGCCAGTGGCAATCATGTGTGGGGCGAACGCTACGACAGAGACTTGAGCGACATATTCGAACTGCAAGACGAGGTGACCCGCAATATTGTTTCAGTATTGCCTGGCAGGGTGCAGGCCGATATTGTTGATCACGCATCACGCAAGCCAACCGAAAATATGCGGGCCTACGAGTTGATGCTACAAGGCAAAGCCTACCGCGACCTGCTTAGCGCCGAAGGTAATGCCAAAGCAAGGCTCTGTTGCGAGAAAGCTATCCAGCTGGATCCGCGCTATGCCAGAGCCTATATGTACCTTTCTGACAGCTATATAGTCGACATTTGGCTAGGACTAGCTGATGAAAAAGGCAGACAACTGGCATTGCAACTGGCTCGCGAAGCTGCAGCGCTGGATGGCAATGATGTATATATTCAGGATCATCTTGGATTTGCCTATTTGAGCCAGGAAATGTGGCCGGAAGCTGAAGCCCAGTTTGAAAAAACTATTGCCAAGATAGTTAATGAAGCGGAGTCCATGGCCTGGTGTGGTTATGCGTTTCTGCTCCTCGATAAAAAGCAAAAGGCTCTGGATATTGTACTGAAGGCCAGACGACTCGATCCTCTGCATCCACCAGCAATAGACTGGATTCTGGGTCAGATTTACTTTTTTGAGCAACGCTATGATGAGGTCATAGAGCTACTGATAGGAGAGGCATTGCTTAACTCAGTAGCCCATGGTTTTCTTACCGGCGCCTATGCCTACCTCGGTCGGGTTAAAGAGGCAGAAAAATCTCTACAGATGTATATAGAAAATCGAAAACGAGAGTTTACTAGTCGCAATCTAAAAATCGACGATGAAACTATCGACTCTCTGGCAGGAAGCTATCGAGTGATGTGGCGAAACCCTGCGAGTTTTGAGAAATTTGCAGAAGGTCTACGACTGGCTGGACTACCGGATCACATAACAAATTAACGAACTTGAAAGATTATTAAGTCCGCCTGCGAATCTTTATAATATCAGCTATTGGCTCAGCGTCAGGCACGGTGAACTCCTTTAGTTTGAGCTGAATAGCATCTGACATTATCGCAAGCTTTGGTTCTGGTTTCTGTACTATATGCATTTGCATTGATTCACAAACCGCTGCGGCATCGGACTCATCTCCGGCATACAAACGTTGTAGTAACTGGACTCGTTTAGCATCAAAATCCAGCACGCAATTTTGCACTCTCGCAAAACCATCACCACGGACTTCCCGATAATAAAAACGATGGTCTTCCGCCACATAGAAAGTACCTCCGACAGTCTGTCTATAATGCTCGGTTATTCCTATGGCAAGCATGAAGTCATCGACTGCATAGCTAAATAACAAACCATAATAGGCATCGCGCAGATGTCCATTGTAGTCAATCCACTCAGGCTGAATTTGGCATTGAAATAAGTGACCTTGCATTGAGTTTATAGTTACAGTTTTATTGTTCATTATGTAGAGCTCTTAAATAGCTTTTGGAATTTACCAAGCCAGGGGTCCAGATACGAAAGTTGGTGACACCTGATACTCAGATACAAGCTTATCAATAGATTCATTATTTACGGGATTCAGAATATCTCGATGAATACCGCTAGCAATCAACAGAGAGTCAATGCCCGCGTGGTTTGCACCAACAACATCCGTAGCCATTGCATCACCGATCATAAGAACTTTCTTCGGGTCTGAAACCCCGGCTTCAGCCATAGCCTGTTGAAACACCTTCACATCGGGTTTGCCGAAACTAATTAACTCATTGCCACCCTGTTCAAGATAGGTCTGCGCTATAGAACCCGCCGAAATACCCAGAACACCACTTCGAACAGCAACTAAATCGGGGTTGGCACAAACCATTGGCAAATCAAGTTCCACCATTTGGCAGATCAATGGATTGAGCGGTTCTACTCTTAAGGGAATGCCTTCCGGAACACCAGTAGTCAAAACAAAATCGGCATCAGCAAGAGAGTCTTGCCAAGTACAACCAAGACCATTACAAAGCGTCCGACTGCGTGGAGAACCAAGGTAGTAACCATTACGCCATCTCATTCGACTTACCGTCTGTTCGTAGAGAAACTGCCAGGTTAATTCACCTGATGAAAGAAGTGAACTATATAGATGGGTTGGTATGCCAGCGTGTGATAGCTGAGCTTCAAGTAAACTTTTTCGTCGTGCAGCATTCGAAAGCAATATGATTGGCACATGCAGAGCGGATAACTTCTGCAAGCAGTGTAAAGCAGGAGAAAACACCTGTCCTCCATCATACAGCACTCCCCATATATCAATCAGTAATAACTGATATTCTTTAACGAGGCCTTTAACACCCTTAACTATTTGTGTCATTGGAAATATCTTTATGCATTTTGAATACAAAGTGTTTTTTGGCAGTCGGTAATTATATGAGGCCAATCGCGCTGAATGATTATACCTTGCTGGTGAAAATACCGGAGGTTGCATCCTGCGCAGATATGACCAGCATTGAGATAATGACATCTAACGATGGATCGTTCGGCTATGAAATAGAAACTTTTCGTCCCGCAATCGACCTGTGCTGCTCTAAGAGAGCATTTAGCTCAGACTCAATCCACACGCCCATGAAGGGCGCGACCCGTCATACCGTTGTTGTATGGGTCCGGTACGTCGTTTCAATCCACACGCCCGTGAAGGGCGCGACAGCTGCATTCCATCCCTTTGACTATCAAAGCATAATATATATTTCCGCTAACAGATAGGATGCAGGTAAAGAAATTCCTAATTATAAAAGAACAATTATTTTCTTATTATTTATCAATGCTATAGGGCATCGCTAACCTCCCGGCTATTTCATGATAACCGAAGGTTAGCGATCAAAGAATCAAGGGATCACGCAATGAGTCTGCAACTACTTTCGTCCCTATATGCTCGACTTTCTGTCGGCCTTTTTTACCCAGATAATAAAACCTCAAGCTGTCTTCTTCTGGGTCGAATATTTCTATTAATGTACTCTTCAAACTGACCATTTGGGCCGGGGTTACTTCACATTCGAATACTGAGTTCTGTACTCGCATTCCGTAGTCGAGACCGGTTTTAGCAATATTTCGTAGTCGCCGCTTCCCTCCCGGAGAAACAACACTGACATCGTAAGTTATTAATACCAGCATGGTTACTTTAAATAATACGGCGGGTAAAATTCGGTATCGCCTCGCAGATGCCGAGCCAGTAGCATGGCCTGACAATGAGGCAACAAACCTACAGGAACCTTTTCCTGAAAATATGGATGCATGATTTCAGTCTGCTTACGTTCCTGCCAGGCTGTTAGTAATTCCTTCCTGGCATTGTCTTTTAATCGTACGGCGCCGCTGCCTTCTGTGACAAAATCTTTTGCTTTTACCTGTTGACGGTTTATCAGGGTTAGTACAAACCGATCAGCCCATGGCGCTCGAAATTCTTCGAGCAGGTCAAGCGCCAGGCTTTTTCTACCCGGCCTGTCCTGGTGTAGAAAGCCTACGTAAGGATCAAGCCCAACTCCCTGTAAAGCTGACGAACATTCGTGAGTAATCAACGTATAGGCAAAGGACAATAAAGCATTCACTGCATCAGTAGGAGGACGTCGCACACGGCCCCCAAACTCAAACCCACTACTTCGAAGTAATTCATTAAATATCGAAAAGTATCGACTTGCCGCTTCACCTTCAATTCCCATCGTCTCGGCAACGGAAGCTGCCTGCTTTACCCGGCGCAGACTAGAAGCCAACTGGCTGATGACTATCTGGATCATCGGATTCTCGCCATGATTACGTATTTCACGTTGTAAGACAGCCCTGCCGTTAGACAGCTTGGCCGCCACCATTAAACGCGCAATAGATACTGATTTCTCCTCGTCATCGGCCCATCGATATTGAGTTCGACGTAACAGCACATTGCCGCTTTGCTGGCCTTGCACACTGGCGAGAAACTTTCCATATTCACTGTAAAACGCTAGCCCTATGCCCTGCTCACCGCAATAGCCCATTAAAAAAGGCGAGACCGAAACCTGACCGAAACACAAAATATTGGCAATACTGATAGCTGGGAACTGCGCCAGTTTTTCTTTCCCCTGTTTTACAACGATAGTTTCGCGCTCTTTATGTAGATAACTCTCCTGTCGAGTTATGTATAGTGTGTTGAGCATTTTTTTCATTGGTTAAATAACTCCTTCACATAGTCGCCTGAATGATCCCGACTAAAGGTGCCTGGCTCGCATAAGTCAATTAGTGAGCAGGCCCGACATCTTTGTTTGTCGGCTATCGGCGGCGGTGTCCTTCCAGACACAGAGCCTGGGCGCAGAGTTGAATTTTGTCCCAGTCCTCCTGCTTCGGCTTACCTCGCTTGTATTCCACAGGAAAATACTTATTTGGTGGGTAGCCCTCTATTTCGAGTAAATCCAACTTACCAGTGAGACCGAGTTGTTTGGACTGCACAGCAACCCCACGTTCGAATCGTGTATTGCCGCGTTGCTCGGGCTCGCAACTATCCACTCGTTCGTGTAACAGGTTGCCATGTGCCGTAAAATAATTTTCCGCCCAGGCTTGTTCTACGTGAATTAAAGCAACTGGCGCGGGCAAAAAGCGTAGTGTTGTAGTGCAGAGATTAAGACAGGTCTACCAGAGTCGTCCATAATTCTATTTCAACCGATTCGCCCAATAACCCGGCTTACGGTGCTGATGAGCCACTGCCAATATCAAAATGTGATCTAGCTCAATCGAATACAGAAGCTTATAGGGGAATTTATGTAGCAAGCATTTTCTGATTCTAAGCACCGCCGCTTTTACTTCGAACATAAACCTTTTGCCTAAGCCATCAAATTCCGTTTCATAGAAATCTGCCGCATCATCCAACTCATGTTTGGCCAATTTTGCAAAAACAATGCGCATTATTCTTCCCGAAAGACTTCCTCCATCGACACCCCTTCAAGTCGACCTTCCCGATAAGCACTTAATCGATTTTCAGCTTCTTTAGCCCAAATTTCATCCAACTGTCGATCAGGCTTATCAAGACTATTTAACAGGCTTTCTACAATTAGGAAGCGTTCTTCTGGCTTAAGCGCCATGGCCTGTTTCAAAATATCTTTACTACTCATAGTCTAAATCTCTGTCAAATTGTTACCTATTAAGGATAGTCTTTTCCGTTCATTAAATACAACTTTCTAAAAACCGTCTATCTCTTCAGGAGTTAGTCCTTCCAGGTTGGCCAAGGCATAGCTACCATCAGGATTAACCGATAATGTCCGATGAACTTTAGCGGATGAATATTGACCAGATCGACAGTTGTAAGGCCACCAGATTAATTTTTCAACGGCCATGCTACCTTCTGGTCTAGCTGATGAGGCATCACCTTCAAACAGCCGAGGTAATACAGACTTTATTTTCTCGGCGTCTTCATCACTGAAACCCGTTCTCTCGGCTAGTTGTGGCGTCATACCGCCAAATGCTACATAGATCGCTTTATCGACCCGATGTTTCATTCCCATCGTATCCGAGCTCTTCTTACTGCCATCACCTTCGCCACTGACACTTTTTGTAATTTGCGTACTAGTAATACTTACAGGCTCTACACTAAATGCCGACTGAATCGATACAGGCCCACAGATGGGGATCGATACGCCATCTTTTGTTTCACTTTTGAATGCGAATAACTGCCCAAAAGTTCTGACAT
>JBLHGU010000147.1:0-11942 GCA_047615875.1 Parasphingorhabdus sp.
GAATGATGGCGACAGGCCATCTCTTGGCGACCGCCGATGCCATCGTTTCCAGTCGCCCTACGGGCTCCTTACAACGATGGCATCGGCCAATCAATTGAGGCGACAACTATCCTGACACAGGGGGGTCATGATCTCTCAATCTGCCCGTATTACTTATCTCACACACCATTAACGCCCTTAACTGGTTGAATTTCGAATAGCGGACAGAGCAGTAGTCGTCACGAAGAAAATTCATAAATACGTCACATTGAGCACGTTCTCACTAGTTCTCAAATAATTGTACTAAGTACTACCCAGTCTGATCGTCAATTTTTGCATTAGGTGAATTTTTAACCACTGAGGCGATTCCATTGTCTCTTGCCTTCGTCGTATCGTATCTTTCACTAACGCCGACTATCTGTCCGTTTGTAGCCTTCAGATTGAACATAAACTTCTCTTTGCTTTCCTTACGTTCAAATCGTTTATCAACTTGAGAATTGCGTTGGACTGATGCAACACCGTTCATAGCTGAAGCCTTGGTTTTATATCCTTGACTGGCCAAAATTACCTGGCCATTAGAGGCTTTCAAGCGAAATCGAGTTTCCCCACCTTTATCAGTATAAATTTCAAATTTTCCGGGCATGGCTTTTAACTCCTATGTGCTAGAGAGTTTGATTAGGTTAGAGTTTCTATATCCGACTTGAGTATGTGACTGCTGAATTGATTTGTAAAGCAACCGGCGATAGGTTATGCATACCGACCTACCTGGTCATTATCGCGACCTTCGAATTTGTGCCAGGGTGTGGCATTCACGATCTATGTTTCAGTCCCCGTTCTAGGCAAATGACATTCTTCTCTAACAACAACTCAGGGGTGTTATTCACCACGGTTTTAACAAGGAAAAAATGTTAATTCTACTACTTGAAAAGTTTAACGTTTAACTATAATATGGTTAAACGTTAAACTATATATCAAATCAGGTGACTATCATGAATAGAAGGAAGTTTCTAAATATTGCCGGGTCTTCAGCTGTGATTGTCGCTGCCACAGGTGTAGGAATAGGTGCATTTGTCTCCACACGAACTCCGAAGTCTGCTCTGTTTCCGTGGGAACAAGCAGGATCACAATACTCAGATCCGATACGTAATGCCTTGTCTTATGCAATTCTGGCGCCAAATCCACACAATCGCCAACCCTGGGTGGTTGATTTGATTAGTCCAACCGAAGCCGTATTGACTTGTGATTTAGCCCGATTGTTACCAGAAACCGATCCATTCAGTCGGCAAATTGTTATCGGTTTGGGATGTTTTCTTGAACTTTTTGCTCAGGCGGCAAGCCACAACAATCATCGGGCACAAATTACATTGTTCCCAGAGGGTGAATCTGGTGAACAGCTAAATAACGAACCTATTGCGCATTTAAAGCTCATAGAAGATGCCCAGATAAATCCCGATCCATTGTTTCTGCACACGCTTGGCCGACGCACTAATCGCAATGCATATGATATGACGCGCGAAATTGCCGAGCAGAGCCTGGCCGAAATCAGCTCAATAGCCGACCCTGGAGTTAACGTAAATGGTGTAGTGAAAGGAAAGTTACTACAGGACTTACGCGTTCTTACCCGGGATGCGCTCCGTGATGAAGTTCTGGACCCTCCAGCATTTCGTGAAAGCGTCGATTTAATGCGTATCGGGCGCGCGGAAATCGAGGCCAATCCAGATGGAATATCTTTAGGCGGCGCGTTTCTCGAAACGTTGAGTCTTGTTGGCGTACTAAACCGCGAAGAGCTTGCCGATCCCGATTCCAGCGCGTTTAAAGTGGGTCTTGATATGGTCGACGAACAGGCGTTGACCTCAATGGGGTTTGTATGGATCAATACTATGGGTAATGGGCGACGAGAACAGATTGCAGCTGGCCGTAATTACCTTCGTGTTGCCTTACGTGTTACCAGCCTGGGTCTGGCCATGCAACCCATGAGTCAGGCCTTGCAGGAATATACCGCGATGCAAGTTTATTACAGGAAGGTTCATTCCATGCTGACAGATGGCGATGACGAACGTATACAGATGTTGGCTCGATTGGGATATGCTGAGAGCATCTCTCCATCACCGCGATGGGCGTTAACAACCAGGATAAAAGCTTAGCTAATGTCTCGAAAAGGTCAAGATTCGTCTATGTTTCAATTTTTCACCGAGATAGGCATCATCGAGCAACTGTCGCGTGCAAAACTTGAACGTGCGTTACCTGATGATTTGAAGGTTTCTCAGTTTGCTGTGCTCAACCATTTGGTTCGGCTGCCTGGTAGTTGGAGTCCTGTAAGACTTGCGAACGCTTTTCAGGTAACCAAGGCTGCGATGACTAACACGTTGCAAAGGCTTGATTCCTTAGGTTTGGTAAAGATTATAAGTGATCCTAACGATGGTAGAGGCAAGCTGGTAAGTTTGAGCAGTGCGGGACGTGATATGCGCGAGAAATGTATTGGCAACCTTAGTCCACTCCTTGCTGAGATGGAAAAAGAACTCAGTAAACAGAAGTTTTTAATTGCCCTACCGTTTCTCGAGGAGGTGCGAAAATATCTGGATGAACACCGGTAAGGTGCCGAGTTCTAACCGACCCTACATTTTCAAATCGACGTTTTCACGCGGGTAAATATAGAGTGCTTATCGGAAAAAGTTAGAAATTTGCAACATGCTATCGGACATATCTATTAGTCGGGTTAAACCAGAAATAAGCTAGTTAGCTTCCAAGTGGATTTTGTACCAGAGTTACGTCGCCGAGAAAGCTTTGCCACGATTTACATGTAATGAAATGCCTATGTCATCGTCCAGTGTTAGATAACGAGCGATACCGTTTCGTCTTTCGGTATTACTCGTTGGTGGTCGGTGTTGCTTTGTTCTTCAAGCGAGTGTATGAACGGTCGAGAATCTGATCTGCTGACTAAGTTTCTTTTAACAGAATTTTGTTGCTTTCTTCAAAAGCCGCCCGGGTATTCTCAATGTTATAGGGTGCCTCGCTGAATGTTTCCATATCCCACTCGCTGCGTGGGGCCTCGAAAAAGTCTCCACCGTAAATATGCAATGCGGATGTGAGTTTAAGATCCGGGTTATGCACACTGTGAATAATGTCTTCGCCAAGCTTTGCAACATCACCTCGTTCCATCATTTTGATGCCATGTTGTGTCAGGCTATCATGATCCCTTCTGTAGAAGGTATTTTCCTCACGCCCGTCATAAATGCCAATCGCTGCCCACATACAATGATTATGTGGGTAAAGAGTCATGGTAGGCGCCCATACTATATTTAATATGGTTAGGTCTGGCGCGTGATAGAGGGTGTTAAGTCCACCTAAAGTGGGTTCACCTAAAGTTTTAATGATATCGGTAGGAGAAGAGACAGCTTCCCGGGCTAGCTCTGCTATGGCTTCATGAGCATCAGTTTCTTTTAATGCCGATCGGCAATTGTCTATAAATTGTTCGAGTTCAAAAGTCATGGAAATATCTCCAGGGTTGAAATTGGCTTTCCGCCGATTAAGAATCTACTAGTAGGGTTTCGATAATCGAGATTGTACGCTACTCATTACTTCGCTCCAGGCTTTTATTGCATTGTTGGCTTCGAACATGTTTAGACCATGTTCAGTTAGTCCACCTGGCAGTCGTAATTCATCCGAAAGCTCTAAAGTGCTTCTGTCTCTGCGGTGCTGGTCGATTGATGCGGTGGCTTTAAACATGTGGTCAATCAAATCTCGGGCCTGAGTCGCCGGAACCTTATTGTCTTCCAGCCACTTTACGGATTCTGCCTGCAATGCTAGTACCCAGCCATAATAGGCGCCAAGTACAGAGCAGGCCTCAAATTGCTGTTCGTTGTCAAGGATTACTACCGGTCCAAAACATTCCATCCATTTCATGGCATTTTCATTGGCAGGAAATGCTGGCACCGGGCTTTGGCCAATCATGGCGCTATTGGTGGGCATACATAGTACTGCTGTAGCCGGGCTTACTAAGTTATTTAGGGTTTCGAGATTGACTCCGGCGGCCACTGAAATAACCAACTGATCTTCTGTAAACGTTATCTCATTAAGGGCTTCCTCAACCTGAGCTGGTCGTGGAGCCAATAATATAGTTTGTGCATTTTCAGCAACCTCCGCATTAGTACTGGCGATATCATGTCCGTAGCGTTCCGACAGATGCTCAGCTGGCATTTTCCCCCGCGGGGACAGTAGTATTTTAAGCTTAGGGTGACTTCGCATAATGCCATTTACTAAGTGAATGCAAAATTCACCCACGCCTATAATACCTAATTGATAATTCATGAATCGACTCTAACGATGTGGTTTGGAAATTGATTGTGGATTGCCCAGCAGGGACAACATTTCATCTATGTCGGTGCAGGGGATAGCGCCCATAGCCTCTAATTGAGGTTGAACATCGACTGGTAGATCTGAAGAATTGGCTTCATCGGAAACCTGGTTCAGTTTGCCACCGATGTATACTGGAATATAGCTGATGCCCTTAATATGTAAATTCTTTTTAAGTTCTTGAATATAATTTAGTGCCACGCCATTATAAGTGCTGATTGCGATTACATCGACGCCTTGATTGTGAGCCAACTCTGCCAGATCATCAGGATCTGTGCAAACGCCACCATCGACAATTTTTATATCCAGATCTGAAAATACGTGTTCAAGTAAAATTTTTCCATATTCATGCACATCCGTTGTAACTGTGCAGATGGTCAGGTTTTTATCTAGCAAAATTTGCCGGGTTTCTGCAGATATGCATGATGTGAAAGATCTGGCGTGACGCCTGATATCTCTAAGGGTTGTTGACTCAACTACCGGTTGGCGTTGTTCTGAGTCAATCAGTTTGCCGGGACCATATAGTTTTTCCAGCTTGCGTGCGCCGATTCTTCGCATGGCCAGGAGCATTTCAAATGGATTGCCGGTGTCAATGCCTGATTGCGCCAGGCCGTTAAGAACATTCGCGTGAAATTGTCGACCACCAATGAGAATTTTCTCCGCCAGATTCTCCGCCTCCTGAACGTCTATAAGCGGCTGCATGCCGGGACTGTGGGAAATCATACGATTGGCGAATAGATGTGCCTCAACTACTTCCGCGATGCTCGGTATCCGAATAGCTTCTGTTACGGGAACGGGATTAATGGCATGCCCGGATGGATACAGCCGTTGCAACATAATATCGACGCCCAGATAGTTGGCAAGGCTGGCAAAGTTGCCAGATAACTCCGCTTCGTAGGAGGTTGTATTGCCGTATATCATAGTGCCGGGATGCTTGCTGTTTTTGGTTAAGGCTATGCCAAATGCGAGTCTGGTTAGTGGCTCTGAATAGGTATGACCAAAGCAGTGACCGGTAACGCCGCCGAGTAAGTCTTCGACTACGGTTTGTTCCAGCATAACCGCGCCCAGTGCACAGGTCATATCTGAAAACAGCGCGGCGAATCCGTCATCCAGATTGGAGTGCACAATGATGGGCACGGGTTGCTGGGCACACAGTGCGATGGCCTTTATAGTTTGAGCTGTGATGAAAACATCGTCATCGTAGTCTGGTAAGCGAAATGTGAAGTATTGGCCCAGATTGCCAATGCTGGTTGCACCGGCTTTTAAAGCATTACGGGTATTCTCAAGTGCTGCGGGCATTCCCATCACAAAATCACCAAAATGGGGTGCCACCGGAGCGCTATCTGTTAATTCGAGAAATTCGTCTGCGTGCCCCAGGATTAAGCCGGTGCCGCGCGCGCGCTCCTGACGATCTTGTTCGGCGTAGCCCATACTCCAGTCAAGACACAGTCCGTAGCGGTCGATGCCATAGCCTTGTTCGCCAAGTTGCTCGTGTATTTCGCGATAAGCTCGAACGCTTTGTTGCAGACTCCGATAGCCAATTTGTCCATGCAGCATAATATGGCCATTGGCAGCCTGGCGTTGCTTGTACTGGTATTCGCTAGAAACTGACTGATGTTGCAGAAATGGGCAGCCACCCAGTATTGGACCTATAGCTTTCGCTTCTGTCAGCAGAGTCGATACGTTGGGTAGATCAATTTCAGGAAAAATATCCCGGCGATTTAAAGTTTCAGTTTGGGCGGGCATAAATATTGCCATGTACGTGAGAGTAGGGTATCAAGATACACTAAAATCTGAATTTTCAAATACCCCTGGTTAAAGTTATGTACTGGACCCCGAGACGACAACAATTTCGCACCTTGCTGGCTGGTTCCGAGTGCGTCTATCCTGGTTCCGTATTTGACCCACTTTCGGCACGCATGGCCAACGATCTTGGTTTCGAAGTGGCCATGTTCGCGGGATCAATAGCATCGCTGACGGTATTAGGTGCACCGGATCTTATTGTTTTGAATCAAGCAGAGTTTGCCGCCCAGGCCTATCGAGTTTGCCGCGCAGCAGATATACCATTGATTGTTGATGCTGATCATGGCTATGGCAATGCATTGAATGTACGTCGTACTGTAGAGGAGCTGGAAAGTTCGGGTGTTTCTGCAATGACCATCGAAGATACCGTCTTACCGAAACGTCACGGTTCCAGCGCAACGGAATTTGTCTCGATAGAGGAAGGTGTTGGAAAAATGCAGGCAGCATTAGAGGCGCGGCAGGATCCCGATCTGGTGATTGCCGGCAGGACCAGTGCTTTAGCTAGCAACGGTCTGGACGATACGATTAAACGATTAAACGCCTACGAGGCCAGTGGCGTGGATATGTTGATGTTGGTGGGTATTAAACAGCGTGACGATCTTGAGGCGATAGCTGATTCGGTAAGCATTCCCTTGATGCTGGGAGGGGTGAGTGCCGAGCTGATGGATCGGCAATATCTTGCCGGGTTGGGGGTTAGAATTTGTCTGCAAGGCCATCAGCCATTTATGGCTGCCATACAAGCTACCTACGCTACATTAAAAGCCCTTAGAGATGGCGTGCCAACATCCGAATTGACTGGATTGCCTGAAAAAGCATTGCAACGACAGCTCATGCGAGAGGACGATTATCAGCAATGGGTGGATAACTATTTGTGATTGCCAGGCCACAACACGACGATTCAGCGTTGCTAGCAGGTAAGCCACTTGCCGATGACAAAGGATTGGGCAATTTTGCACCGTTGTTTTTTAGCGGTGGATCTGCGCTAAATGATCTATCGCTTGTTATAAAAAAGCACACTCGTCGCTCGATTCACCTGATTACCCCGTTTGATTCCGGCGGCAGTTCGGCGTCATTGCGCGATGCATTTAATATGCCAGCAGTAGGCGATTTGCGAAATAGGATGATTGCGCTGGCTGATGATGCTCATGCCGATATACGATCAGTAACCCATCTGCTTTCAAAACGATTACCAAATCACGGGTCCGCTTCTAGTTTCAAAAAAACTCTGGACTCGATTACACAATCTACCGATCCCGAAATGGCGGATATAGCCCGGGAGTCTGCGGAATTTATACAATTGTCACTGGAAGAGTTTCTACGCCAATCGCCGGTGGGTTTTGACTTTTCCGGTGCGAGTATTGGAAATTTGATTTTATGTGGAGACTATTTACTCAATGGTCGCAGCCTGCGTACCGCGGTGGCACATTTCGGTCAGGTCGCGAGGGTGTCAGGTGTTGTGCAACCCATGGTAGAGGAGAATTTGCATTTATCAGCTGTTCTTTCCGGTGGCGGTATTTTAACAGGCCAACATCGATTAACTGGTAAACAGGTGCCACCAATTACCCATGCCATTAGTGGTCTTCGCTTGAGTCGCAGCGCGGGCACATTTGATTACGCATCTTGTCAGATAGATGCTTCAACCACAGCTTTAATTGCATCAGCAGATCTAATCTGTTTTCCACCGGGCAGCTTTTTCACCAGTCTGTGTGCTAACTTACTACCAGGCGGTGTAACTGAAGCCGTTGTAGGAAATCCATGTAATAAAGTTTTTGTACCCAACCTGGGTCACGACCCAGAACAGCGAGATTATGAAATAACTGATCTTATTGAATTTCTACTCGGGATTCTAAATGCTCACAGACCAGGTCAGGGATGGGTTAACCCGCCACTTACACATATTCTGATGCATCATGACGAGAGTCGCTATTCTGGCTCTGTCGACCAGAACTTGCTGGAAAGTTACGGCATACAGCTCGTAAAACGTCCACTGGTCCATCGCCATCAAGCGTATTATGATGCCGAATTATTATTTGAAGAATTGTCCCAAATAGCTGGCAGGAGTGATAGGTAATATGGCAACAGGCGTTAATGTGCTTCATTTATTGAATTCTGAAATGCAATCCATCCTTGATCAGGACAACAGCCTGCAATCTGAGGTGGATATTACTGGCTTATCTCGTGTGGAAGCCTCACGTAATTGCTATAACCATGCCAGAGCGTTTTGGAATCAGGGTGGGCCGAGCATGCATCAGCGCATGGATCTAAAAGTACCGGGGCAACAAGCAGATATTAATTGTCGTTTGCATATTCCTGTTCAGTTGGAGAATGAAACTCAGGTTCCGGTAGTGCTTTTTAGTCACGGTGGTTCCTGGATGTTAGGTAACCTGGATACGCATGACAGGGTTATGCGAGAGCTGGCAAACAGAGGTGGGTTTGCCGTATTGGGTGTAGATTACCGACTGGCACCGGAAGCAAGTTACGATGACATGCGAGCGGATGTTATGGCGGTGCTGCGCTACGTTCGAGAGTCGGGCGATGCCTTGAACCTGAATGGGAATAATATTGCCCTGGCAGGAGATTCTGCCGGTGCACAGTTATCTTTATGTACCGCTCTGGATGACGATACAACCGACAGCAGACTCAAAGCGTTAGTGTTAATTTATGGTGCATATGGATTAGCCGATTCCGTTAGTCGACGGCTTTACGGTGGCAAAGAATCAGGCCTGGATGAAGAATCCATGATATTTAGTCGTCAATGCCTGCTTGGCAAAGATGCTGATCCAATAGCCAGTGGCTTTGACCTACTACGACGGGATCTTTCCACACTCCCGGCAAGTCTGGTTACCAGTTGTACCCTCGACCCATTATGTGACGATAGTTTAGCGCTGGTAAAGTTTATGCAATGCCAGGGGGTTAGCCATGAATACTATCAGGCAGAGGGTGTGCTGCATGGCTATGTTCATTTCAGCGGTTGGCTGGCTGAGGCACGAACCACGCTGGATAAATGTGCAAATTTTCTAGCTAATGCTCTAGTGGGCAATGCGGTAAATTAGGTAACGCTCAGCCACAGCACAATCGAATTTGGCAAGGCGCGGTCCGCCGGGAATGGCGGGTCCTTTGCAAG
The DNA here is from genome assembly GCA_047615875.1 of Parasphingorhabdus sp. GTDB lineage: Bacteria > Pseudomonadota > Gammaproteobacteria > Arenicellales > CAJQKF01 > JBLHGU01. The sequence continues at coordinate 9,260 of JBLHGU010000147.1, forward strand.
GATCGCAACGCAGTCCAAAATCGATTGTGATGCGGCCCTTCGGGAGCGGCTGTGCGGGCACGACTCTGCGTTGTGTTTCTTGATAAGGGCACGCCATTGCCTGCAAAACACGCCTTGATTCGCACTCGCACAGACACTCTGAGTGTTACTTAATTTACCGCATTGCCCACTAGCTTAAGCGCCGCTGCTTTTATACACGACAGCTGTCAGGGTAAACCTTTATTACAGGCACCTGATCAGCAAGAAGCTCCTGTTGTAGACCTTCCCAGTAGTCTGTGGAGTAGAGCTCACCGTGTTTTTGACGGAACATATGTCTCAGTTCACGATGAGGGATGCGCATTCCTACTTCAATTTCTTCGGGTAGAAAAATTACGCCATCTTCGAAGTACCAATCTGGAATATCTTCCTCCCCATCAAAGCGCTCAGTATTACTACGGATCTTTACATCAACAAATGGTTCTAGCGCATCATAGTCAAACAGGTAGACTTTGCGAAAGTGACTGACACCATAGTTACGCGCATCTAGATCCTTATTGAATATATTGGCAGCGGCGTTATTCTTTATGCAATCGCCGAGATTCTCAATGATATGTTCAATATCTCCACTGTCCGCATTTTCAAAATAGATAGGCAATGGAGTCATACGTGGCTGAACAATCAAGTATTTGAAAATAATTGAATCGTTTTGAAGCGATACCGTGTCACTGGCATTTTGTAGTAATTCTTCTTGCAACTCCATGGAGAACAGATCCTGTTCCAGCGCAATATTGAAATAGATGATATTGTCTAACATGCTGCCGGTACGGTTTATTTCGTGTACCCGCCCGTATTTTTTCATAACCGATTCAATCCCCTCAAATTCCCCCCATTTGTAGTCCTCTGTTGGGTGGTTGCGAATCACTTTTAAATTATAGGTCGACTGCGGTCCGGCAAAACCAATGGCAACGGTACCTCTTGATCCGACCGCGATATCAAATTTGCCTTGAGTTTTCTCAAGCTCCTGTTTCAATTCATCAAGTACCGCAACCTTGCCTAGATGGTTGTAACCAATGGTGGAATAGTGAAGCCCTAAAGAACGATTAGGCATAATGGAGAACAGGAACGAATTCAGTTCATGATAAAAAGTAGTTGTGACGTGAAAATTGGCCAGGGTAGAACTAAAAAGATTATGAGCATCCTCCTGCTCGGTTAATACCGCATCGGTAATTACACCATCTGGCGTATTTATCAGTGCAATAATAATGGGCTTTGGATCTTCGTTTTCTAAAATCATGCGTCCGACAATGTAGCAACCGCGGTTTCTATAAAACCCAGCTTTAACTACTTCGATTCGTGACAATGCAGAATTATTTTCAGAATGTCTCGCTAATGAAACGTTGATTTTTCCGGCTATTTTCTTCGCGTCATGTGCATCGTCTCTAAATGGTGCATTAAGTGTTGGCAATTGTAGAATCGCCAGTATATGTTGGTCTGTCAATTCATTATCAATAATGAATGTCTGTACTAGCTCTGGTGGAAAGTGGTCAATGAGATCTTTGGACCTGACCAACGAATAATCTACAGGTTGCCACTTATCCTTGTAAACCATACGTCGCACCGAATGCATAAATGCATAGGCAACATCTGATTCATAGCGACTGCTAATGAGTCGCAAATAACTCAACTCAATTCGATCCCAAATAAGCGAGTCAGACGCCACCGATGGCATGACAGCTTTTAAAAATGGTCCCATCTCATGGATGTGAGAGTTATACAGGGACAGGCGGTATCTGCTGAGCTTTATGGACGCTGCGTGATGCTGTTTTTCGAATGCCTCTTTAGCCTGAAAAGGAACATTTAAAAAGGCTGAGTAAAAATTATCGAAATTCTCCAGGATCCAGGTGCTGATAATTTCCATGCGCTGGGTATCATTGCCAGCGCCGGATAATCTAGAAGAAAGAACTTGTCGCAACATTGCAGTGCACTCGTTATGCGGGGTAGTCAGCGAAACTATTATGCAGCGTACCAATGCCCTCAATAACAATATCTATATCAGAGCCTGGTTTCATTGTGCGTGCGCCTACCGAAGTTCCACAGGCAATCAGGTCACCTGGAACCAGTGTTTGATATTGAGAAAGATGGGAGACTATTTCGTAAGGACTATAGATCATGTCAGCAACAGGGTAGTCTTGGCGAATTTCACCTCCCTGTACAGCTTGAACTCTCAAGCCTGACAGTTCAAGATCAGTAGTTATCCAGGGACCCAGTGGGGTAAATGTGTCAAATCCTTTTGAACGAGTCCATTGCTGAAAAGCTTTATCCTCAAAGAGAAAATTTATAGCTGTAACATCATTTACGCAGGTATAGCCAAATATATGCTCAGCTGCCTGGTCTGCAGAAATATTCTGACAAGCCTTGCCAATTACGATGCCAAGTTCGGCCTCGAATATAACTTTACCACTGTGACCCCTGGGTCTAAAAATTGTCTCGTTTACGCCAATAACACTCGATACCGGCTTCATGAAATACAACGGGGTAATAGGAATAGTCTGACCTTCTTTTTCCGCGCGCTCGTGAAAGTTGTTCCATAGTGCCAGAATAGAATTCGGTTTTAATGGCGGCAGGAGTTTTACATCACCAAGGGCGATGGTTTCTCCAGTTGGTTGGGGATTGTCAAACAGGTTACCCTGATACAATTCGATTA
>JBLHGU010000148.1:0-11855 GCA_047615875.1 Parasphingorhabdus sp.
TGTGCCAAATGGAGTGCCTTCCAAATGATCCCATGCGTGTTGCGAGACATGGATTGGATTGGTGTATTGGGAAGAAGCTGACACAGCATCCGAATTGCCCAGTGCAATACGGCTGACTTCTGCCGCTGCCCTAAGGTAGGATTCCAATAGCGTGGCAGATAGGCCTTGAGCGGCGGATAGATTATTGAAATTCCCCAGATAAGTGTCTTGTGGAAGCCAGCGACTTGCATCAATCTCCAAATCGAAAAGCTGCTGCACGCTTTCTTCATACTCGGCTCGGGTTAATCTTTGGAATCTTCTGACACCAGGATTGGGATTCGCGGCAGCGTTCTGGTCGATTCGAGCCTCTAACTCATCTACTAGCGCCAAGAGAATCTCTGGGCTCGGCCGCGGCATACCCGGCGGCGGCATCATGCCAGCTCGCAATTTTCGAATCATCTTTTCAGCAGTTTCAGGGTGGTTCGGTGCGTTTTCTACTTCGAATCCCGCGAGTGAGAGATTCCCTGTCATCATCGCGTCGTTATGACATACCTGGCAGTATGTTTGAACGACGGATGTCAGGCTCGCAGATTCGACTTCAGGGCTGTTAGGAGAATTAGGAGTATGGGATGCAGCAGATTCTGAAGAAACGCTTAATGTTGTCTCCCGCTCACTGGGAGATTCGAATCCAACCAGTACGAGCACTAGGGCTAGCCCGAGTACTACAGCCAAGACAGCGGTAACGGATCTGTTCATCTAGAGCCCCAATTTTTGACCTGTCAGTCATCGAATTACGTGCAGGAAGCTGATAATCCCTGTAATTGTGCTGTGCAAGTCCATGCCTAATTAGAAACTATTCCTCTTGGAAAGCCCGTGTACTCGAGCGATCCTGGCCAGATAGTGCAACCCCCAAACAAGCCCACGGCATAAGGGTAAATGGCATGCCTCAAAGATTAACAAAAAATGCCTATATTTCCTAAGGGTTTACGCTGTTTGGAGCATGCTGATTGACGCCCTGAGCTGCACTCGCCAGCTCTCCTACATCCCTGCAAATGCTGGCCACCGCTGGGCGCCGCTCATACCATCGGCTATCGGGTTTTTCATATGGCCAGACTCGTTGCCCTTTCCCAACTGTTTACCTGACAAACAATTGGCTCATGAACGCAAAAGAAACAATGCACAATTGGATAAGTTGTTAATTTATGCGAGCCCCCTGTATCTGGGTAGCGTAGAGTTGATATTTCCTTTGTTGAGGCTTAACTTGTTAATACTTCAAATGCCGACATTCGCCGGAAAAGAACCACGTAGTTATAAAAAATCAGGTACAGCCCATGAAAATAGCAAGAAAGCTGTTTGTTCTGACATTTACCCTCATCGCCTTAGGTTTGCCCGTGTACACACTCGCGCAAACCAAAATCTCCTATGGGCCGGACCCGCTTCAATACGGTGAACTGTCCCTGCCCTCCGGCGAAGGGCCGTTCCCGGTAGTCACCCTTCTCCACGGCGGTTGCTGGCGCTCTTCCGAGCGTATGATCGAGAACTATCGCGTCATGTCCAAAGCCATGACCGAGCATGGAATTGCTACCTGGAACCTGCAATATCGAGGCGCCACAAATCCCGGTGGCGGTTGGCCAGGCACCTGGCAGGACCTCGGCAATGGCTTTGATGCATTGAAAGAAATTGCCGAGAACTACCCATTAGATTTGCAACAAGCAGTGGTCGTGGGCCATTCATCTGGCGGGCATTTCGGCGCCTGGCTTGCCATGCGCTCTCAGTTGCCGCCCAACAGCGAGATCTATGTGGAACCCCAGGTGAACCCGGTGGCGCTGGTCATGACGGACGCTTACATCAACCCCTTAATGATCGACTCTATTGGGGAAACAGGAGAGATATACTGCGGTGAGCCCTTGCTGGAAAAACTCGTTGGGGGCCCGGTGGAAGACAATATCAACAACTTCCTGCAAATCTCTCCTCTGGAGTGGCTGCCCTGGGGCATCCCCCAAGAGTATGTTGTAAGCACCTACCGCTATCCTGTTTCGCTGCCCCGAGTGCTGGCCCAGGGCAAGACATCGATGCGCACGCCACCGGACTATCCAGCACTAGCCGTGATAGCGGGAGACGAAATCAATGTGCGCCTGATCAGCAATGAAAGTCATGGCGCTTTCTACAGAGAGGGGTCGCGAGGTTACAACGCAACCATCTCTGCCGTATTACGTTTGTTAGGCAAAGCTACAGAATAGTCGATTTGTAATAGAAAAATAAAATTTGGTGAAAATTTGCACGGAGAGTGAAAATGAAGCGAATTGGTCTGGGCCTCATACTAACTGTAAGCTTGGTATTGTCCGCTTGCGGGGGAGAAAATGAGGTATCTAGCAGTCGGTTTGACGTAGCGAAAGGTGGCGACGACCGCAACGGCCCCTACGACGTAATACCAGGCTGGTGGAAGCCCGCTCCGGATCACGATGAGACCTGGACATGGGGGCAAGCTGCCGGTGTTTGGCCGGACACTCCCGATAGAGTGTTGGTTACCATGTGGGGAGATCGACGTAGACAACCACAACCGGGTGGAGAGAACGAACTGCAGCGGAATTTTCTCGTGGTCGTCGATCGTGATGGCAACATCACTGAAAACTGGTCGCAATGGAATTCACTTTTCAATCGTCCTCATCAGATTTACATCAATCCCTATGACCCTGAACGTGCCATATGGGTGGATGAACGTGGTGGCAACGGCGTACACGAAGCGATCCTCAAATTTAGCAATGACGGGAGCGAACTCCTGTTACAAATGGAAGACCCCAACCCTGTTTTCGGTGAAGGCGGGCCGAACCCACGGGAAAACCCAAACCCGGGGCCCCTGGATTTCGGACAGAATGCTGTGCTTGCCTTTCTTCCCAATGGCGATTTTCTATTGGGTGACGGCTACCAGAATGGGCGCGTCGTTCGCTATAATTCAGACGGTGAATTTCTCTCCGAGTTCGGCTCAGTAGGTAACGGCCCCGGGCAGTTCGATTTAATTCATGGCGTTGCCGTGGACAGAGAGAGTCGGATTTATGTATCGGACAGAAGGAACCATAGAATTCAAATCTTTACCGAAGACGGAACACTGCTCGATGAATGGCCAGACATCTGGGATCCCGTAGCCATACTAATAGACGTAAATGATTCCGTTTGGATTTTGGATGCCACCTTGAACCGCATTCTTAAGTACAACCTGGACGGTCAATTGTTGGATTATTTCGGCACCTATGGCGAGTCATCGTCACTGGGTCGCCCGGGGTTTACTTGCTCAGATGATGCGGCGATTGCATCGGCAGGTCTTGATGCGGATCATGAGGGCGCGTGCGGTGGCTTTTCTCTTCCACATCAGATGAGCATTGATTCAGAGGGCAATCTTTACGTAGCACAATTTGGTGGCCCGTGGATTGATAAGTATGTACCGAGACCAGGTGCGGATACCTCGAGGTTGATCGGCCAGCCACTGGGGCATTAATATCCTAGAGATAGAAAGAATGAGCTAAGTAGGGGACATTACAATCATCAAAGGGTCAGAGTAGAAATACAGTGGTTTTGAACACCCTTTTTCGGTGAATCCATAGCACACTTCTTTAGCACACTCTGATTTCGCACTTTTAACTCATTGAATCAAATAAGGAATCGGTCACGCAGTCTACTAAAAATCATTCACCCATCCTGGGCTCAGCCTAAAGGCCAGCTAAAGCTGTGTTAATCTGATCCAGTCAGATTAATCCTCGTGTCGATGGTTCGACTGTGCGACAGCACAAGCAACAAGCGCGTCAGCGCGAAGCCCGCAGGGGACACACGCCCTAAGGCTATTTGGATTCTTCACTCGTGCATCCATGCACTCGGCCTTCGGCCAGTCTGCGACTGTGCTCATTCCGAACACATTCCACAGCCTTAAGTTGTTAAGTTGTTAAGTTGTTAAGTTGTTAAGTTGTTAGTGTCCCCTACCGTTTGCTCTTGCGAACATAATTTAAAATTGAAAGGGGAACGACTTTTCTAACCGGAAAGCCTTCGATCTCTTTCCGGTTGATGATATGGTTTAAACGGCTCTCAATGGCGCATAAATTTTTAAAATCGCCCATTGCCACAAACGATATAGCTTCACCTGTAGCGCCAGCACGACCCGTTCGGCCAATGCGGTGAATGTATTCTTCAGGTTTAAAGGGCAGGTCATAATTAACAACGCGACTCAGCTCACCAATATCTATTCCGCGGGCGGCAACGCCTGTGGCAACTAAGTATTTTAGTTTTCCAGATTTAAAATCAGCCAAAATCTTTTCACGCATGGCTTGGCTTTTATCACCGTGAATGGCATCTGCTTCAATACCGCGTTTTGCAAGTTGAGCCACTAGTTTGGCAGCAGAGTGTTTCTTCTCGATAAAAATTAACGCCTGATCCCACTTCTGCTCGTTAATTAAATGACTCAGCAAGGCAGACTTTGTGTCTTTATCTATGGTGATTAACCACTGATCAATATTAGGTGCCGTAGTGTCCTCTGGTGAAATCGATATCTCAACAGCGGGACTACCCATTTTACTGACCGAAAAATGATCGGCAAAGATGCGAACGCCATTGTTCACGGTAGCCGAAAACAAGAGGTTTTGACGCTCTGCAGGTAAGCGCTCAATGATCTTCTTGATATCATCACTAAAACCCATATCCACCATTCGGTCTGCTTCATCTAACACCAGCACTTCAAGCTCATCAAAATGCAGCGCACGCTGATGTGCCAGATCCAGCAATCTGCCCGGAGTGGCCACTAAAATATCAATGCCTTCAATTAAACGCTGCCGTTGTGGTTCGCTATCAACACCGCCATAAACAGCCATAGAACTTAGGTTTAAATGCTTGCTGTACTGCGCAACATTCGCAGCAACCTGCACCGCTAATTCCCGTGTAGGAGTCAGGATAAGGGCGCGTATACGCTTACCTCGCAAGCGACGCTCTTTGTTCTCTTTGTTAAGTAAGGTTAATAGCGGCAGGACAAACGCGGCGGTTTTACCTGTCCCCGTTTGAGCGGTGGCAATGAGGTCTTTGCCAGAAATAATGATGGGGATGGCTTGTTTCTGAATCGGGGTAGGAGTTGTATAACCCAATTCTTCAATCGCTTGTACAATAGGATTAGATAATCCAAGTTTTAAAAATGGCATAGAAGCTCGGTAGATTTTCGGTCAGGGGGCAGTGCTCATTATAGCAGCAAGGGGTTTCGGAGGGTTGGCTAATCAAGGGGCAGAATAAGGCTACAGTAGTTTTAGGCTACATTTACTAGAAATTCATAGCACACTTCTTAGCACACTCTGGTTTTCCAGCTTTAACTCATTGATTCAATTAGGGAATCGGTCACGCTGTCTACTGAAAATCATTCACCCATCCTGGGCTCAGCCTAAAGGCCAGCTGAAGCTGTGTTAATCTGATCCAGTCAGATTATTCCTCGTGCCGGTGGCTCGACTGTGCGCCAGCACAAGCAACAAGCGCGTCAGCGCGAAGCCCGTAGGGGACAAACCGCCCTCGACTGCACTAACCCCCTCTAGGCTGATTGATCCGCCCCTGAACACCTTCACCTAAAGCTACTGTATTTTTACTCTGACCCTTTATTAGAGTAATCTGTGGTCGAACGAACACAAAATCAAATGACACTAATCAAATGCGTAAAAAGTTATTTTCAGTTTTAATTTGCCTCTTAAGCAGCTGTTCACCCCAGGACGAAAGCTACCAAGTCGGACATATAAGTACCCGCCTGGGGGATCTTTATATTTGGCTCTATCAGGACGTACCAGTGCACCGACAAAATTTTATTGATCTCGCGGATGCAGGTTATTGGGATGACTACACCTTTAATCGCGTTATCGAAGGTTTTGTGGCTCAGGGAGGTTGCCCAGATACGCCCGAAGGATTTGCCTACTCAATTCACTTAGTAGAGCCAGAATTTCAACCACACTTGAGACATAGGTACGGCACTTTCGCAGCCGGTAGAGATGACAATCCCGGTAAGCTATCTGCTGGTTGTCAATTCTATGTAGTGCATGACGCAGAAGGGATTGCCAGGCTGGACGACAACTATACGATTTACGGTTATGTGTTCGAAGGTATGGATGTAGTCGACGAGATTGTTGCTGTGGAAACCGATGACTCCGATGAACCATTAGTCGCCATCGATTTGGATGTCAATGTAATAGAAATGACGCGAACCGAGATCGAAGCATCAGGATTCACTATTCCAGATTAATAAAATCAATAAGTCAGAGTAACTTATTCAGACAGTTCCTACGTAAAAATCAAACTACTCTGACCCCTTTGATTCAATTATCCCTGTGGTGTAACCAGGTATTTCTCACCAGTCTTCATTAAACGATAATCCATCACAGCTTCTTTTGTTAGCATCTCTTCCAAATTAACCTTGCTCTTGTATGAGCTGGCAAATGTAGAAGTCAGACCATTCAGCACACGTTGACGCATGCGCCCCACGGTTTCCATGCCAGCGTTTTGCAGGTAAGGAAATAACAGCCAACCTGACAATGTCCAACCAAAGCCATAGGCTGGGGACAGAATAGTTGGCCCCATGTCCAGTCGACCGTAGATGTACATCTTCTTTTCCTGATTTGAACCGTAGCGTGAATATTCATCCATTTTTTTCACGGCAACTTGTTCCATCGCCCTGAAGCAGCTATCCACTGCTTGTCCGCCACCAATGGGATCAAAGCCCAGATAGGCACCGGTGCTGTCGATTGCTCCGCGCAGCTGGTCGGCAAAATCCTCATCAGAGGAATTAACGATATGATTTGCACCCAGGTTTGAAAGTAACTCGACATGCTCTGCCTTGCGTACGATGTTGACCAGGGCAATATCATCTTCCTGACATATCTTGACCAGCATCTGTCCGAGGTTTGAGGCTGCAGCGGTATGAACAATGGCGCTATGTCCTTCCTTTCTTGCAGTCTCTGCGAAGCCAAGAGCAGTCATTGGGTTAACGAAGGCAGATGCGCCGTCTTCAGAGGAGATATCTCCCAGAGGCAGGCACATGCTGGCATCGGCAACGCAATACTGTGAATAAGCCGTTCCCGGCACGCAGGCAACTCGCTGACCAATCAATGCTTTTGCAGCTTCGCCTTCACCTGCAGCAATCACTGTGCCTGCACCTTCGTTACCTACAGGAAGACGTAATCCATGGCGCCCCTTCTGAGCACTGAAGAATGGCTCCGGCATGCTTGCGACGAATTTTCCGTCTGAATATTCAGCATTTTCAAGATCTGCAGCACCGGTAAGGAGGGCGAGATCAGATGGATTGATGGGAGCGGCCTCCATCTTTACCAGCACCTGGTTTCCAGTAGGATCAGAATAGTTTGTTGCTGCAATCTCGACGGTTAGTTTGCCATCGGCCAGTGTGCTAAAAAGTTGTTTTCCTGTAGTCATTTTGCGTTCTCCCTAGTTTTGCGCTTGCATCATTTGTTGCAATGCCGCTAATTTTTCCTGTTCTTCAGCGCTCAGTGGGGGCATATCCTCACAGCGCAAATCGGTTTTTTGTAACAGGGTCAGTATGTCACGTGTAAGAGGAATGGGGTCACAGCCATGAGTGGATTCGCAGACCATGTCCCACTTAGGCTCTGCCTTTGCATGGCAGGACAGGCAGTTACCACCGAAACGGTTAACTACATCAGCGAATCCACGTGTGAGAATTTCAGATGCGGTAGTCGTGGTGTCCATTATAAAAAACTCCCAGTCATTGGTGTCAGGGCTGACACCGGGAGCGCGTTTGACCATGATTTCACTTGGGACTAACTGAACCACAGAACCCGTCGGATAGTCACCACCGTCGGCAGAGTTGGCAACAGAAAGTGTTTCTTCCAGATTTCCCAGCAGATTATCAACAAAGAAGCCTCTTACGGGAGTCATGTCTTGAACACACTGGAAGGATTCGTTGTTTATCTCGACAACAGGCTCGTTATCCTCAGCCTGGCTAAACCCACCGAAGAAAAAGCATAGAAAGGAAAGGATAGCAGCGGAAGGGCGAATTCTCATATTTAGCTCCAATTAAATTATTTTGCGCACAAAGTAATTTTGAAAGTCTAGGGAAACTGACTTGCCATGTCAATTACTTTGCGTGCAAAATGATGACTATGAAGAAGATAAAGAATCAACAAGATGAGCCTTCAGCGCTGGATCTGGACCGCCAGGTTTGTCATTCCCTGTACTCGGCTGCTAACGCTTTGGTGCGCGCCTATCGACAGACGCTGGAAAAGCTCGATCTCACGTACCCGCAATATGTAGTTATGATGAGCCTTTGGCAAAGGGACGGTGTGAGTATCTCGGATCTGGCTCAGCATACCCGCTTCGACGCAGGCACCCTGACTCCTTTGTTACGACGTCTGCAGGACAAGAGCTTGATTGATGTAAAGGTGGCTGAAGGTGATGAGCGCCGCAAGATAGTCTCTGTATCAAGACAGGGTCGTTCCCTGAAAAAGTCAGCAGAGAAAGTCCCCGGTCAGATCGCCTGTGCTGTGGATATGCCAGTTGAGGACGCATTGAAATTGAAAGGGCTTTGCGAAACACTGGTAGGAAAACTTAAGCGGTGATATCCATCCCCTAAAAAATAAACTTGCAAAAGTAATTTCCGAAACTCTTATTGTCGTGTTGCTGATTCGCCCAAATTAAAGGGAACAGATCTATTTTTTGGCAGGATTAACCGGAATTTAATCGCATTCCATAGCACACTTCTTAGCACACTCTGATTTTGCCCTTGTAACTCATTGATTCAAATAACGAATCGGTCACGCAGTCTACTGAAAACTCTCGTGTCGATGGTTCGACCAATTGCGCCAGCAATTTGCAACGAGCGAGCCAGAGCGCAGCCGCAGGGAACAAACAGCCCAAAGGCCTTTTTGATTATTGACTCGGTCATCCTGACCTCGGGCTGCGCCCAGCCTTCGGCTGTCCTAATTTGTTCCTAACAAATTGGTGACTCGGTCATCCTGACCTCGGGCTGCGCCCAGCCTTCGGCTGTCCTAATTTGTTCCTAACAAATTGGTGACTCGGTCATCCTGACCTCGAGCTGCGCCCAGCCTTCGGCTGTCCTAATTTGTTCTTAACAAATTGGTCTGTCCCTAGACATCACTTCCCAAATAGCATTGCAAAACTACTGTATTATTACTCTGATCCTATTTATTGTTTCAGTACTAAAAAAATCGAAAAGAGATAACAAATATGAAATCAATGAAAGTACTTCTCATGATCATCATAGGAACATTTTTCAACACAGCAATGAATGCCGAAACATATGATGTCACCATGGAGCCAAGCGCCGTCCACAACATGTCTGCCTTTCGTCTATGGACGCCTGAAGGTGTTGATAGATTCCGGGGTATTTTAATGCTTAATCCCGGTTCAAACAGCGATGGTCGACCAGCTGTTGATGATAAATATTGGCAGAATTTTGCGACAAAACATGACTTCGCAGTGTTGGCAACTTTTTTACAAGACAAGCAGCATCCAAATATGATGATCGAGGATTACATTCAAGTCAGCAAAGGAAGTGGCGAAGCCATCCTTGGTGCTATTGATCAATTTGCGAGTGAAAGCGGTCACGAAGAATTATCATACGCGCCTTTCCTTCTCTGGGGCATGTCCGCTGGCGGCGAATTAAATCATGAAATCGCTTCTTGGATTCCTGAGCGCGTGATTGCCTATGTGGTCAACAAGGGTGGCTATTATTATTCATCCGTACCACCCGAAGCCACTCGGCAAACACCGGGTCTATACTCCATTGGCCTTGACGATCTTCCAAGTCGAAATACCATGATTAAAGGCATGTATTTGACTAACCGTCGCGCTGGTGCGCTATGGACGCTCGCGGAAGAAAAAGGCGTTGCCCATGAAGTCGCGGACAGCCGCAATCTGGCAACATCTTATTATGAGGCCATCATGAAAATGCGCATGGTCGATGGCGCACTTGGGTACAAAGCGCTAAAACCAATCTCAGAAGACATGGGCGTTGTTGGTAACATCTATAATCATACCGTTGGTGCCGAAGAAGGCGCTCGAAAAGAAGATACAACATGGCTTCCAAACGAAGACTTCGCAAAGCAATGGCTAACGCACGTAACAAAAGATTAGATATTTCTATATTCTACTGCCTCTTCCCAGATAAATAGGGTCAGAGTACTTTGATCCGGCAATTCCTATACCAAAATCAAACTACTCTGACCCCTTTGATTTCACGCAAAAGGTGATTGGAAATGCCTAATCCTGTATTTCTACCTTGACCGCAAAAGGACACTCTATTATTTCGAGCCCAATTCATCGTGGACAGAAACCAGTAAGCTTACAAAGGAGAAGTGGCCCCAGGTCTGTGCAAGTGCCCAAGTCGCTAAACTCAGCTGTTTTATCAACTGAGATGCTATGTACTATGGAAAGAGCTGAAAAAGAGTTCGAGTACATAGGTAACGAAATATAGTGTCTGATGGAACTCAATCAAAAACCAGCCGATACTAACTATCAAAAGTTTGGAGTCATTATTTTTTCGACTATCCTTGCTGCGAATTTGAAGACGACTGCTCGAACACGCAATGCGCCTATCTCATTTGTAACATAAAGAGGATCCTGAAATTCCCGCAGCACTCAATGTCACACCCGCTGAGAAAGTGTAATAGAAAAAGAATATTTCCCGCTCGATCGTAATCGAGAAATTTAGTAACAAAGAGAAAATCCATTCCAAACGTCGCTTGCTGAATATCTCTTGACCTGCGCTTCGCCCTCCTATACGTTCGCTTCATCGAATGACAAGTTTTCGACTTGGAACTCCAAAAGGAATTTGGACCTACACCTTTGCAATTTATCTGATCGCAAAGATCCCTCGTTTAGAGCCAGCATTTTCTGATTGTCAGCTACTAATTCGTATAAAAAATAATTGAACTCTCTACTAAAAAAAACGGAGCGATTGCTGATGCGTGATTGAGAATGAAATGTTTATTCATTGCTCTATCCCAAACCCAAAAATAAAAAAGCCCAAAAGCAAAGATCTGCGTAGCATTTTGCCTAGGGACAAAATAAATAATATTCCCGGGGGGGGAAATATATGAAATCGAGAACTACTATCACGAAGACACTGATCGGTGCTTCGGCATTGTTCTGTGCGAGTTATGCACCGAACGGACTGTTTGCCGCTGAAGCCGAATTAGATGAAAGGCGCATAGAAGAGGTCACAGTAACAGCGGAGAGAAGAGAGGCATCAGTTCAAGATACTTCCATATCCATTACCGCGATAACAGGTGATTCGTTGGAAAGTTTTGGAATTCGCAATCAAGAAGACTTGCAAAATTTCGTCCCCGCTACAACCATCCAGCCTTACGACGCTACAATTCGGGGCGTTGGTCGAAATTTCCGCGCACTGGGCGGCGATCCTGGTATAGCAACTTACATGAACGGCATTTACTCGGAAGATTTGCTAACTGCCACAGCAGCAACTTTCTGGGATGTCGAGCGCATCGAAGTACTGCGCGGGCCTCAGGGAACACTCTACGGTCGTAATGCAGTTGGCGGCGCGATCAATGTACTCTACAAAGAGCCCACCGACGAAGTAGACTACTCTTTCAAATCCATCATAGGTAATTTTGGTACGCAAGAAGCCTACGGCATGTTAAACGTGCCGCTGATCGAAGACACGTTATCAGCACGAATAAACTTTGCTATTCGCGACCGTGATGGCGTTATCGAGGAAATAGGCAGCGGAAACGATATTGACGGCCTTGGTACCGAGAACATCGCCGTATCGTTTAAATGGACACCAACCGATAATATCGAAGTTAATCTGCGACAGAACTTCATGGAAATCGATCGTTCATTCGGTGGTGCTAACGGCG
>JBLHGU010000149.1:0-11764 GCA_047615875.1 Parasphingorhabdus sp.
CGCTGTTCTCATAGATGCCGCCTGTCCGAGTCATGGAATGTACAGTTAATTGTAGTCTGTTATCGACATACTGATGGGGTAAATGTAGCATTTATTCAACCAGTCGTGTCAGCCTGGGGCTGAATTAAGCCTCTGAATAAATGAATCTTTAGTCATGGATTTAATTGTGGGTGTTACTGTCGTAATATAGGCGTCAATAGGCTCTGATACAGGCCAAGCGCAACATCAATAATCACAGCGGTAACTAACATGAGCAGCGAAGACAAAACCTCCAAATCAGAAGCCGAATGGCGCGAACAACTGAATGATGAGAGCTATAGAGTTTTGCGTAAAGAAGGCACCGAACCACCCTTTTCAAGCGCGCTAAATCAGGAATGTCGCGCTGGCACATTCAAATGTTCTGGTTGCGGCACGCCCCTGTTTGAATCGACTACCAAATATGACAGCGGTTCAGGCTGGCCAAGTTTTTACCAACCGATAGAAGGTAGTGTTGATACCAGCACCGATAACAAATTGCTCATGCCACGCACTGAATACCATTGCGCCGGTTGTGGTGGACATCAGGGTCATGTCTTTAATGACGGACCGGCTCCCACAGGGCAACGCTATTGCAACAACGGCGTGGCGCTAGAATTTGTTGAGGATAAGGAGGCGAAATGAGCTCTCGCAACATTCAATTAAAAACGCCTGATGACATGGACCTGGTTCGGGAGATGTTTCAGGAATATCAAGATTTTTTGAATGAGGATTTATGTTTTCAGGATTTCAACAAAGAGCTGGCTGACTTGCCGGGTAAGTACACTGCGCCGCAGGGTATGTTACTTTTTGCCTATGTGGACGATGCAGTTGCCGGTTGTGTGGCACTTCGTCCATTGGACGAGGATGGTGCCTGCGAGATGAAACGCCTGTATGTTCGCACGGATTTCCGCGGCCTTGGCCTTGGCAGAAGACTTGCCGAGTCGACTATCAATGCCGCAATGGCTGCGGGTTATCGCTGCATGCGTCTAGATACACTGGAACGACTGGAAGCCGCCATTAGGTTATATGAATCGCTGGATTTCAAACGTTCGGAGCCCTACGTTTATAACCCATTGGGTGGCGTCACATTTTGGCAAAAAGATTTGGTTTAAATAATCCTCTGTGATTAGTCGTCCCACCTAATTCCCTAAAGACAGTAGGAGGTGGTGAGGTACGAACCGCATCGATGGTGGTTTATGTAGATGAGATATTCCCCTGTCCCTTCGTTTTCTCGATTGATGCGGTTCGTGCCTCACCGCATCCTACGTGCTACGTGTTCCTCAATGCAGAAAATACCTTGTTAGTAACTCTTAACTTAGTGCCATTCCAATTACCGTAAATAGAAGCCGGCTCGCCAGTCCCAAATTACTCAGTTCTTTGGTCGATACCACAACTGCTTCAGGAAGCCACCTCTTACCATGGCATCCAGTATACGCAGATGTTGATCCATCGCTAACTGTGAGAATGCAGCGGCAACATCCGCAGCACTAAAAGCTGCAGTCTGTTTCTGCAACCAACGAAACACTGGCAACATCGCCATGGGCACATCAAGTTGTAACATCTCCAATTCTCGGCCTTGCATGTCACGTGCAACCACATGGGCTTTATTCTTGCCACCAGACTGCTTAATCGTTAACGTCGCCTCAGGCTTGGCTTGAAAATAACTGGCGGGGTTCAATAATGCTAAGCGCTCTGCTTCAGTAAGCTGAGTGGGTAACACATCACCAAGATTTACATCAGTCAGCAGATTGGGCAAATCCTTTAATAGACCAGCCAATTGTTGATCTGCCGTTTGTTGTTGCTGGGCATTACCCCAGGCGCCGTGCAATGGTGTGCGCCATTTGGCATCCTGCAGCATACGGTTGCGCAGCAATTCCAACACACTTTCCATAGCGGCAGGCGGCCGGAGAATAATGCTAATGGATAGAGAATCTGAGCTGGTTTCGGTTCGATGCCATGTGCCCCGGGGCATAAACAATACCGAGCCGGGTTTCAAATCCACTACAGTATGTTCAACTTTATCTACATCAGGGAATCCATCTCGGGCCTGAGGATACAGATCATCGAAAGTCACATCGCCGGGATTAAATTGCAGCCCCATGGGTTGCTCAATTTCATCCATCTTGGCAATAAAAAATCGTTTTTCACCAATTAGTTGAATGGAAAATACTTCTTCCGCATCGAAATGACTAGTAACACCATTTTCCGGCGGGGCCACAAACGCACCGATACGAGCCGACCCTGGCGGCGCACCAACCCCGACCTCCATGGCGGCAAGCATTTCGCGAAGCTTGGGCAAGCATTTTTCAAGCTCCGGTAAATACAAACTCAAACCCATGGTATGCAACATTTCTGCGCTGATGTGATCGACCGCTACTGTTCGTGAACCGGTCTTCGCATTGCCAAAGGTAATACGCCCGCGGTAAGTTGCCGCCAATGCCTCAATGCTGCTTAAAGCCTCACAACGCAGTGGCTCGGGCAAACGGCTGATATCACCGTCTGCCCATAGGGCTTTGTTGGGCCAATATTTGATAAGAAAATCTGCAGCTGAAACCTGTGGAAACAGACTGGAGAAAATATTCATCGGCGATGATTTTTGATTAACCACGATGGTTTAACCTGAGAACTAACTCTAAACGAAGGGTTGCGAAGGATTTTTTCGCTATTGTAATTCATCACAACAATAAATCGAGATTCTAATAAACCGGAAAACGCTGACAAATATCAGCCACTTTGGCAGTGCCAGCAGCACAGACCGATGACCAGTTATCTCCATCAACGGCATGCAGAACATCAGCGATCTGATTCGCCATTTGCACTACATCGTCTTCTCGCAAGCCCCGGGTAGTTATAGCTCCAACACCCAGGCGCAGGCCGAGCCATTCCGACGGCTTGGGGCTATCGAAAGGAATCGGGTTTTTGTTAGAGGTAACATTGATGTTCACCAAAGCATCCTGAGCCTGCTGACCGTTTAAACCGACCCCGGACAGGTTCAGTAAAACCAGATGGGTGTCCGTTCCACCACTTATCACACCAATTTGCCGTTCCATCAGGGTTTTTGCCAAACAAACGGCATTATTCTTCATTTGCAGACCGTATTGCTTAAACTCTGGCTGCAAGGCCTCCCCTAAACACACTGCCTTGGCGGCAATCACCTGGGAATGCAGGCTGCCCTGTACACCGGGGAAAACCGCACTATTCAGGCGTTTCTCGAATTCGCTGGATCTGGACAGAATTAACCCACCGCGAGGGCCACGCATGGTTTTTGTGGTGGTACAGGTGACAAAGTCTGCATGGGGCAACGGTGAAGGATGAACTCCAGCCGCCACCAGACCAGCGAAATGCGCCATATCTACTAGAAATTTTGCACCAACGCTCTCGGCTATTTGCGCCAGGCGCGGAAAATCAATCTCCCTCGGGTAGGCAGAGCCGCCAGTGATCAATAATGCAGGTTTTAGTGCTTTGGCCTGTTCTTCCACAACAGCATAATCAATCCGGCCACTTTTTCGATCAACCTTGTAATGATGCGCCTCAAACCATCGACCAGATAAATTCGGTGGCGCGCCATGGCTTAAATGACCGCCAGCCGCCAGATCCAGGCTCAATACCCGATCGCCAGGCTTTAAAAGCGTAAAGAAAACCGCCTGATTGGCCTGCGTTCCGGAATGCGGTTGTACATTCACGTACTCACAATCAAACAATTCTCGGGCACGATCGATAGCAGCCTGCTCGACAATATCCATGTTCTCTCCACCGCCGTGGAAACGCTTGCCAGGATAACCTTCCAGGGTCTTATTGGTAATCTGATGGCCGAGAGTCTGCAAAACCGCCCGGCTGACGATATTCTCAGAAGCTATCAACTCCAGTTGATCACGCTGGCGAGAAGCTTCCTTGCCAAGCGCATCGAAAACCAATGGGTCACTGTCTGCCAGTGCGCGTGTAAACAAATTGTCGGTGGTCATTGGGGGTATTACGTCTGTTTAATCGGAATGTAAATTCTAGCCATAGAGACTTATAGTTGTTGTTATTAATTGCCGAATTAATTAAAGTTTCCGCCTAAGCCACTAAATTCAGGCTATAAGCGTATGACAACGAATCAGCCGCAACTGAGAATTGCCATTTTATTGTGCAATGAATTCTCTGCCCTTCCCCTGGCTGGCTTCCTGGACACAATGCGCCATGCGGCAGATGAAGACGACCGCAGCCGCCAGATCTTCTGTGCCTGGAAGATACTTTCCCACAACGATGAGCCAATTCGCTCCAGCTCTGGCCTGCGACAATTACCGGACGCCACGATCAATCTGCAAGACACCGACTACGACTATGTAATGGTTCATGGTGGCCGTATGCAGGGGTTACCCGACGTACCAGTGGCTTTTATGATGTACCTAAAGGCCGCAGCAGAAGCGGGAATTCCGTTGATTGGCCTTGATAGCGGTAGCTTTATTCTCGCTCAGGCGGGATTGCTGAATGGCTACACCGCCTGTGTTCATTGGCGTCATCGACAGGAATTTCTCGACTCATATCCTGCCTGCCGAGCCGATACAGGCCGACTGTTCAACATAGATCGTGATCGAATCACCTGCCCCGGCGGAACCGCTGCTATAGATCTGGCCGTTGAGTTAATCGGCAGGCATTGTGGCCATACCCGAGCCCTGAAAGGTCTAGCAGACTTGCTGGTGGATGAACCACGGGGAGCCCACCATCAGGTACGCTCCTATAGTTTGTCCGACGACCGCCACGTTGACCCACGAGTACAACGCGCCATCGCCATGATGCGCAATCACCTGGCCTCACCACGCCCGGTACCAGAGCTGGCCCGAGATGCCGGCACCTCTGAGCGGCAGTTAAATCGGCTGTTTCACCAATTTTGTGGCCAAACCCCGGCGGCCTATTACAAAAGCCTGCGACTGGAGCATGCCAAGTGGCTTTTAACCGATAGTTTTCAAAGTTTGGAGCGAATTGCTGCAGAATGTGGATTTTCTGACACGCCACATCTGGTCACCAGCTTCAAATTGGCTTATGGTCAAACCCCCAGACGTTTCCGTGTGAGTCAACGGAAAACCTGAGTCTGTTTTTCCTCGCGCAAGAATTATTCAGCGCAAATAACCCCTAAATTTCTAAAGCAAAGAGACATGCAAGCAATACTGATCAACAAAGATGACGACGGATACCGCAGCGAACTGGCTGAAGTAGATGTAAACCAACTGCCTGAAGGTGATGTAACCGTACAGGTTGACTATTCAACCCTGAACTACAAAGACAGCCTAGCCATTACTGGCAAATCACCGGTTGTACGCAATTTCCCCATGGTGCCTGGCATCGACCTGGCCGGTTCGGTCACCGAAAGCAGTAACGACAGATTTAAAGAAGGTGATCGCGTATTGTTGAATGGCTTTGGTGTCGGCGAAGTTCACTGGGGTGGTCTGGCACAATTTGCACGACTCAAAGGAGATTGGCTGATTCCTCTGCCAGAGGCATTTAGCTCGCAACAGGCCATGGCCATCGGAACGGCGGGCTACACCGCCATGCTTTGCGTACTGGCACTGGAAAAACAGGGCGTAACCCCTGATAAGGGTGAGATTTTAGTCACCGGCGCTGCTGGCGGTGTAGGTAGTGTTGCCATAGCCCTGCTGGCCAAGCTAGGTTATCAGGTAGTTGCTTCAACCGGCAGACCAGAACAGGCAGACTATTTAAAGTCGTTGGGTGCCACCAGCACCATTGACCGAAACGAGTTGTCTGAACCCGGCCGCCCCCTTGGCAGAGAACGCTGGGCAGGCGCAGTAGATGCGGTAGGCAGCCATACATTGGCGAATATTTGTGCCACTACTAAATACGGCGGCACTGTCGCTGCTTGCGGACTGGCTCAAGGCTTCGACTTCCCTTCAACGGTTATGCCATTCATTTTGCGTGGCGTTACCCTGGCCGGTATCGACAGCGTTAACCGTCCAATCGCAGATCGCATCGAGGCCTGGGATCGCCTGGCTACTGATCTTGAGATGTCTCATATGGAAGCCATGATGGTGAATTGCTCGTTGCAAGAAGCATTGGACATTGCACCACAACAGATCGCCGGACAAACCCGCGGTCGTGTAGTAGTTAACGTTAACCAGTAGTAGATAAGTAGTATGTCGAACCACTCCATTAGTCGCTATCCTATCCCTGATATTGCGGATATGCCCGAAGATTTACGCGAGCGTATTCTGGCTGTTCAGGAGAAGGCAGGATTTATTCCCAATATATTTCTTGCCCTGGCACACAGGCCTGACGAGTTCAGAGCATTCTTTGCCTATCACGATGCGCTAATGGAGCGGGACAGCGGTCTAACTAAAGCCGAACGAGAAATGATTGTGGTTGCCACGTCCGGAGCCAACAATTGCCAGTATTGCGTCGTTGCACACGGCGCGATACTTCGCATTCGTGCAAAGAATCCGTTGATTGCAGATCAAGTGGCAATTAACCATAAGAAAGCCGATATTTCGCCACGCCAAATGGCTATGCTGGACTTCGCTATGAAGGTCTGTATGGATGCACAGTCTGTAGATGAATCCGACTATTCCGTTTTGCACGAACATGGCTTTAGCGATGACGATATTTGGGATATCGCTGGCATAACGTCATTTTTTGGTTTAAGCAATCGTATGGCCAACTTTGCCAACATGCGCCCCAATGATGAATTCTTCACCATGGGTCGTTAATCGAACTTTCAATCGATCTAATTTAAGAACCAGAAGCACACCATGTATACAGATGAAGACTTAAATAAAGCAGTAAGCAAAGGCATCTTTAGCGAAGAAGCTGTTGGCAATTTCCGACAACATATTGCTGAACTAACTTCCTCTGAAGCCGCTGATGAGGAAAACTTCAGACTCATCGCAAGCTTTAACGATATCTTCGTAGTTATCGCCTGCATGTTGCTCTTATTCTCAGTTGGCTGGGTAACCTTCAGCATTCATGCAGCAGTAGCAACGGCATCAGTAGCTATTTTATCCTGGTTTTTAGCCGAGTTTTTTGTTCTCAAACGCAAGATGGCACTACCTGGCATCGTTTTGTTGAATAGTTATGTTATCGGTGTTTTTACCTTTGTGCTGGCGCTTTCCGGTTTTGGCGAAGAGGTCAACTGGATGATAGCCGGCGCCGTTTCAACCGCCGCAGCATGGTTTCATTGGAAGCGGTTTAAAGTACCCATAACTGTGGCCGCAGGAGTCGCTACAGCAGTTGTTTGTGTTTTAGCCTTACTGGTAGCGATCATTCCCGCATTGGAAGACAATCTTAACCTGCCCATGTTTATCTGCGGGCTTGTGACTTTCTACATTGCCATGCATTGGGACAGCTCAGACCTAAGCAGAACTTCAGGCAAGTCCGATGTAGCCTTCTGGCTTCACCTGATATCCGCCCCACTTATAGTACATCCGGTGTTTTCCTATCTTGGAGTACTAGAAGGCACTGAAAACCTGGCCAACCTTATTGCAGTCATCGCCTTATATATTGTACTGATCATTCTATCCGTAGTAATAGATCGACGCGCTTTTATGGTTTCGTCATTGGTATATGTCTTGTATGCGCTGACAGAGCTATTCAGTTTATACGGACTAGAAGGAGACAGCTTTGCCTATGTAGGCGTGATTATCGGTTTCTCGCTGTTGTTACTATCCGGCTTCTGGCGAAAAACCCGAGCGATGTTGTTTGAGATGTTACCCACATCAATCCAGAATCAGGTGCCAGGTGTTAGCTAGCAACTCGTTGGACTAAGAAGTAACCGTCTAGCGTCCGCCAGTAACATCCAGAAAAGCACCATTCACATAAGAGGACTGCTCCGAGAGTAGCCAGACAATACTCTCCGCCACCTCTTCAGCACTACCACCACGCTGCATTGGCACGCCCACCTTAAGCCGGTCCACCCTGCCCGGCTCGCCACTAGCTGCATGAATATCCGTTTCGATCAAACCCGGACGCACAGCATTCACCCGAATACCCTCACCACCAACCTCCTTAGACAAGCCCAACGTAAAGGAATCGATAGCGCCCTTGGAAGAGGCATAATCAATAAACTCATTCGGTGACCCCAACCTGGAGGCCGCTGAAGAGACGTTAACAATACTCCCACCCTTGCCACCATTTTTAGTAGACATCCGCCTAACCGCCTCTCTGGCGCAAACCAGGCTACCGGTAACGTTAGTCATCAATACTTGATTAATACGCTCCCCAGACATCTCCAGCAGAGGTGCCTGAGTAAACAGGATACCGGCATTGTTCACCAGCCCGGTTAAGGAACCACCACGCTCGTCAACAGACTGATACAGCGCCATAACCTGAGCCTCATTAGCCACATCGGCACACATCAACCAACCACTGCCACCTGCCTCAACTACATCCTGCAAAACCGCGCTAGCAGCTTCGGCATTGGAACGATAATTAATACAGATATCATAGTTCTGTTGCACAGCCAGTCTAGCCGTAGCAGCACCAATACCCCTACTGGCACCGGTAATAAGTAAAATATTCTTCATGTATAGAAAACTAGTAATAATCAAAGAGGCTCAAGTTTACTTCTAATCAAGTAAACTACACAAAAGAATATGTAACCTGTTCTTAAACTTACCGCTACCACCATAAGGTTGTTTCTTATGAGACTTTACAAACTCGCAAGCACACTTATTTGCCTGCTACCACTTTACATTGCCCCATCACTATTCGCCCACGACTACCAAAAGGGATCAATCAAAATTGAACACCCCTGGGCCCGCCCTCTTCCACCGGTTTCAAAACACGGCGCGGCTTTTGTTTCCTTACACAATTCGGGAACACAAACAGAACGCCTGATAACCATTAGCACAGACAAGGCAGAACGAGTCGAGCTACATAATCACATTCATGAAGATGGATTGATGAAAATGCGTAAGGTTGATGATGTTGAAATTGAGGCCGGAGAAAGTGTTGTGTTTGGTCCAGGCGGTTTACACATTATGCTGATGGGATTGCAGACTCCGCTGAAGGAAGGAGAGAGTTTTCAGATGAATTTAATGTTCGAGTCTGTGGGTGATGTTAATGTAGAGGTAGTTATTGAGCAACCTGGTAGTAATCACGATACTATAGATTAGATTAGATCCACACACCAGGGATAGGGGGTTGTATAGTGGTCTTACCACCTTGCTTATAAACAGAGTTTTCAATCGAAGTCCTACACCTTAAATAGTATTCAGCTCGTGCATTACGACAATCCAGAAACAGCCACATCATAAGATTCTTTTTAATGGCCCGGCTTTTTATATCCTACAAATTTACCTTCAGTTAGCTAGACCTAGAACTGATATTCAACTTGTCTTTGAGTAGATTATTGTTATTGTCGGGATTACAACACAGCAAAAAAGTTGGTATAAGTAGGTGTAGAAGGTCAAGCCATTGAATAATTGTGGAAATGAATGGATAAATTATTATGAAATAACGGAAGTCAAGATGGACTTTGCGGGCTATATGCAAAAATTGGGCAGAACAACATATCAAAGACCCGTCTACTAATAGTTATGTGTCGAAGCCGAAACTGATATGACAGAAGAAAATAAGGCATCTAAAGGCGCTCGCATTCTGGCAATTATGGCAGGTGTTTTTGCCGTTCTTGTCTTTGCAACAGGCCTTTACCTTGAGCTAGGACAAACTTACTGGTCCAGTTTAATCAGGGAGCACTTTGCAGCAATAATTGGCCTCCCAATGGCTGCTATTGGCGCATTTGTCGTTTTCGTGTTTTTAAAACAAGGCTCCGATAAGCCTATTGAGTTTGAAGCCGCAGGTTTCAAGTTTAAGGACGCAGCAGGTCTTGTTGTGTTGTGGCTTATGTGTTTCCTGGGCATTGCTATTGCAATAAAACTTCTATGGTAATGCATCACATAACAAGGCAAATGAAGCTGACCCAAAAACACGGCGTTTCACTTCGCTCGACTCTGTGTTTCCAGTCAGCTGATTTGCGAAGTTAGATTTTATGGCTAACTACCAAGATTATTACAAGGAAGTCGAGGAATTTGAATGTGATCTCGGTATCAAAGTAGGGTTTTTGGAATCACTAGTTAAGGAGGATGACTGGACTTTTGTAATAAAACTTCATGCGCTTCTAGAAATTGTAGTAACAGATCTTCTCGTACATGCCATTGGAAAATTGGAAATAGACAAAGAAATCGCGAGCCTGGACATGTCGGTGAAGCTAGATTTTGGCAAGTCACTCAAGTTCGTGGCGAAAGAGGAAAGAAGGTTCATAAAAGAACTATCGAAATTAAGGAATTTTCTAGTACATGATGCAAAGAATACGAGCTTTTGTTTTGAGAATTATGTCGGGCGCATGGATCAAAACCAGAAGAAAGCGTTCTGTGAGTCGATCGGTTACTCATTTGATACATACATTGGACCAGAGGGTAGAAAGACAGAGAAATTTCAATTTATAGGTGATAACCCGAAAATATCCATTTGGCTAAACTCTATGTTCGCAATAGCTGTTCTTTATCAGTACCGCGAATACTCACGTGTAAAGAACTCTATTCAAAATATGGCGCTGAAAGGAATTATGGAAAAAGCTAACAAACGCTTAGAATCGCCTGATTCGTAGGCTGGGACGCCGAAAAGCGGTGCCCGTTAGCGCAGGCGTCAAGTGCCCAGTTATGGCTCTAGATCACTACGTTTCGCAGGTTCATTTAAAAAACTTCTACTCTCCTGAGCTCGGAGAGGCATTTTTTGCTTCTCGAAAATCGGAGATTCGAGTCTTTCACCAATCATCTAGTGCTGTGTGCTGAATCGAGGAAAACAGCACCAATACATACCTTCTCGAAGACAGAGCTGTAGACGAATTCCTGAAAACAATTGAGCCAGGTTACAACAATAATATTGCACAGCTTAGCGAAGATAGAGTTACACCAGAAAGCCTTTATGTGCTGTCGGGATTCATTTCCTATGTCCTTACCTGCTCGCCTGCAGGCATGCGTATCCAATCTCAACCGCTTAAAGCGTCGGTGGAAGAAACAAGCAAACTTCTGGAGAAATTAGGAAAACTCTCTCCGCCGCCGTCTAGCTTAGTCGGTAAATCTCTGTCGGAACTTCTAGAAAATCGAGATGTAGAAGTAAAAATTGACCAAAAATACCCGCAAGCAATGGGTATTACTGGAATTCTTTCCACTACTAAAGTATTTGGTAACTCCAGTTGGGAAATATTGCATAATCCTTTTCAAGAAAGCCCATTCTTTACCAGTGACTTCCCAGTTTCCATAGAGCGAAGCCAGGATCCAAGAGTAATCAATCGCGTAGTCCCGCTATCGCCATATTTGGCAATTCGAATACACCCAAACATAAATGCAGACAGAAACTCTCTAGATTTTGACTTCTCTCAATTCAAACGCCGCGTCAAAAAATTGAATAGACGTCAGGTAGCACAAATCAACCAAGGTATAGTTCGTTGCGCAGAGTCTATGGTTTTCTCGCGTTGCGGTGATCCTTGGGTCAGCACCTTCATTGAACGAAACGCGAATTTCAGAATAGAGCCATACACTAAAATTTTTGCCAGTGTTAATGGAACTCTTATGTTATCTAGCCAACAAATTGCTGAATATCATCATGACAAAATATGAAAATGAACAAACCTAACGAATAAGGATATGTCGCGCTTGCCGCGACCTATCCTATTGTTGAACAAGCCCGGACAGGTTGTATCTATCTATAGTAAATAAATAATTTGTAGATGCGGGGGCTAGCGCCGATGTGAGTCGGG
>JBLHGU010000150.1:0-11613 GCA_047615875.1 Parasphingorhabdus sp.
CCCGATGAGCGACATCATAGCTACGCAGCTTGTCAGTCACGATCTTCCTCGGCTCACCGCCATGTGACCTGAGCAGGCGCTTGAAAAACCGTTTTGCCGCAGTTCCATCTCGTTTGGCCTGTAGATATACATCAACCACTTCGTCGTCCTGATCGACCGCTCGCCAAAGGTAGTGTTGCTTGCCGTTGATTTTCACGAAGACTTCGTCTACGTAGAAAGTATCACCATAGCCCCGATGCTTTCGCTTCAATCGTCTGGCGTATATCGTTCCAAACTTGATACACCAGAGCCGTATTGCTTCACGACTAACTGTGATGCTGCGCTCCGACAAAAGATCTTCGATATCTCGGTGGCTCAAATTGAAACGATGATAAGCCAAACTGCATAACTGATTATGTCGGGCGGGAACCGATGCCGTTTGTATGTATTCATATGCCAATTCTAGCAAATTCAGACAGTTAACTTGGCGATACCGTTCGCCGTGAACACCGGTTGTCACGACGGAGAGATCTGCAACCTTCGCTGGGACTGGGAGGTACAGGTACCGGAGATGGATACTTCAATTTTCATCGTGCCGGAACACTTCGTTAAGAACGGTGAAGAACGTCTGGTAGTGCTCAATAAAATTGCCAAATCTGTTGTTAATAACCGACGTGGGCCATCGCTCCGGGCGAATTACAACGCACTACTCTGCGGCTGAGTTATCACGGTTGATAGAGGCGGAAAATAGTGTGTGCGATCGAGGCGAACAAAGACCACAACTGGTGGTGCTTCGAAGGAATTCCTTCGGATAAGACACTAACCATCCCGACAAAATCCCCACATAGGGTTTTTTGGAAGCAGTTAGAATCGACCTAAGTCGTTGATTTAATGGTGTCCAGGGACAGAATCGAACTGCCGACACGGGGATTTTCAGGAAAGGCCACTATCCATACAAGACAAATACTTACGAGCTCTATTTTTACGAAAAGTTTCGATTTCTCACCTGATGTTTCAAGGAAGTTGCACAAAATTTTACGAATACATCCGCAGGCACCTAGTTTTTTTCCACCGCTATTCACAACCAATTGTTGAAATCATTTGTGTTTAAGTATTAAATATTAATACACTATTAAAGCAAGTTTAAATATGCCAAGAAATACCAGCGTGACAATCGGTGAACACCTCTCAAATTTTATCGACCAGAAAATTACTGAAGGGCGATTCGAATCTACCAGCGAAGCTGTGCGCGCGGGTCTTCGCCTTCTGGAAGAAGATGAAACTAAACTAGCAGCAATTCGCGACAAATTATCAAAAGGCGAAGAACAAATAAACCAGGGACAATTTCTCGACGGGGAGAAATTTATGCAGGAACTATTAAAACGTCGTGCGTAGGTATGTTCTTTCAACCAATGCGGCAATCAGCATTTCAGAAATAGATCGATATACAACCGAACAATTTGGCCCCCAACAATCAATTAGATATTTGACCCACATTCGGGAGAGGTTTCAGTTTCTAGCCGAGAATCCAGAGCTTGGTAAAAACCGGAGCGAACTGAAGGACGGCTACTATAGATACTTTGTAGGATCTCATACAGTCTATTACAAAATTCTACATGACTATATCGCTATCATTGACGTGCTTCACCAATCTATGGAGCCAAGGCGTCATATTTCTTAGTGACGGCGGAAAGGTGATTGGGGGGATCTAAGTTTCTCCCAATGATTCGGCGAGTATCGCCAAGTTAACTCCTTGAAATCAGAGGAACCCATCCGCGATATTCATGCAACGACCATGCACCATTCATTGAACTCATTGATCCTGAGGTATCAATAACGTTCGGCACGAAGCAGGTGTCTTCCTAAGTTGAACAAGTTATAGACTACAACATGAACACTCAGGAATCGTTGCGCTTGCTTTGGAGATTTGAACCGCCTCATTCCTCGTTCTCTGATCCGAGTGGGTTGGTGTGACAATCCTGCCCAATTGTTGGCACATTGAGAAGTGTCATGAACTAGTTCCCGATGAGCAACATCGTAGCTTCGCAATCTGTCGGTTACAATTTTCCTCGGATCACCGCTATGTGGCTTGAGCAGTCGTTTGAAGAAGCGCTTTGCTGCAGGCCCATCGCGTCGTACCTGTAAGAATACGTCGACGACTTCACCATCTTGATCTACGGCCCGCCACAGATAGTGTTGCTCGTCATTAATCTTCACAAAAACTTCATCAATGTAGAAAGTATCGCCTTAGCCCCGGTGCTTTCGTTTCAATCTTCTCACGTATATGGCTCCGAACTTGATGCACCAGAGCCGGATAGCTTCATGGCTGACTGAAATGCCTCGTTCTGCTAACAGGTCTTCAAAATCGCGATGGCTCAGGTTGAATATGAAGTACAGCCATACTGCGTAACTGATGATGTCCGGGAGAAATCGACGTCGTTTATATTTATTCATCGGGCCATCCTAACAAGAAATGTCAGTTAACTTGGCAGCACCTTTTCAGTCCTGCACATATTTTCTAGCCGCGCATACGAGAGCCATCTGCATCATATAGCGGTGCACCCTGTACTTCCGCGCGGTAGAACTCGCCTAATATTTCGACTTCTAGAACAGTACCAGCGACGGCGTGTTCGGCGGCAACATAACCCATGGACATGGACTTGCCGACATGATGCGCATAGCCACCTGAAGAGATATAACCCACCGCCTCACCATCTTTTAAAATAGCTTCATCCAGGCACACGTCTATGGGCGTATCGATGGTAAGAGTGACCAAACGGCGAGTAACGCCCTCAGCCCTGATCTTTAGTGTGGCTTGCTTGCCAACAAAATCCTTTTTCCAGTTAACAAAATTATCCATGCCCGATTCGATAACATTAAAGTCGGGCCGAAACTCCAGACCCCAGGCACCCCAGGCTTTCTCGAGACGCATACTCATTAATGCTCGACTACCATACCAGCAATAACCCAGGTCTTTACCTGCCTCCTCAATCGCGTCGCTTAGACAAATCAGATACTGCGGCCGGCAATATATTTCATAGCCCAGTTCGCCAGAGAAGCTCAGGCGGTTGAGAATGACCGGCACGCCACCGACATAGGTCTGGCGAGTGTCACGGAACTTTAATCCATCCGCCGAAACATTATCCCGGCTAATACGGGATAGCAATTCACGGGACTTAGGGCCAGATAAGGCAATGCCATGCCAATCAGCGGTTTGATTTTCATGGCTTACGCTTTCAGTCAATGTACGGGCGAACCAACGACTGTGTGCATCTTGCATAGCGCCGGAGCCAAACATCATAAAGTGATCGTCAGCCAGGCATGCCACTGTGAGATCACCATACAGACGACCATTCTCTGTCAGCATCGGCGTGAGTGTCAGTCGACCGGGCTTTGGTATGTAACCTGCCATGGTTTGGTTTAACCAATCCCGTGCGCCCGCGCCTTTGATCACATGCTTGGCGAAGTTAGCTATCTCGATACCAGCCACACCGGTGCGCACGGCTGAAACTTCCTTCGCCACATAATCATGGGAACGATTACGCTCGAAGGTCGGGTCTTCCCAGGCGTCATCGGGGCTATCTGCGAACCATAAAGCATTTTCCAGACCGAAGGCCTGCCCCATGCGGGCACCTTTTGCGATCAGTCGATCATAAAGTGCGGTAGTCTGTTGTCGACGACCTTTAGGCAGGGTCTCGTTGGGAAAGGTCATTACGAAACGACGTTCATAATTTTCGGTAGATTTCACTGTGCCCCAGTCTGGCGACGCCCAGTTGCCAAAACGTGCAATATCCATGGCCCAGACATCAATTGACGGCTCGCCATCGATCATCCACTCGGCCATAGTCAACCCCACACCACCACCCTGACAGAAACCGGCCATAACACCCACCGCACACCAATAATTTCGCTTTCCGGGAACCGGACCGATCATTGGGTTGCCATCGGGACCAAAAGTAAACGGGCCGTTAATGGCCTGACGGATACCGGTTGTAGCAAGGGCTGGAATACGCTCGAACCCGAGTTCCAATCGGTCAGCAATACGTTCCAGATCGGGTTGCAGCAATTCATGGCCAAAATCCCACGGTGTGCCTTCCTTCTTCCATGGAGTACCCTTCGGTTCATAAGTACCTAGCAACATGCCATCACGTTCCTGGCGGAAATAAATATTCGCCTCGTAATCGATACCACAAGGCAGACGCGAGCCAAAGTTTTTAATTTCGTCAATGCCCTCAGTGAGCAAGTAGTGGTGTTCCATAGGTTGTACGGGCAGATTTATACCAGCCATATGGCCAACTTCGCGAGCCCACAAACCGCCACAGTTAACTACATGCTCGGCGTTTATCATGCCTTTGGATGTCATTACATCCCACGTGCCATCTGGGCGTTGGGTTGTTGCTGTTACCGGTGTATGGGTGAAATAACGGCCGCCATAATGCTTTGCTGCTTTAGCGAATGCATAGGTTGTACCAGATGGGTCCAGATCACCATCCTGGTCATCCCACAAGGCAGCATAGTAATGACTGGGGTCGATGAGGGGATGGCGTTCAGCAACTTCCCTGGGTGAAATCCACTCCTGCTGCATACCCATGTAACGAGCCTTGGAACGCTCACGTTTCAGATAGTCGTACCAGCTTTTATTCGAGGCCAAATAAAAACCACCCGTCAGGTGCAATCCAACCGAATGACCGGAAAGTTCTTCAATCTCTTTATACAATCCGATGGTATAACTTTGCAGGCGGGATATATTAGGGTCAGAGCTAATCGTGTGGATCTGCCCTGCGGCGTGCCAACTGGATCCAGAAGTTAGCTGATCACGTTCCAGCAGTACGCTGTCTTTCCAGCCGAATTTGGCCAGGTGGAATAAAATTGAACAGCCAACAACACCACCACCAATAATGACAACTTTGGCATGACTGGGTAAAGCGGCTTTATTAACGTCTTCTTTGATAATCTCGGGCATGAGTATCTCCTGGATATTTAGTTCGTGCTGATAACGCTTGTTGGCTAGTACCAGGCTACTGGAATTTCTTCTTTACGCCGAGCCATATAGGCATCAAGCGCTTCCTTAATGGCTGGATCAAGATCGGGCTGCTGATAATTCGCCAGCATTTCGTTCCACTTGTTATAGGCTCGTCGACGCATGTCCTGGCCACCTTTTTCTTCCCAACTCTCAACGTTTTCGCTATCACTGAGTTCGGCATTGTAAAAAGCCGTCTTGTAGTGACGCATAGTATGATCTGAACCGAGAAAATGTCCGCCAGGCTCAACCGCCTGATAGGCATCACGGGCGAATTGATCTTCGCTCATATCAAGCCCCGCCATAACCTTCTGGTAACTTCCAAGACGATCAGCATCCATGATGAGTTTTTCATAGCCGGTTGCTAGACCACCCTCAAGCCAACCTGCGGCATGCAAGGTAAAGTTGGAACCCGCCAATACGGTTGAATGCATGGAATCTGCACTTTCATAAGCTGATTGTGCATCTTCTATTTTCGACGCTGTCAATGAACCACCACAACGCAAAGGTAAGCCAACTCGGCGAGCCAACTGGCCAATGACATAATTGGATAACACCGGTTCCGGCATACCGAAAGTAGGCGCACCTGACTTAAGACTCATGGAAGACAGGAAGTTGCCCATAACAAACGGTGCGCCGGGGCGTACCAACTGGGTGTAAGCGCAACAAATCATGGCCTCGCCCATGGCCTGGGCGACAGCCGCAGCGGTTGATACCGGCCCCATGGCACCAGTTAAGATAAACGGTGTAACCACCATGGCCTGACCACGGGAGGAATATACTTCAATAGCCTCAGTGACTACCCGATCAATCAACAACGGCGAGTTGGTATTGACGTTGGCCATGATCACGACGTTGTTATCCATGGTCTCGGTGCCGTGCAAAATTTCCGCCATATCGACACTGTCCTGGGCACGGCTTTTCGCGGTGATTGCACCAAGATGGGGTTTATCACCGAACACCATATGGGTATAAACCATATCGAGGTGTCTGGTTGAAACCGGCACGTCCGTCGGTTCGGTTATGACCAGTCCACTGTGATGCAGGTTCGGGTGCATATAGGTAAGCTTCACCAGCTTCTCTAAATCTTCCATGGTGCCATAGCGGCGACCGCCTTCGAGGTCGCGCACAAAAGGCGCCCCATAGATGGGTGCAAACACTTGATTTTTACCGCCAATAACTACCGAGCGTTCTGGATTTCGAGCCAACTGTGTGAACTCACTCGGCGCTTTAGCGCATTGTTCGCGAACCCACTTAGCGTCGGCGAAGACCTTATCGCCAACCATTTTTACACCGGCTTCTTGCCAGACTCGAATGGCTTGCGGATCATCGCGAAAAGCGAATCCTATATTCTCTAGCATCCAGTCAACCTGGGCCTCAATGGCAACCAACTGTTCTTCATCCAATGGATCGAAAAATGGTAGCTGCCGCTTAATATAAGGAGAAGCTGTTATGAGATTTTCAGATTCAGAGCCTGGGCGGGCTCTGCGGGATCGTCGGGCCATAATATTTGCACGAGAATGATGCGAAGTTAAGATCATAGCCCCCAAAAATGAACTTGTAACCCTTGTAAATTTTGATCAGTTGCATAGACTGAAGCTATGCGAAATGTTCTCAAATTAATCGCCTCACCCCGCAACCTGTTCATTTTTGAAGCCGCGTCCAGGTTGGGCTCTTTTACGTTAGCAGCAAATGAGTTGGGTATGCAGCAACCATCAGTCAGTGCTGCGATAAAACAATTAGAAAATGCATTGAATGTGCGTTTGTTTGATCGAGGTCATCGTCGCATTACCTTAACCAATGCAGGATTGCGCTTTTTTGCTGATGTTTCACAGGCTTTGCGAGGTATCGAGAGTGCCGCAGAAGCCGTTCATAATATGGGTCGATCTGAGCATGTAACGCTCAATTCCTCGTCCGCGTTTTCCTATTACTGGATGATGCCAAAGCTTCATGGACTGCGCCAGATACATCCAGACATTGATCTCAGGCTACAAAACAGTGTGCATGAACCGGATCTGGATGTAGAAAACATCAGCATCTCGGTACGTTTGGGAAATGGCGATTGGCCTGATTGTTATTCCGCCAAGATCGACGACGAGGTGATCTTTCCTGTTGCCAACCCCAGAGTGATGGAGGCAGCACGCAATCTGCGATCAGTTCCTAACTTGCTCCACGAGCGACTAATTCATCTTGAAGAACCGGTGCGTATGCGTCCAACCTGGAAGCAATGGTTTGAGCACCACGACATACATGATGTGCAAATTTCTGAAGGTCTGCGTCTGAATGACTACGCTTTGGTGTTACAGGCAGCCCAGACCGGCGAGGGCTTTGCCTTTGGCTGGCAGCATATTGTGGGTGACCTTATTGACCGTAAATTGCTTGCGGCCAGGAAAGACTGGTCTTGGCAAACCGGCAGAGGGATATATCTAGTGTGGTCCAGATCAAAGCCGCTGTCGGAAAATGCCACCAGGGTGCGAGACTGGATATTGTCGTTTATCTAGCATGCCCCGCCAGCTAGCGAGCAGCACCCAGCTTTAAACAACTCTCGCAATACAAGCTACTTTTTTTCGTCTTTTTCTGGTCGAAAATCGATGCTTTCACCGTTATCTAGCGCCTCTTGAAGCAACGCCTGATTAGCAAATTCACGCCGCTTGGCAGTGAGATAATCCCTTCGACCTAATTCATGTAATTGTTTTTTAAATTGCTGGGTAGCCTTATGCCAGCGCCCGGCCCAATCAGAAAACTCAGCTTCTGGATCTGAAAGCGCCACTTCAAGGGCAATCATATAACGCACCACATTTCGTTCTGCGGCACCGATACGCCCTTTAACAAACTTTTCCCGGCCAAAAAAATCCTTACCCAACCGAGTAAAACCGACTTTGAAGCGGCCGAGTGTACTGAAGTAAACATCGGCCAAAGATTCGGCATACCCCACCCTATTCGACAATATCAATTCTACGAATATGCCAGTTTCAACAGGAATCGCCCGCAATGAAAATCGATAGTCCGACGTTCCATAGGGCCCCTCGTCAGCATTTAGGCTAGCGACAAACACGTCGCTATTCGTTTCACTAGAGAATGTAAATTCTAGTCTGGAGGCTTCATCCGGCGTTTGCATGTACTTACGGCCAATATACAAATCAACAAACAGCCGCCCTTCTACGTCGCGATGAACACAACTTTTCACATTGAGGTGCAACAACATAATGGCACACCAGTTTCGCGGGATTGATAAATGCCTGCGAAAATCCTCAAATTCCACCCCTTTCAATGAAAACAGCGAACTGGACTTGTTGATGTCGCTGTCCACCTGAGCCTCTACCGAAAATGGGTAAGCCTTATCGTCCGTTGACCATTGTTCATTGGCGGTAATCCACTTCGCCTTCTGTTCTTTAGACAGATTTTGCAGATCCTGCCCATTTGACAAGGCAGGCATTTGGAAAAAGAGTACAGATAACAACACCACAACTGTGAGTTGTAATCGACGAACTGATGCGCTACGAATCATTTCGATTACCTTACTCTAGCTCGCAGCCAGGCATCACGTTTATCAGGAGTCATTTTCTCCATTTGCTCCACTGTTGAGAAGAAAGATTCAAAATCCAGATTATGTTGTTCCAGCAAACTCTGAAATGCTGGTACATAGTCAAAATATGTCGCGTAAGACGATAACACAGCATTATTAAGCGGTAATGACTCCAACCAGTTGGTTGATGCGTCATACTTTATAGCCAGATTGTGTAATTGTTGTTTCAGTCTAGCAAAAATGCTCTCTTTATCGCGTTTTTTTTCATCTTCTGTCGAATTGCTCACATATAGTTCTTTTAGCTCACTGCGTGTGGCAAGCATATTTTCTACAATTGCAGAGCGATATTGGTGCCGTCTTTGATAAGCAGAAAAGTCGTCGCCGGTTTCCCGCTCAGTTGCCCATAATTCTACGCCAGCTAATTCCACCGCAGTAGCCAATGACTCGTTAAAGACAAAGTCGTCCTTGATATACACTTTCTGGTGGGTGAGTTCATGAAAAATCAACCCCGCCAGTTCGGCCTCTTGATAATTAACAAATGTGTTCAATATCGGGTCATTTAGCCAGCCAAGAGTCGAATAAGCGTCGATTCCATACAGGTAAACATCCAGCCCCTGTTGACGCAATGCTGCGGCATGTTTCTTGGCGCGGATTTTAGAAAAATAACCCCGGTAACCAAGACAACCAGCAAAGGGAAAACACCAGGTTTTAGGCGAAACCGAGAACTCACCTGCGGCCACAACATTCCACACAACATACTCTCTGCCCAGGTCAGCATACTTCTTGTAGCTACCTTGATGGGGCAAATTAAGTGAGTTTCCAGCAAACTCGACCATCGACCGCACCTTACGAAGACGCGCAGCCAAATCTCTAGATGTGTCAGGGTGATCTAACAAACCCTCGATAGAGCGGCTGTGAATGATAATATCCACCTGTCCTTTTACCGCCTGGGCGTAATACCGCGTGGTGGCACAGCCCTGCATAAGCAACAGCAACGCTATGACACCTAAACCAACAAATTTCCACCTGATCATTTTAATATGTCCAATCACCTGAACCTGCAATGTTATCTTGTTGGCGGTGCCGTGCGCGACTCTCTGTTAGGAAAAGAGGTTGTCGATCGCGACTGGGTTGTCGTTGGTTCCACTCCAAAGCAAATGACATCATTGGGATTTAAGCCCGTTGGCAGAGATTTTCCGGTTTTTCTGCATCCAGAAAATGGCGAGGAATACGCCCTTGCCCGCACCGAGCGTAAAACAGCAAAAGGTTACAAGGGATTCTCTGTCTGGGCAGATCCATCGGTAACGCTTGAGCAGGATCTGCTGCGTCGAGACCTCACCATCAATGCCATGGCAATGGATGGTGCGGGCAAAATTATTGATCCATTCGGTGGGCAACAGGATCTGCAAGGAAAAATTCTACGTCATGTCTCAGAGGCTTTCTCTGAAGATCCGTTAAGGGTACTACGAGTGGCCAGATTTATGGCGCGACTAGGCTCAATAGGTTTCACAGTACATAGCGAAACAAACCGATTGATGCAAAAAATAGTAGCGGCAGGAGAGATGCCAGCACTCACCACAGAACGGGTGTGGCAGGAATGCCATTTAGCGCTGGGGGCACAGGCACCACACTATTTCATTTCAACACTTAAAGAATGTGGTGCACTTCACGAAATATTGCCGGAAATAGACAATCTGTTTGGCGTTCCACAACCCGCCGAGCACCATCCAGAAATTGATAGCGGCTTACATACCCTATTGGCACTGGAGCGTTCCGCCAGCCTGACCGACAAAGCCCATGTACGCTTCGCAGCACTGGTACATGACCTGGGCAAAGCGTTGACTGATCCAAATGACTGGCCACGCCATATTGATCATGAAAACAAAGGCGTACCGTTGGTAGAGGCACTTTGCAGTCGACTTCGAGTACCAACAAAATTTACTCGGCTGGCAGTTAACGTCTGCCGTTATCACCTGCTAATGCATCAACTGGATCGTTTACGCCCAGTCACTGTATTGAAATTACTGAGCAGTCTGGATGCATTTCGGAATCCTGAGAATGTGGCCGATTTTGTTATCGCCTGTCAGGCAGACAGTCAGGGTCGAACCGGGCGGGAGAATCAGCCCTATCCGGCAGCTGAATTAATGCATAACTATCTTAGCGCAGCAAAAGATATCGACCTCTCTGATCTGGCAAAGAGCAAACTAGAACCGCAACAGAAAGCTCAGCTGGTAGAACAGCGACGGCTAAAGGCTATAGAACTGCGGCGAAATTAATCAGTGACTTAACATCCCTACCATCGACACACCACGGCGAAATTATCTTATTGTCTATCAACAGTAAGATCAAATAGATAAGCATCATAATGAACAACTGAACAATATTCAGGTAAAGTGGATCTTGGTCACCTTAACTACAAAACCGATTGGACATCCCCAACTCAAGGTAACTCCGCTAGATTAACAGGCCGTTGCCACCCGTACTTGATCGCGTCTGACCCATCTGAAGCTCTAGGGGGAAGAAATAACCAACAAGGACGTTGCTTCTTTAAAAACTTATCGAGATCTATCTCTTAGCCACAATCAACCAATAAACTGTGAGAAATTCCCACTGGTTAACGGTGGTTAGTTTCTGCCCTGCAATAGTAGCCGGTTTGTGAGATCTTAATTTCGATCTTATAACGCACTACTAGAGCTTGCTGATTGTCTCTACCGTTAACTGTAATAACCCGAAAATTCTGCGGTATTACAGACTGGAAGGTACTTAGATGTAGAAGTTCCGACTAGTTCCAGATAATAACGGATTAATTTTCCCCATCGAATTGGCGCCTTGTCAGACTGCATGCCGGTCAGCTGCGGATCCAGGATTTATATTCGTCTCAACTTTCTTAACGCCTGCTCTGGTGTAAGCTCAGCCGCTTTAAGCAGTGCACCAAGTGTGTGCTGACGAAGATTTAGTTTGCCACTGGCTCGCTCCCAGTTGCTGACTGTCAGTGGGGATATGCCAAGCAGTTTGGCAAACTGCGGGACTGTCATCTTGAATCGTTTGCGCAGCCTGGCCACTGCCACGGCAGTTGGGTTGAAAGCCC
>JBLHGU010000151.1:0-11611 GCA_047615875.1 Parasphingorhabdus sp.
CTGAAGAATAACTCCACTTCGCGCGGGTTGCCGATAGCAAACTGTCCAGCATTCTCTAGGAAGAACGGGCGTTTCTCAGGAAAGAAAAGACTGAAGCGATCGAGGTTAACCTGAATGTCGTCCACTTCAACTTGCGCAAAGTCTGTGTTCACTGTGGCATCAAGTGTAAGGCTGGAGGTAATGCCCCACTTTAAGTCGAGTCCGTATTCTTGATTGTTCTGAGAAGAAAGCAAATTCCCGCCACGGTCCTGCACCGCCAACGCGTAGGGTGTTATCTGCAAATTGCGTTGGTTAGGTACCTCAATGCCTTCTATAGTTCCTGCTTCGGATACACGGTTCAAATTGAAATTTCGATCCAGTGGCGCCCAATAGGACTCTTCGTTGTTGCGACGAATATTGCGCTGAAAATTGATACCCCATGTCTGTGCATCGTCGCTTCCATAACGTAGCGCGGTAAATGGAATGGCCATTTCCGCACTCCAACCCTGCTCGTTGATTTGTGCTTCGACTTCCCAAGTGGTGTCCCAGTTCAGGTTGAAACCACCTGCTCCGCCGCCCCGTCCGCCAAAGCCACCCTGGCCTCCTTCATTGATAACCTGCGCATCGTATTCAATACCTGCTGGATTCGTACCGAACACATAGCCGTTCTGCCGATCAAGCAAGCCATCGATAATCACTTGA
Source organism: Parasphingorhabdus sp. (assembly GCA_047615875.1). Classification (GTDB taxonomy): domain Bacteria; phylum Pseudomonadota; class Gammaproteobacteria; order Arenicellales; family CAJQKF01; genus JBLHGU01. The sequence continues at coordinate 682 of JBLHGU010000151.1, forward strand.
AAACTATCGGTATCATCTAACGCCGAATCGCGCCGACTGTCCGTTACCAGAATGGCCTCTGGATTGTCATCGTAGGCCATAACACCAATATAGAGCGTGTCTTCGGTAAAGCCGACAAATACTTCTGTGCGTTGCGTGGCGGGAACGCCCTCATTGGGCCGGGTCTGTGTAAAACCGCTAGTGGGATTAATGTTTGACCAGGCATCGTCGCCTAAGACATCGCCATCAATGCTGGGCGCACGACTTAATTGCGTCGCCGTAGTCGAAGGACGAACGGATTCGGAACTAAGTTGTTGGGCCTGTGTCGAAGGCACCGTAAATGCGGCTGAAAATAGGAGGCTGAAAAAAGCGATCCTGCGCTGGGGATTACTGCACATAACTAAATCCTTAATCTCTGAACGAGGTAAAACTGGCTTCTCCCAGTTTCAAGCACAATTATTTTATATCAATATCAATCGCTTAGCGTAATTTTGAAGGCTTTAGTTGTAATTGTTTGTAACGGAAGAATGTTCAGGTACGAATGATCTGTTGCTCTTCTTGAAGAAACCTCAAATACTAGTGTAATCGTCGAGCGTGTATCTGTTTCTTCTAATTCATAGCACCACAACCACGCTAACTAATAGAGAGGGAAGCAATGCTAGGATCTGCAGATATGATACTTACCAGCGCGATCGAGGTTGGTATCGGTTTGGTTGGGTTTACTGGATTAATAGTCACGCTTTTGGGTAAGAACCGAAGCCCGACCTTTGCAATGGCATTTTCAACATTATTGATTGCATCCATAGCAACAGTGATGTTTTCATTTCTACCACTGCTGCTGGTGAGTATGAGCATTGTAGGTGAGCAGCTTTGGATTGCCTCCAGCGCAGCCTACGTTGTCTACTGGTCATTTATAGTGACCATTCGAACCCGCCAGAGCCTTAAGCTTAATGCAGAGAATCAAACTGCAGAGAAGGAGGCAAAGATTTACTCCATTTTAGGTGCCGGTGTTTTTTTAGTTGGCCTATTACAGATATCGAACATAGTCTTCTTTCAGCAGCAGTGGCCATATCTTTGTATGATTGTATATTACGTACTGCTTTCGCTGGTTAGTTTTGCCTTTTTGATTAGGGGTGTACAGACAGAGGAAAATTAGTAATAAAAGAAGACAGATTTTTCTGCTTAGGATTAGAAAATTGACGGGAAAAATTGATGAGGACACTAACAATTTAACAACATAAGTGACCAAATTCACTATGCCACTACACTCTGCTGTTGTGTAGTAAAAAGTAGTGCTCTTCCATGGGCAAACTCAAGGTCCTAGCTGTTATCATTTCAATGAAATAACATTCATTTTGACTAAAGCAATCCGGTTCAGCTCACTGCTCACCAAACAAGTAAAAGATTTACCCAGTAGTCCGAAAAAAATTGTTACGCGTGCAAAAATTCTCGCTGCGACTGCGCGTCAGCTGGAAACTGTTGGCTACAGCGCACTCACGGTCAAAGACATCGTTACCGATGCATGTATGGCACGCGGTACTTTTTATCTCTACTTCGAGAGCTTTTCATTCGCCGCTGAAGCCGTAATGATAGCCTATTTCAAATTTCTGGCAGAGCTTCGCCCAGCCACAGAGGCCCGTGACACCTTCGATAGAATTCTTCAAACTAATCAATACTATGTGGCCAGCTATGCCCGCAATGCCTCTCTGCTTGCTTGTATCGAACCCCTACGCGAAGATAGACCGGCATTCAGAAAATATCGCGAGCAAAACAATCACAATTGGTGCCAACGTGTTATTCATGACTTCGAGGAACGCACTACCGAATCCGCAAGCAAAGCGCCAGCCGAAGTAAAAGCACTACTGGTCTGGTCAATGTCGGCTATGGTGGACGAACTGCTAAGAGAAATTTATATAGGGAAATCTCCTCACCTCAGAAAATTTTCCAAACAGCCAGATCAGGTCGCCGAAATTATTTCGTTGATGTGGTTTCGTGCCTTCTATGCACAGGACGTTGCTCCTGAAAAATTACGTTGGGTTAGCGCGCTCGCCAGTATTGAGCCGCATGATCCCGATGCTTGGTAACGCATAGCCGAACATGTCAGCGTCAACTCTATTTGTTTGCCAAAAGCTGGGTCACCGAATCTATCATCGGCAAAACAATTGGGTCGTTCAGATACCCCGGTGGCAATTCACTAGAGCCAAATCGAACAATTACCAATTCATTGGCAGGATCTATATAGAGCAGCTGCCCGTAGGCACCTCTCGCTAGCGCCGCGTTACCTTCCCTGTCATGCCGAATCCACCATTGAGATTTATATGACCAGCCTTTCATCGCTGTCATTCCTGCATTCGCGAAGAGCCCCGGGCTACCACCCGCTACAATCTTGCTAAACGGTCCGCCACATGCCGACCCAACATCTAAATCCGTTCTAACGAATTCACCAAATCTTAAATAATCTCGTAGAGTGCATCCAAAGGTCGTGCAGCAGCCGGCAGGGTCAACCATATAATAACCATCGTGCTCAGCGCCTATACGAGACCAGAACATCTCAGATACTATCTCCGCCAGATCCTTTCCCATGAGTTTTTGGATAACAAAGGTTAGTACATTTATATTCGGTTCACGGTAAGCAAAAGCCTGCCCATGTTCACCAGCCTTCTTAACTGTCGGTAAGTAAGCTGCTAGGTGCTTGGGCTCTGTGTCAGGAATTTCTCCGGCGACCATTCCACCAGCGCGAAGATACCGAAAAACATCGGAGGAGCGATCAAGGTAATCCTCATGAAACTCCATAGCCACTAGCATATCCAATACTTCACGTAAGCTGGCATTACCCCACGCTGTATTCTTCAACTCAGGCAAATAATGTGGAATCAGCGCATGCTCATCGAGTTGCCCCTGTTCGATCAAGATTTCGGCTATCAAACCCGCAAACGACTTTGCGCATGACATGATGATATGGGGTTTGTGCGGGTCACCGTATCCGTAGTAATTCTCATACACTAATTTGCCTTTGTGCAAGACAGCAAAGCCATCGGTATTTGTAACGTCGATCGCCTGTTGCCAGCTCATCGCGCCTCCAGACTCAGGCTGAATTGAGAGAGCATCGAGATCAACGCTGCTTGAGTGTAGAGGTATTGCGGCATCTGCTCCGCGCCAGACTGATTTAGTCGGCACCAGCTGCTGCATGTGCGAGAAGGACCAACGCAATTGTGGCCAGCTCGCATGGTTGCCTTTTTTTACGCTGATGATTCTCTCATCGGCTGGAGGAAAGCCTTTCATCCAAACCTGTCCATCAATCGAGTCTGTCATCCCGCTCGGTTCTCCTGGTTGCGTGGATCTGATGTTGCAATCGAGCATTTATTTCGTGCCACAAGACAAGTCTGGTGCAAGAGTTCTCAGCTAGTTTCCTCCGCACCACTCCAATATCCTATGCGTTTAAGAACAAATAGGATCGCACTGGCGACAACCAGTATTACAATGCCAACAATGAATACGGTATCAACTGTCGTTCTTATGCCTAGTGTTGGGAAGACAAAAAACGCCATCGGTGTAAGTGGAATTATCATAGCGAACTGGGAGAATCCCGCTTCTGCCGGCACCAGTGAATGCCCCTTGGGATCAACTATACGCATAAGCAACAAGCTGGAGGCGAGAGTCCCTGTACAGGCTGCGTAATTGACCAGACAGCGCTCCAGCCCGCTTTTACCCAGCCAGCGAGATGGAATCCAGAACCAGAACAACAGTGCGGCGCTCGCCAGAGTCACTGTGAGCGTAAAGGGTACGATGTATCGAGCCAGCACATCCCACTGCACCGACATCAGCGCTGCTATCATTAGGAAATCTACTAATAGTCCGTTGATTCTGTGTATCAGCTGATCATCAATAAGGTATTCAAAGCCGGCCAGGTTGATAATTTTGCGCAGAATCATGGCACTGAGCATGCCCCACATAAACATCAAACCAAAGCCCAGCGAAGCGAGATCGGTTGGTAGAAGTAATTTCATCATATAACTCAACCACCAAGTGCTAAACATCGCGACACCCAATAGTGAAAAATGAAATGTGAGCGTGTCGATATTTGCCGGATGCAGAGTATGTCTGGCAAGAGGTTCATTAGAATCTTTTGGCATTATGCCTTTGACAAAAGAGGCTTCCAATTCGCCGTTGTCGGTATGTTCCGCGAGACCTTTTTTCAGGCCAAAATAAGCTAGGGGTACGCCAACAAATGCCGCTATCAAAAATCCCACGGCTCCATAGCTCACTGCCATAACCAACACATCTGGAGATATATTTACCAGTTTAATCACGTCGGGGTTGTTGGCATTTTCAACCCAAATCTGTGCCATAACCATCGCCTGAGCCGGCCCTCCAGTGAAGCCTTGCACAAGGTTAACCGCGGTAGCGGTTTCCAGTCCTGCACTGGTGACGGCGTTGTACACCCAGATCACCGACAGGCCTACGACTATCAGAACGCCGTAGCCCCCAACAAATGTTGTTGATAGCCACACGACTCCCCTCGTCATTTCCTTGCCCGTAGTTCCTCCTTTGCTGGACTTGCCAGCGTTGATTCCAATCAGGGTGAAGTTAAATGTAAAAAGCAGTGTGGTAAGCGAGGCGAACGTGCCGAATTCTAGGGTTGCCCACCCCTCGGGCGACAAAACACCAACAAGATCGAAGTTCATTAGAATCATGCCAATGAAGCCGGCTATAAGGCTCGACGGTACTAGATATTTTTGAAGAAAGTTGAATCTGTTACGTAGAAAAATACCTATCGGTATCAGCACACAAATCCAAAAAATTCCTAGTAGGTATGGGTCGAGTAATTGTTCCATTGTGTTTTCCTTTTTATTTTTTCAGGTAAAACAATTTTCTTCGGCTTAAGTATCGCTGATTACCGCCAGACCCCTTCGACACGATCGAACGTATTGAGGCGGGAATCGGTTTCTTGATCCATAATTTTTAGCTTCGCGATTTTGTTGGAAGGGGTGCGTGGAAAATCATCAACATAACCGATGTAACGCGGCACCTTGAATGGAGCCAGCCGGCTAGCGCAATGCTCAAATATCAACCCGGGGGGACATTGATCTACGGAAATGCCCTTATTAAGCAGCAGCAATGCCTTTACCTCTTCGCGTCTTTTTTCGTCAGGCACAGGCAAGACCGCAGTCTCCGCTACCTGTGGCAACTCACGCAATACTGACTCTACCTCTCGAGCTGCAATATTCTCACCGCTACGTTTGATCATTTCCTTGGTGCGTCCAACAATATAAAAATAGCCGTTCGCGTCCTGTCGAGCTATGTCTCCGGTGCAGAACCAGTCTCCATCGAACTCTCTAGCGTTGGCTTCAGGTTTATTGAAGTATCCCTGGAACAGCCCAGGGCCCCTGATCCACAGGACACCACTATCCCCTTGGGGCACTTCGCCACCGTCTTCGTTGACAATCTTGAGTTCGCGCATTGGCGCCGCAAGGCCACAAGAACCGCTGCCGACCATGTGAGCTGCTTGGATAGGAACGAAAGTGCCCATGCCAGTTTCTGTCATCGCGAAAGCATCCCGACCTACAACACCGAACCGCTGTTCCAATTGTCGATGATTGTCGCCTTTGTACTGAAAAGCATTGACGTAAACCAAAGAATTGTTTGCGTCATCTATGGAAACAGGAATTCCTTTCATTGCCACTTCATGAAAGGTACAGGTATGAATATTGTAATCCCGAATCCATTGCATCATTTTTGAGATACTGGGTTGTCGAGCAAGGTAGCAAGTACCCCCCTTTGTCAGAGAAAGTAGAAACTTCGCTTGAGCCTCCATATAAAACAGAGGGAATACCGACAATACATTCTCGATCTTCATCTCAGCGGTCAGCTCTGCCGCCGTGTGAGCGGCGAGAAGCCAGTACTCATGAGTTTGCATGCAGCCCTTCGGAAACCCCGTAGTCCCAGAGGTGTATTGAATCTGAAGCAAATCTTTCAGCGATACGTCGGCATATCCAACAAACATCGGATCGCCTGATTCGAGGAACTTATCGAATGCGACCCACCGAGCTTGCTTTTTCGATTGCTCGCCTGTCAGAACTACATGACTATCGTCCAGTACTTCAGATCGCTGCATCATCCCCTCAAAGGCAGGCAAGCAACTTTCATCTACAAATGCAAAGCAGGCTCTGGAATCACACAGAACATAGTCGAGTTCCTTAGCCGTGTAGTTACTGTTTACTGGAATAACAACCGCACCCAGTTTTGCAATTCCCAACCACGATGTCAGGAATGCAATCGAATTCGGCATTAGCAGTGCTACATGGTCACCTTTGCCTGCTCCAAGTTTACGCAGTGAATCTGCAACTTGGTTGCTCTGCTCATGCAGTTGTTTGTAACTGAGACCTTCGCCATTTTCGATGAACTCACAGGCTTTTTTGTCACCCAGTTTATTCGCCAACCTCTGAATGAATAGCCCAATATTCGCCGGCAGTTCGAGCGCAGATATTTTGCGGCGCAGCTGCTCAGCTTGAATCACCCCGGGGTCTGCTGAATTCTCCAGTCCTGACATACTACTCTTCCTTATTGCTCGCCAACTCGTCTTTCAAATTGGGCAAAGATTGGACGGCTGTCCGCTGTAAGCGGTAGAGGTGAGAGGTATAGGCCAGGGCATCATTTCGTGACAAATCCATGCATTGATAGCTGGCCTCCATTTCTGTTCTAACCGCCAAGGGCTTATGGCTGGCTATGCGCCTGGCCAACTCCATGGCTCTCGGCATCAATTCCTCTTTCTCAACCACTTCATTGACAAGGGTGTATTCGAGCGCGCGTTGGGCAGAAATTTTTTCTCCGGTTAACAACATATACATGGCAGCCGTGTGGGGTATAAATCGACTCAGGCGTGTTGCGCCTCCGGCGCCACCCATGCCCCAGCTGATTTCCGGAAATCCGATTTCTGCGTGACTGGCAGCAATGCGGATATCGGTCAACATCAGCAGATAGACCAGGCCCTGCCCTACGCAAACACCGTTTACCGCTCCGATAATTGGTTTGAAGCGTTGCATTCTCAGTATCTCTCTCTCCCAGCCTGGGTATTCGGGCTCTTCATCTTCATTAGATGGACTGAGGTGGCGCTCAATCTGGGTTTCAAGATCATGTTGCGGACGCGGTGATTTAATATCGTCACCACCACAGAATGCTCGTTCTCCGGCAGACGTCAAAATTCCCACATGCACATCATCATCTGCTATGAAGCGCCGTAGAAGCTGGTATAGCTCCCGATGCGTCTGTGGAGTTAATAGGTTCAAAGGTGGATTGTTCAGAGTAAAAACACCGATATGGTCATGTTTCTCGTAGTCGATCGACATATCTACTTCCTGATATTGCTTCTGTTTGAGAGATAGCCCCATTAACGCAGCACTTACTAGATTATGTGCTCCCTAAGAAGGCACATTAGCACCATCGATTTGAACATAAAAATGACATCAATATCATTAAAATGAGTGGCAATAAGCATTAGGGTACTAGGGGCTAGAGGACACTGATAACTTAGTAAACTAGCGAGTACATTTCGGTTGTGAGAATCCCTTAAGTTACCAAGTTTTCAGTGCCTCCTTTTCTTCGCTTATGGCCTTCAAAGCCAGGTTATCTAGGCGTTTGTTATACATATTTCGACGAGATAAACATAACTCCGGAGGTATATTTAGTTGACCTGGTAATAACTCTAGGGTTATGATTATTCCAATCAATCAGGGAAGGTCAGATGAAAAGCAGAGAAGTAATGCAGATGATCGAAAAGGACGGCTGGAAGCTGGTCAGAGTTACAGGTAGTCACCACCACTTCAAGCACTCAACTAAAAAAGGACTCGTTACCGTTCCTCACCCCAAATCAGAAATAGCAAAAGGCACTCTCAAGAGCATTAAGAAACAAGCTGGCATCTAGCCAGCACACGGAGGTAGAATGTTTTACACGGTGGCTATACATAAAGACGAAGACAGCGATTACAGCGTGACTGTGCCCGATATACCGGGCTGCTTTTCTGCTGGAGTTACCATAGAAAAAGCTCTGCGGGAGGCTGCAGAAGCCATCCAAGGGCACCTAGGAATACTTGCTGAAGACGGAGAGAATATACCGGTGCCTGGCGATATGTTAGAGCATCAAGCCAACCCCGACTTTAAGGATGCGGTGTGGTGTGGTGTGAGTGTTGATATTACGCCCTACCTCGGGAAAACCGAGAAGATAAACGTAACATTGCCTACACTTATCAGCGCTAAAATCGCTCAAGCTGGCATTGGTAATAGATCGGCTTTTCTTGCAGAAGCAGCGGCAGAGAAATTAGCAAGGGAATATGCTAATTAGCGATCCTACCCCAGAAAAAATCAAAGAGTAGGTTGATTTTAATGCAGCAGAATCCTGATCAAAGCACTCTGATCCCTAAATTCAATTCGACCTAATCAAGCCTTGCACCTGTAGTAGGTACAGGTGTTATGTTTGCCCACAGACTTAGACATGCTCCATCCATTAAAATCCTAGAGTCAATTTGTATGCGCTATTCAAAATCCAAATGGTTCCTAGTTTTCCCACTCGTGATGGCGTCCCTGCTGGCTTCACTATCAGTGCGTGTAGCCGCAGCTGAAGCCGAGCTATCAAGCGTCACCCTATTCGTCGAAGGAATGATGAAAAGTGTCGGCGGCGTAACCTGACTAAGCTGACCCGATAGCGTGGTAGCGGTTCTGTCAGAACTCGCAGGAATAGATACAGAAGACAATGTTGAGGTGTTTCTCGATAGAGATGCGTTTACCGTCAAATACGATGCCGCCCAAGTATCGCTAGATGATATGTATGCAGCAATCATTGAATTAGGATACAGCCCTGGCATTAACGAGCTTGAATCGAATGAATCTGAGAGTGGTGATGGCACCGCTATTCCCGAGTTAGTTGCTAACGCGCTGCTCGATGCCAGCAATCAAGGGAAAATACTGCTTCTCGATTTCTATGCCGAATGGTGTCTTGCGTGCAAAGCGCTAGATGCAAGCGTATTCAGTCACCCCGCCGTTATAGCCGCTCTTGATAATTACATTTTCCTAAAAGTTGATACGGATGAACATGAGGAAGTTGCTGGCCACTTCAATGTAGTTGGTATGCCGACCTTAGTAATTCTGAATGCTGAGGGCCATGAGATTCACAGGTCAGTGGGCATGCTTGATCCAGAAGAATATAGTCAAAAGCTGAACGAACTATTCGAGAAATAAGCTATCAGTAATTGGACATTCAGGGATGCAGCTATGATTAAGAAAATTAGCCTAGGCGTGCTAGCGCTGATAGTTTTGTCAGTAATAATTGTGTTCATAGCCCTATTATTCACACGCCCGCAACTTCCAGCAGAAACCTCCAATAGTTATGCTTGGCTGCAGCCTGGCCCTTATACCGTAGCCCAAACCGAATTTGAGTTTGTGGACAAATCACGCTCAACCAATGCTAACAGGGATTTCCCCGGCGCAGCCCAGCGCACGCTACCGACTACAATCTGGTTTCCTGAGGATTTTGCAGGACCATACGCACTGATTATTCATTCCCACGGATTCCTTTCCTCTCGTCGCGAAGTAGTCTATTTGTTGGAGCATTTAGCGAGCTATGGTTACGTGGTTGTCGCCGCCGACTTTCCTTTGACTAGTGGCAGTGCACCGGGCGGGCCGACTATCAATGATGTGTCCAATCAGCCTGAAGACGTAAGCTTCCTGATCGATTCAGCACTAGCACTGGCTGGAACTGACAAGCCGTATAGCGGAGACATTGACACAAGCCGCATCGGGATTATAGGTGTGTCACTCGGTGGTTTCTCAACCTCGTTAACTACCTATCATCCACGCCTGCGTGAGCCACGGGTGAAGGCGGCTATCTCTATTGCTGGCCCTTCAGCGAATCTAACGAAACGCTTCTATGATCAGAGCCAAGTCGAGATTCCTTTCCTCATGATTGCCGGCACCTCTGATCGGCTAATTGACTATGTCTCGAACGCCTCTGTTATACCCGATAGAGTGACAAACGGTGCGTTGCTAACAGTAGAGGGAGGTAACCACATCGGTTTTGTCGGAATATCCGAGCCAGCCTTTAGGTTTGTGCATAATGCTGATTCTTTGGCGTGTTGGTCGGTGCAATCCAATGTTGATCAGGTAGATTCAGAGGTGTTCACCGATTTGTTTTCTGATGAAGACGGCATTGTGCTAGACGCCGATGCGCCTCAGCGTTGTCAGCAAGATTCACCACCAGCAGCTGGGCATCCAGGTCGTCAGCATATGATTACTCAGATTGGGGTGCTAAGTTTTTTCGAATCGGTTTTAGCTGCTAGTGAGCGGCGTCGACTCGAGGCGAGGGAATTATTGCAAACACATCTTGCGCGAGAATTTGTTGAGGCTCGGTTTCGATCGGGTACTGTTCCTTGATGGATTGAGGGGGTGGATGGGTTGCTGCTAAGGCAGCCTTTGCGAGTTTGCGGAGCATTGGTGTTTCGGTAACAGTAGGGGGCACTAATAATTCAATAACTTTAGAAATCCCTCAGCTCTAACAATGCCTCTAAGTTATAAAGTTATTAGTGCCCCCTAGTACCGTAGACAGGCCTCTTCTGCGCTATACTAATGGGCAACCTCGCCGCCCCTATCAAGATTATGCCCTTGCTTCCTTCCAGTATTCATCTACCGGTTAACGAAATCCTCGACGAGTTGAAGTCGACTCTCAATAGTCACCACGAAGCCATTCTGCAGGCGCCTCCCGGTGCCGGAAAAACGAGCCTTGTACCGCTGGCACTGGCAACTGAACCCTGGCTGGGCCACAAGAAAATCTTGATACTGGAACCGCGACGCATTGCAACTCGCGCTGCGGCGCACCGCATGGCGGAGCTGATTCACGAACCTGTAGGTCAAACCGTAGGGTATCGCATGCGACTTGATACCAAGGTTTCATCTTCTACAAAAA
>JBLHGU010000152.1:0-11586 GCA_047615875.1 Parasphingorhabdus sp.
TTGATTCGTTTACCCTACTTTCGTGCCAGTACACTTACCAGCATTGGGAACAGTAAACTCTAACTATTGAGTACTAAGGGCCGCCTTTGCATTTTGTGCCAGTGCCACAGATTGATCTGCAAGCACCTCGTCATATCTCACTAGCGATTCCTCATCAAAAGGTCTTAAAGGCGGGGCGATGTAGGTCCAGTTTTTAGTGTCGTCCACCCCTTTAACTAGTATTGCGTAGTCTTTGCTTGCGACCTGTTGACGGACATCGGGCGTCACATAGCGCAGCGCCAGGCCAATTCTTCGATCTGCTGATTTATTAGCCGTTGATGCGTGAAACAACAATCATGGTGTAGAGAGAATTGACCTGGCCGCAATGAAACATGTACAGCATCTGATTCATCTATTGTGGCATCTACCACCTGCCCTCTAGACAACAAGTTCGCACCGGCAAAAGAGTCACTGTGGGATATAATATGTTTTTTGTGAGAGCCCGGGATGAAACGCATACAACCGGCATCTACACTCGCCTCTGATAGAGCGATCCAGGCAGTTACTTCGTGATCTGTTTCACCCAGGCCCCAATAAGTTAGATCTTGATGCCAACTGACGAAGGCTTCTGTTCTCGCTTCCTTAATAAATAACTCTGCACTATAAAGCAGTAAATTAGGTCCTAATATGCTGGCAACTTGATCCAGGATGGCCGGCTTACTGGCAATCTCTGTCATTACAGGTAATACCAATTGTGCGCCGGTACGTAAATACTTTTCAATAGGGCGAGAGAAATTATGGTATTCAGGGTTTTGTTCAACCGACTCGAAATACTGACGATAGTCCCGGGCTTCCTCTCTACCAAGAAAACTCAATGGCGAAAGGTAACCCTGCTGTTGGTATTGCTGAATCTGCGTATTAGCTAAAGCTGTCATTGAAAATCCTCAACAGGATTGGTGTCTTCGTTCGCGCATCAAGGTCTTTTGCTCCTCCAGTGATTCTGCACTGCCGTCATGCCAACTGCAAAATAGTTCATCAAAAGGCGCTGGCTTATTGCCAAAATTCAAATTGAAATATTGATGGTGCAATTGATGAAACCAGTCCGCACAGTCACACCCAATACAATAATCCAGAACATGTTGTCCTTAACCTGAAACATCTAGAGAAACTTCCTTACATATGTGTTTAATTTGCAGGACCATTGTTGATCAAAATGTGTCCATGCTTTAACCTGAATGAGTCACCAAACTTCACTATTTGAGGCAACTTTGAAAGCCAACAATCAATCTTTTCAGCCCACTCTGGAACGAGCCATCGAACGTAAAGGCGGCAAGAAGGCGCTACTTTCTCTGCTGACTGATTCAAACTCAGAATCGGTTGCGGACCAGCCAGATAGCTATTTCCTGGAGGAAATGACGCGTAGTATTTTTCAGTCAGGATTTGTGTGGCGGGTAATAAACAATAAATGGCCACAATTTCGCGAGGCGTTTCAGAATTTTGATCTGGATAAATTGATGGCGCTGTCTGATGAAGAATGGGATGGATTTATGGGTGACACTCGTGTGGTCAGACATCGGATTAAGCTGCGCGCCGTGCGTCACAATCTCTGGTTCGTTAACGAGACTGGCGCTGAACATGGTGGCTTTGGTCAGTTTCTTGCCAATTGGCCAAAGACCGAATTAGTTGATCTTTTTGCCTACCTTAAAAAATATGGCAGCCGTCTCGGTGGGCATACCGGACAGTATTTTCTGCGTCATGTGGGACTCGATAGCTATGTACTCAACAAGGATGTCGTTCTTAGTCTTAAGCTGCATGGACTGGATATATCAGATAATCCAACTTCGCAAAAAGACCTTAAAAAAGTCCAGGAGCAGTTTAATCAATGGCAGCAGGATAGTGGTTTGCCTTATCGGCACTTGAGCATGATCGCAGCCTTTTCAGCGGGGGTGAATCGGTCAGATTCCTGAGGTCAATCGACTAACGAATTTTAAAGTCTCATTAGTTACCGTCAACGGTTGGTCACGATGCGGTGAATGTCCACAATCAGGTATTTCCACAACCGTACAATCCACTAGCAACTCTCCGAGTCGATGAACGTGACGCATAGTTCCATATTCATCTTCAATTCCCTGCATGGCGAGCACTGGTTTTGTGATGGATTGCATTTCTGTCTCAATATTCCAGTTTCTAAACTCCGGATGTAACCAGATATCGTTCCAGCCCCAGAATGCCGAATCAGGTTTTTTGTGATAGCGAGCGAGCTTTTGCTTCAGGTTTGTTTGCAGATAGGCCTGCCGGGCCTTTTCTATACTGTCGATGCTCTTAGGCTCAACGAACAAGTGAGGAGCCATAACAATTAGACCGTCGATAAGATCCGCATATTGAGCCGCAAAAAGTAACGCTATTGAGCCACCATCGCTGTGACCAAACAGAAATAATGGTGCGTTATCTCGATCAACATCTAATCTGGTGAATAGCTCTGGCAACACTTCATAAGCCTGATGATGCATAAAACTGGCAGTCCAGGCTTCATCGTCGCAACGCTCACTGGACTGACCATAACCAGGGCGGGAAAAAACTAGCCCACTCGCTCCTAGCTGGCTGCATAATTCTTCCGGAAATGATTTCCACATCGCCACAGAACCCAGACCTTCATGCAGAAACACTATCAGCGGACGTTTGCCTTCTAGTTGATTTATCCATTGATACTCGATTGTGAAGGTACGATCTCCAAGCACAATATCAATAAAGTTACAGTCCTTCTGCATAGATGAGTATTTATCAGTCAGTGGTAAAAACCGGAATCATACGCTTTTCCGCGTATCTGAGCATTTCTGAATAGTTACCTAGAAAATGAAAAACAGGCACAGGCGCATGCACTATAATGCATCTTAATTAGTAACTTTGATCGAAATAAATATTTTATATGCTTTATACTGCACTTACTGGCAACCTGGACAATCTTCAACAACCCTCATAAACAGATGAGCATCAGCACCATTGAATCTGCCAAAAGGCACCCGTTTCTGGAATTAGTCGGTGGGAATGTGAAGCGACTGCGCTCCCAGATCGGCATGTCTCGCAAAGCATTATCATTCGCGGCGGCAGTTTCTGAGCGTCATCTAGCCAATCTGGAAAATGGCCAGGGCAATGCATCCGCATTGGTTCTGCGACAGATCTCCGCGGCGCTCAATTGTTCATTTCAGGAACTCACCGATGTGTATTCGGCAGAATCGGCGGAACCTCAGCTGATAAACCAGCTACTTGAGGGTCGGACCGAGCAGCAACTCTACGAAATCAGGGCAATGCTTACGACCCAGGTTGCTAAGTGGGAGTCACTGCAAACTCATAGCAAACCAATTGCTTTGATTGGCTTACGAGGTGCAGGAAAATCCAGCCTGGGGAAAATGCTTGCCGACCATCTGCATAGACCATTTATCGAACTCAGCAGATCGATTGAAGATGCCGCTGGTTGTGACATTGGAGAAATTCAAGCGCTGTATGGCATCACTGGCTATCGACGCTACGAGCATCGTGCGTTGGAGCAAAACCTGAATAAATTTCCATCAGCAGTTTTTGCTGCACCGGGCGGACTAGTAACGCAAAACGATACTTATAGCCTGTTATTAAGCCAGTGCATAAGCATCTGGCTGCGGGCGGATCCTGAAGATCACATGAGTCGCGTTGTAGCCCAAGGCGACACCAGGCCCATTGCAGCGAGCCAGGAAGCCATGAGCGATCTTAGAGCGATTCTCTCTGATAGAGAACCATTCTACTCGCGCACCAATTACGCAATTAATACCAGCGCGGCATCGCTACAAGAAACATTTCTCAAAATTCTGCAGTTGCTACCAGACTGCCAACAAATTAAATCCAGTACATGAGGAAAATCCAGTATGGATCAACAACCACAAGTTGATTATCAAACCAGCCCGGCCGACTATCGGCACTGGCAGGTTTCTTATGATGACTCCATCGCTACACTAAAAGCTGACTTTGATGAAGACGGTGGTCTGCGTCCGGGCTATGCGCTAAAACTCAATAGCTATGATCTTGGTGTAGATATTGAATTGAATGATGCATTGAATAGAATTCGGTTCGAACAGCCGCAAATTCGTTGCGTCGTTATTACTAGTGCTCGGGATCGTTTATTTTGCTCTGGTGCCAACATCTTTATGCTGGGTCTTAGCAGTCATTCGTGGAAGGTTAATTTTTGTAAGTTCACCAACGAAACCCGCAATAGTTTTGAGGACTCATCACAACACAGCGGAATCAAGTTTCTAGCCGCTGTTAATGGTGTTTGCGCTGGGGGTGGATATGAGCTGGCATTAGCCTGCGATGAAATCCTGTTGGTGGATGACAGATCAAGCGCCGTTAGTATGCCGGAGGTTCCGTTGCTAGGCGTTTTACCGGGAACCGGTGGTTTAAGCCGACTAACCGATAAGCGCAAGGTTCGTCACGATCTGGCCGACATATTCTGCACCACGGTAGAAGGCGTAAGAGGTAAGAAAGCTCTTGACTGGAACCTGGTGGATGGCATTGCCAGACCAGCTGACTTCGACGAGCGTGTAAAACAACGTGCACTGCAGTTAGCTAGCGATAGCGACAGACCAGAAGCTGCTTTAGGTATCGAGCTATTGCCAATCGATCGCCAGATAACCGACAGTCAGATTAACTACAAGCATGTGCAAATTGAAATTGACCGCAACAAACGCACAGCAACTTTTCTGGTTAAGGCACCGCAAGATGATTTATCCAGCGATATAGATTCTATCGTAGCCCAAGGCGCTAATTGGTATCCACTAGAGATGATCAGAGAACTAGACGATGCTGTACTAAGCATGCGCACCAACGAGCTTGATATTGGCTGCTGGGTTATCAAAACCAAGGGGAATGCCAGCGCGATAGAGGCGATGGACCGTATCTTATTGGAACATCAAGATCATTGGTTGGTACGTGAAACCATCGGCATGATGAGACGCACTTTCAGCAGACTGGATGTATCTTCCCGAAGTCTGTTTGCATTGATCGAACAAGGTTCATGTTTTGCCGGCACACTGCTGGAACTGGCGTTGTCCTGCGATAGAATTTACCATCTGGCATTACCTGATGTACCGGGGCAAGCGCCTGAGATGGTACTTGGAGAAACCAACTTTGGGCTCTACCCAATGATCACCGGGCAAAGCAGGCTGCAGCGCAGGTTTTACTCAGATGATCATATTGTTGCAGAATTACGCAAGAATATTGGCACTGCACTGGATGCTGACGCGGCATTTAAACTTGGGCTGGTAACCGACAATCCGGATGATATGGACTGGGACGATGAAGTTCGCATCGCCATTGAAGAGCGGGTTGCCATGTCGCCAGATGCTTTGACAGGCATGGAAGCCAATCTTCGCTTCAATGGGCCGGAAAACATGCTAACGCGCATTTTTGCGCGATTATCCGCATGGCAAAACTGGGTTTTCCAAAGGCCCAATGCAGTGGGTGAGAAAGGTGCTCTAAAGGTTTATGGCACTGGCACCAAAGCTAATTTCGATTGGAACAGAGTGTAGCCAGCAACGGCCACAATAGAATTTCTATAGGTAAACAACATGTCCAGCATTAACTACAACGAAAAAATCCCTAATAACGTCAACCTGAGTGACGACAGACGCCTGCAGCGGGCACTGGAGCAATGGCAACCTAATTACCTGCAGTGGTGGAATGAAATGGGTCCTGAGGGCAGTCACGACCTTGACGTGTACCTTAGAACCGCTACCAGCATTGACCCTAAAGGCTGGGCACATTTCGATTACGTGAAGATGCCAGATTACCGCTGGGGCATTTTTCTGAACCCTGCAATCGAAGATCGCACTATTCACTTCGGTGATCACAAAGGAGAGAAAGTCTGGCAGGAAGTTCCCGGCGAACATCGGGCCAACCTTCGCCGCATAATTGTCACCCAGGGCGACACAGAACCCGCGTCCGTGGAACAACAGCGTTATCTGGGACTAACCTGCCCCAGTCAATATGATTTACG
The DNA here is from genome assembly GCA_047615875.1 of Parasphingorhabdus sp. GTDB lineage: Bacteria > Pseudomonadota > Gammaproteobacteria > Arenicellales > CAJQKF01 > JBLHGU01. The sequence goes on from JBLHGU010000152.1 coordinate 6,002, forward strand.
CAACCTGTTTCAAATCAACGTTGAGGAAGGTAGACATTTATGGGCCATGGTTTACCTGTTACATAAATACTTTGGTCGGGATGGTCGAGAAGAAGGCGAAGCACTGCTGCAGCGTCACTCAGGTGATCAGAATAATCCTCGCATTCTCGAAGCCTTTAATGAACCAACGCCTGACTGGCTAAGTTTTTTCATGTTTACCTATTTCACTGACCGTGATGGTAAGTTTCAATTGTGTGCGCTGGCTGAGAGCAGTTTCGATCCGTTGGCTAGAACCACGAAGTTCATGCTGACAGAAGAAGCTCACCATATGTTCGTTGGTGAATCTGGTATATCGAGAATTCTGCAGCGAACTTGCGAGGTTATGAACGAACTAGAAACAGATGATCCATCAAGGTTACGTGCAGCCGGTGTCATAGACTTGCCAACTATGCAGAAATATTTAAACTTTCATTTCTCTGTAACCATTGATTTGTTTGGCGCCGATGAATCCAGTAATGCCGCAACCTTCTATTCAACAGGCATTAAAGGTCGTTATGATGAAACCAAGCGGGACGACGATCATAAGCTGCATGATCAAACCTACAATGTTCTGTCAGTGCAAAACGGTGGGCTTACGGATAAGCAGGTGCCGATGTTAAACGCATTGAACGAAGTTTTACGTGATGATTTTATTAAAGACTCTATTGGCGGCGTCGGTCGATGGAATAAAGTCATTAAGAAAGCTGGCATCGACTTTCGATTAATCACTCCACACAAAGCATTTCATCGAAATATTGGCGGTTTATCCAATATTAGAGTCTCACCAGCAGGCAAGGTGATTTCACAACAAGAGTGGCAAACCCATGTGAAAGACTGGCTGCCCACCTCCGAAGACAGAGAGTTTATTCAGAGCCTAATGGGCCGAGTAGTAGAACAAGGTAAATATGCCAATTGGATTGCACCACCCAAAGTTGGCGTTAATCGTCAGGTTATGGACTTCGAATATGTACGATTTGGGTAATAGACATAAGTAGCATGAAGACAATTCAGCAGCATGTTATCGACCCGGAGATTTGCATCCGTTGCAACACCTGTGAGGCAACCTGCCCAATTGGCGCGGTTACCCACGACGACACCAATTATGTAGTCGATGTCAGCATCTGCAATTTGTGCATGGATTGCATTGCCCCCTGCCCTACAGGCTCAATTGATAACTGGCGTACGGTTACACAAGAAACATCCTACAGCCTGGAAGATCAATTATCCTGGGACGAGTTACCGGATGAGCAGGAGTTAAATTCTGAAATAACAGACACCCACTCCGCCAATCAGTCAGAGGCTTCAACATCAGCTGAACCACTAACCGCCACCCAATCGTCGATAAATGTCAGTGCCGAAACTACAATTTCCCCTACTAAATACAATGCTTCTATGCCACCCTGGTCGGCGGCACATCCATACACCAATCTGTATGGCCCAAAAACCGCCCGTACTACTATCGAGGCAGTGGTCACAGGCAATGTTCGGGTCACCGAAGTGGGCAGGCAATATGACACTCATCACATCGTACTGGATTTTGGCTCGTCACCCTTGCCAATGCTTGAAGGCCAGTCCATTGGCGTCGTTCCTCCAGGTTCAGACGATTCAGGCAAACCATTGCATGCCCGCCAATACTCCGTTGCCAGCCCGCGTAATGGCGAGCGTCCGGGTTATAACAATCTTTCTTTAACGGTAAAACGTGTACTGGAAGATTACTCAGGCATTGCTGTGCATGGTGTGGCGAGTAATTATCTGTGTGATTTAAGTGTGGGTGACAAGGTTCATGTTATTGGCCCATTCGGATCGAGTTTTCTTATGCCGAATCATCCTCGTTCAAATATTGTGATGATCTGTACGGGTACAGGTAGTGCTCCGATGCGCGCCATGACCGAATGGCGTCGACGCCTCGAGCAGTCCGGAAAATTTGCAGGTGGCAAGCTATTGTTATTCTTTGGTGCCAGAAGTCAGCAAGAGCTACCCTACTTTGGACCATTGCAAAATCTACCTGAAGAATTTATCGATATAAACTTCGCCCTTAGTCGTGCAGAAGGCCAGCCAAAAAAGTATGTTCAAGATGTGATGCGCGAACGTGCAGCAGAAATTTCGGGTCACTTAACGGACCCGAATAGCTTCTTCTTCGTTTGCGGGCTAAGAGCAATGGAGACCGGTGTTCTTGATGCCCTGCAAGACATTGCCATAAGCGCGAATCTGGATTGGCACGCGGTCAGCGAGCAACTAAAGCAGGAAAGCCGTCTTCATATGGAAACCTATTAGCAACTTCATCCTCAGATGATCTCATTTGATATCTAAATTTCAGCCGATCTAAGAGGTGATTATTTAGTCTTTTGAGAAAGTTCCTCAGCAATCGATTCTGGCGCCAAAGTACCCATTGAAACCGCCAGATCATTAGAATCACCTTCCACGCCCGATGAACTACTTGGTATAGGTGTGTCAAAAGTATAGCCTGGGTCGTTCAACTGGCGCTTCCAGGTCTCACGCATTTCTTTCCATGCACCCACCAACGTGCGAGGTTGAGGCATATCTGAAGCGATCTCTGCATAAAGTGACTTCAGGTTATAACAGGGCACTGCGGCATACATGTGGTGTTCTAAATGCCAGTTCATATGCCAATACAGGAATTCAGTAAAAGGGTCTAGCGTGATAGTGCGTACGCTTTTCCTAAAGTCCGGTACGTTGCTACGTAAACCACAATGCATTGGCACTCCTACAAAATATCGATACCAGTTGGCTATAAAAACCGAACCGGATATCAACACCGCCAGAATCCAGTGACCACTGGCTATCGATCCAAAAACCACCAGTCCATGAAACAGCAGCAATTTGCGTGCCCAGTTGCGAGCTTCTCGGCGCTCCTTCTTATGATCAACGTAAAGTTCAGAGCCCCAGGAGTTAAACGGATTATCAAACTTATCCATTGCCAAAGTTATTGAGTTTTTTATTGCTGGAATTATTCCTTTGGATTGATAACCACCGAATATATTGAAAGTAAATAACTGCACTAAGTACAGAATACGCAGCGACGGTGTTACGGGCATAACTTCCTCCCGATCTCCTTCAGGATGTAATGTAAATCTGTGATGGTAACTATGACTGAATTTGTAAACCGGAAAATTCTGCCAGCCTAGCAAAGAATAGACTCTAAGAAAGGCCTCATTCAACCAGTGCGTGCGAAATACCGAGCCATGACATAACTCGTGATGGGGCGCGGTGAGAAATGAAGCGAACGTACCATGCAGAAATAGTGCCGGGAAAAAACCCAACCACTGTTGCTGAACGAAAAAATACCAGCTGATGGTGCCGGTGATTATCAACAGTCCTATATGTCCAAATGCCTGGAAGAAGCCTTTCAAATTGCTGCGTTGAGATAATTCAATCAATCGTGATCTCTCAATAGGACAGCGATACCAATTGATCCGCAGGTTTTTACGCACTTCGGAAAGTGGCTTTATCTTGATGGCGTCAAGAGCCGAACTTCTGGGGTTCATCGTGTTCTCCGGCAGAATGATTTTGCCAGGCAAGGGCTAACTTAGAATGCAATCTGTAAGAGACTGTGATTGAAGTCAACAGGCGCCATGATCAACTGTGTAGGCAGATTCAAAGAATGTGTAGCAGTTTACTGATCTTTCCTTGTCCAAACCAGTTAGTTTTCTCAATTAACCATTTTCGATGGTTTTAGAACAGCCAGTGAAACATATTTTTCTGTAGATGCTTGAAATACAACGCTAGATAGTGAATGATTTCAAATTGCCAACAATAAATATCTACACAAGACACGAGGAAAGTTTATGAGCCAGACCCTTGAGCACCTGCAAAGAGCTAGCGGTCAGATCTATATCGGTGGTCAATTTCGTGCCAGCACGGCCAGCGAGGCTATCAATGTAATTGATCCTGCAACAGAATCAGTCATTGGCAACATCGCCCAAACCACAACAGCGGAAATTGACGAGTGCGTTGATCGCTGCAATCAGGCTCAAAGAGGCTGGTGGCGTAGTCTGTCCGCAGTGGATCGAGCCAATGCGATTCATAAAATAGCCGACAACTTAGTCACAATGCGTCCGGTGCTAGCTGAATCTCTGACTCGAGAAATGGGTAAGCCATATAAAGAATCCCTGGATGAGGTCGATTGGTGCGTTCACTCTCTGCGCTATTCGGCGGAATTGGGTCGGTCAGATATGGGACGAGTTATGGGCCCAGCAGTTGCCGGCCAAATTCACTACACTCTGAAACAACCCCTTGGCACCATTGCGTTGATCATGCCGTTTAACTACCCCATGGTTTTATTAGCTTGGGAAGCCGGCGCGGCACTGGCAGCGGGAAATGCCTGCATTGTTAAACCATCTGAATACACCAGCCTGACAACATTATTGTTTGCCGAGGCTTTCAATAGTTTGCCTGATGGCCTGTTCCAGGTAGTAACAGGAGGTGGAGAAGTCGGCAAGCAATTGGTTGAGCATCCGCATACCCATGGCGTTGCTTTCACCGGCAGTGTACCCATAGGTCGTCGTGTCTCCGCCACTTGTGGAGATCTGATGAAACCTTCGCTAATCGAAACCTCTGGCAATGACCCGTTTATCGTTATGCCTTCAGCTCCGATGGAGACCGCTGCAAGAGCTGCGGCCTTTTCTGCTTACATGAATTGTGGTCAAATTTGTGTCTCTGCAGAACGGTTTTATATCCATGAAGCAGTGCATGACGAATTTGTCGAACGATTAATTGCAGAAACCAGGAAACTTCGGGTTGGCAACGGTCTTGGTAAGGTGGATATGGGCCCCATGGTTTCAGACAAGGAACGCACACGCTATGAGAAGATACTCGACGATGCTCAAAGTGAGGGTGCCGAAGCAGCTATTGGTGGTGGACGACCAACAAGCCTTAACCTGGGTTGGTATGTTGACCCAACTGTGCTTATCAATTGCACGCCAGAAATGAAACTCTTCCATAACGAAAGTTTTGGACCGGTGGCACCCATCTGCAAGGTCAGTGATTTCGAAGAAGCAATCAGGTTGGCAAATAACTCACGCTATGGTCTCGGATCCAACATTTATACCAAGGACCTCGGCGAAGCAATGCGCGCTACTGAAGAAATTCGCGCCGGCATGGTTTGGGTCAATGCGCCTTTACTCGATAATGACGCGGGACCATTTGGTGGCTCTAACTTCAGCGGATTAGGGCGCCAGCTAGGCCCTGAGGGCATCGACATATTCAGGGAAACCAAGATGGTTATGATTGATCCTGATTGCCGACCCCAGGACTTCTGGTGGTTCCCCTACGCAGATGAAGAAATGTATCCGGACAATTAAACGAGACGAAGCCATGACACAATCACAAATAGTCGAATCTACTCCGCCGCAAGGCATAACAACGGTTGACATCAAGAAGCTTGAGGCGAGTTATAAGGAAACCATTAACCCAAGGGCCTCTTTGGGATTCTTAGGGCTGGCAACAGATCGTGCTGGATTCAAAGACTTTTGTGATTTTGTCAGTCCAGTAAAAGGTATAGAGGTATTCAATACCCGCATACCTTTTGTGGAAACGGCCACCCCGGA
>JBLHGU010000153.1:0-11526 GCA_047615875.1 Parasphingorhabdus sp.
AGCGCGAGCACTCCCCCACCGAAGAATCGTGTTGCCAATAACCTGCTTCGAAGTCCAGAAGGAACAGCCCGAGCAACAATGTAGTTGTATGGAACTGCAACAATTCCACTGACAAACGAATACACCGTCCACAACACCATCACCATCACCGCGATAGCTAAACGCTCGTTGGTTAACTGCGCACCTATCACCAAGGTAATCGCCAGCACTGCCATACAGGAGGCGCGACCAAATGCCCCGATAACATAGTAGTGCATACTTGAACCACTACGCTGTGCCTTTCTGGACATCCTCTGTTAAAAACTATTTATCCGATTACGAACAGGTAGCCATCGTAACTATTATCCCGATGACTACCTGATCGTGGTTATTAGCACAGAAATATTACCGGTTCGTATACTGCGATGTTTGTTGGGATTCGTGAATAACTTCTTCACCTACGCTGCAACTAATACCGCTATTTTATTCTTTCGGTTCCTTTATATTCTGCAACAGAAGTAATTGTATTCGAATTCTCAAAACTGTAGACAGAATATGGACTCGGTGCCCGCCCGACTTCCATACCAAGAGATTCTGCTGGCATACCGGGGACAGCCAGGCCCTTTATATCTGGTTTTTGCTCAAGCAATTTAGCAATCTCCTGTAGTGGAACGTGGCCTTCGAGTACATAACCTTCAACAAACCCGGTGTGGCAAGCGCCGAGTTCAAACGGCAAACCTGCCTTTTGCTTTATATTTTGAAGATCATTCAAGTGATGGATTACCACATCGTGGCCGCCAGATTTCAGTGCATCTACCCATTTTTGGCAACACCCACAGGTGGGAGACTTATAAACTTCAATTTCGGCAGCAGCAACATTGAAAGAAACAAAGAGACTAATAACTAGGAAAATTCTGAATTTCATAGGTTTATACCAGGTAGTTAAATAGGGATTAAGAATTAAGATTACAATTGTTCGGAAAATGAGTTACGCAAATATAATTACTTGAGTTAATAGTAGTCATTGTTTAATAACAAGTAGCTCTTCTACCACGGCTCGGAGTGCATCAAGTGGTAGCGTACCTGCCCGCAATCGAGCAGTTCCGGTACGGTTGTTCAATAATATATTGCCCGGAGTGCCCGTCACACCGATTCTGGAACCTTCCACCAGATCACTTTTAACGCGCTCTGAGTAGCGGCCACTGTCGAGGCATAGATCGAAGATATTTTTGTTCATACCGAGTTCCACAGCAAGGGGCACGAGATCCTCAATAGGGAATCCCTTACCATTCGACGTTGTACGTTCATAGATTGCGTTGGTATATAGCCAGAACATATCGTTGCCTCCTATCTCGTTTGCACATTCCGATGCCTCAGCCTGGCTTTGCGCACCTGGATTATGGAAGTCTAGTGGGTAATGTCGGTACACCCAGTTTACCTGCCCATCGTATGCATCAACAAGATTCTTTGCCGTAGCGTGAAAACTCTTGCAATAAGGACACTCGAAGTCTGAATATTCAATCAGTGATACATCTGCATTCGGATTACCGTAAATGTGATCTCGGTCTATAGACAACGGACGAACCTGTGCGACGCGTTCGTCGGCCAGTCTTCGTTGATTGTTTTCCGCTTCATTTGCAACAGCCTGTTGTTTACGGATGAATTCTTGAATTCCAAGTTCGATTTGCTGCTGTAAAAACTTCCCCTCTTGCAATTCTTTCATCAGTTCCTCTTTTACACGTTGAACCAGGCGATCCTCAGCTACTGCACTATCAACAGTTTGACTCTGCGCTAACGAGTGTGTGGATGATAATCCGAATAGTCCTGCGATCAGTAGCAGTTGGAGTGTGCGTCTGTTCCAGAATTGGTATTTCAATTGCATAATGTAATCTCCTGCATTTGATTGGTGGAATATTGTCCTGCGAACTTTTACTTCCTAATTAATTCGGTAATTTTCTTTCGAATGTGATCTGAGTTCATGTCGCGGCCCCCTGTAGCACGAAAAACGAGTTGACCCTGATTGTTGATGATAAAAGTGGTTGGAAGTCCGAAGACACCCCAATTCTGTAAAGTATTCATCGACCGGTCGAGCAGAATTGGAAATTCAATAGTTGGGTCAAATCGAGTCAGGAACCGCCTGATATCATCATTATCCTCACCTACGTTGATGGCGAGTATTTCGAAATCTGATTGGTCCAGTCGGTCCCATAAACCTTGCATCGATGGAAACTCTTCGACACATGGCGGGCACCATGTCGCCCAGAAGTTAACCACAACAACTTTTCCCCTATAGTCCGAAAGACTATAAATAGTGTCATCTAGTGTGGGTAACTCAATGGTATTAGCGAGAGGTGTACCACTAATATAATTTAAACTCTCGCCTAAGGAGGATGCTGCTGTCTGAGCATCGACTAGCTTTGTCATTATGGCCATCAAACCTATTAAGACCAGGGCGTTTATAAGACAATTCAAGAATCGCTGTGAATGAATTCGATCGTTTTTTTGACGGATCATAAATTTTAAATTATTCATACTTTTCACCTATACTGTCGTACTATTGGTAACACTAATAGCCACCGATATTAGAAGTTGTTTACGTGTCATAAAAAGCACATTTTTATTGGAGCGCCAGACCAACATGTTCACGAAAATTATCTGCACCCAAAACCGCCCCCTCCAATCGCTTAATGCAACCGGCTTCCCATCAGAATCTTGTAGTGTAAATTCAGGTGCTGCTTGTTCAACAAGCTGTAGATTACGATCGCCTGCCTTGAGATCAGACTCGACCTTGGCCATTGTGTGCGCCCAAGATGTGTTAGCCGCGCCTAAGATTGAAATGAGAACAAGCCAACCCACTAGGCGTGGAATGAGCAATGCTGTTCTCAGAGAATTCTCCACCATCATGAGTTTTTGCAATCTTTAACTATGAAGGTGCTTATCTCGGCTGGGCTAGAAAACACAACCTGTGCTTTGTCACCCATCATGCCTGCCCCAACAATGGCTGGCTGCCCTTCGAATGGGCCATCCGAACTCGAATCAGATTTGAAACGAAGATTAAACTCCCAGAATGGAATTGCCTGGCCAGTACCAAGTGTCACATAGTACGTGTCTCCACAGTATCTAATTGAGACAACTCGTTGATTGTCACCTACTTTCTTCAGAATTGGCATCTGACGCCCTGCTTCCTGGCTCTCCAGTCTTTTCCGAACATCCGAATCTGAAGTTGACTCAAGGAATGCAATGAGATTCTGGCGTTCAACCGCATCGGTCATTCCCCTGAAACGCATACTCGTACCAGGAACGAGCACTGTAGGATTTCGCAGCTACTGATCTAAATTGTCCACAGTCCAGGTGATACCCGATCTACCCAACGCCGGCGAGTACCTGACAAACCCCTCAGTAGTACCCGCTTTGCGACCAACAACCCCAGCCAGACTTGGCCCAGTTAAATGACGACCCAACTCAACCGAATGACAAGCAGTGCACTGACCAAATGCCTGTGATCCTTGCTTAACATCACCGCGCGCATGAACAGCGGGGTTCCCTAATATTAGTAATAATAAAATTGTCCCATATGCCTGTCGTAACATAGCAAATACCCTTCTTTCGAAATCGACAAGTAAATATTGTCAAGAACTCGTGCGATAAATCCGTGAAATACAACACGGTTAGTACTCCGACTCAGACATTAAGGTCTGTGACTATCGGTATCGATGAGTCTCTGAAGTTAGATGATACGGGGAGACTTTGGAGGGTGAAGCTTTGGGGGCTCAAGTGGACCAGCAAGGAATAATTCCACTTGATTGATATGAGCTTCTTTCAATGACTGTGTATTAACGACTACCTGGGTACGTAAAGCTACTCCACTACAGTTAGTCGTGCAGGCCGCAAGACATGCAATAGGAGAACCTGCTTGGTCGCCAATATCACTCTCAATCGAAGATTGTTCACAACAGCTAACCGCGTTAGATGCGCATACAAGCGAACCGAACCCAAGCCCCACAATGAGTATCAAGGTGAGTAAGGAGCGTGCGATTGAGTTAACCGTTGTCATTTTTTAATTATCCTTTTAACTCCATATTTGTCAATCCTTAAATTGTCATGAGGGTAAAGGTCAAACTCTTCGCATACGAGTTAACATGGGAATAAACGCACAAGATATACCTAATGAGGTGGATAACATTTCAACAAAACAAGAAGTACCAGACGTTCTGGATTGAGATCTAGGCGAAAGAAACGACTAAACAATCTATCAATAACAGTTCAATTGACTGGTAAACTTACACACGATTTCTGTAATATTTCGATTACGCGCTTTCCATGTTCTTTTAGAATTAACATTAATTTATATTGCCATAACGAGGAGCCTGGAAGGAGCATCCGCATTGATTAAAACCCGTGTTCTTGATAATTTAGTGATCAGTGGCGTCAGTCGCATGAGTCTGTCCGAGAGAGGATTGATCTAGAATATTCTACGCCCCAACCCGCGGGGCATTTTTCTATCCCAGGTGTTCACAATCTACCCAAATTTTAAGAAGCTAAATGATCATGTTAAATTGGTTATATGTAAACTGAAACAATACTAAAGGAATATGAAAATGCTATTCGACTGGCACTATTTGAGGAACTTCAATTCAATAATGAATTAGGTCTTAATTCCGGCCATCATTGGCTACATTTGCAGCTCGATCAAATAATAAATTAAGCCGAAAAGCGGTTTTTACTCAACGAGAGCACACCTTACTTCCCTATTTAAAAAGAAACTATTATCCGCTAACTAATTTTGAGTGTGCATGTAGGTAACCCTCGTCGCTTGCAGTTGCATGCTGTTGCATGTTGCGCGTTTACTAATTCGTTTAAGGGTCACCATAATGAAGTATGGATACAGATACACTGGGTCGCCGCACCCGCACCAAGCGACAATCAACCGGAAAAATCATACGTCCCATGCCACGGGATCTTTTGTGGTTGGAAAAACTTCATCACCATGGGCCATTGCCAACATCATACTTACATGAGTTTACAGTTCATTTGGCAAAAGACAGAGCCAGAACATTAAAACGCCTGGCAGCACTTCATCATGAAGCCAATCTGTTAACACAGCCGACCCAACAATTTGACACCATGGACGCTCAGTACAATCAACTGATTTACGATCTCAATGATTCTGCAATTCAGGTCGTAGGTGACGAGGGCAGCTTCAGTAGTAAGGCACCGGTTTGCACTGGCCCCTGGAAGCATCGTGTCATGGTGTCCAGTATTACGGCATCCATTGAGCTAGCAACACGAGGTTCTAACATACGCTATATCCACCAGCATGAGATTCTGGATCAATTGGGTGTGTCTATGCGAATTCCCATCAGCATCCGAAACGAGCAGTTGGCGCGAGATGAACAACATGATTTGATTCCCGATGCTATGTTTGGGTTGGAGTATCGGAATGGATATCAGAAGTCCTACATCTTTTATTTAGTCGAAGCGGATCGAGGAACGTGGCCTTTAAAAAATTATAAATCTGGCTCGCAAAAGCTACCTTCGAAGTATCCAGCAATACCGTAAGCTCATCGGCACTAAGCTATACAAAGATCATTTCGGACTGAATGCTGGGCTATTGGTTCTAAATGTCACCACCAGCACGGAGCGGATGAAGAACCTGATCGAGTTAGTTGCTGAATCATCAGAATCTGGACGAAACACGTACATGCTTTTTCAAACCGCATTGATGTTTTGTACTTACTTTAAACCCCCACAGCCGATGCCGGATCTATTTGACGGTGAATGGCATCGTGCAGGCCACAAGCCATTCCATTTAGACTACCCATAAAAAATGCCCCGTCCTGAATTGCGGGGCACTTATTTTAATCTTCCTTTGGTTTTACCAGAATGAACGAACCATCCCAATCCGTTGGGATGGTTCCAGTTTCACAACCAGTCCATCCCCCTCTTTAAAGTGCCAGGCGGCACCGACGGTCTGCATATACTCACTTTCGCCACTACGTTTCACGCGTGCGAAGTATGGTGGCTTACTGCCTTTGGTACTCATAACTCCTTCGATGGGGTTGCATGATTCTGAATATATATTAGCATTTACTAATATTAGGTCCAGTCCGGACGTAGTGTTAACTTGTTCATTCCAAAGGAGGAATTCGAAATACCCTCATTCGTTGATTTTGCCGACCTAAAAGAGAGGGTTTCCATTGAGGAAATCCTACCAATGCTTGGCATTGCAGGTGCTGGCAACAGCGCGCAATGGCGTGGGCCGTGTCCGGCATGTGAGTCCGGGGTGGAGACCGGACCCTGATAGTAACCCCAGCGAAGAAAGCTTATTACTGTTTTGCCACCAGAAAGGGTGGAGATGTGATTGCACTTGCGGCGCATGTTCGCGGGATTTCCATGAAGGAGGCAGCCCTTGAGATTGCTGAATTCTGTGGAACAGTACCTGTCCATGAATCCGGGAACAGTAATGCACGACTATCCTTTAGTTGCCAGAAGCATCCCCACAGTAGTTCTCGGTTCATCAAATGAAATAGGCTGGTAAACCGACACGTCGAATCTCTGGGGGCCTTGCTGGTTATGCGTTGCAGTTTCGTTGCTACACTTTCTTCATTGCTGAGCATGAAATGTATGTCTCCACAACACGGTTACTATTGCAATGGCCTTTTCTCTTCCGGCATTACCCGGCCTCAACGGTACTACGCCATTGTCCGACTCCCTGTAACGTATCGGTGGTTCTTGCTTTATTATCGCTTGTTCCACCTAACTCACAGTCATTGTAAGAAGCTACAGGGTCTCCCGGGTTACCGCTTACTCTCAGTTTTCAACATGCCATCGTCTCCGACCCCGGGGAAGCAATGCAGCACTTGCCAAGTCGCACTGCATTATGTCGGCTTCCACGTGTTCAACCGTGTCGCCCTTCCCATTCATGAATCCTATCGAGGCTCAATCCGTTCAGCTTACGCTTACGGCCTGTTGATTTGATTACGCTGCGTTTAACCTTTGGGATTACTCCCGCCGGCCCAGCGATCTCTACCCGGTGGCTGGCCGGCCTTGCCGGGGTGGGACATCCTCCCACTAGAATAAACGACCTTGCCCGGCCGCACTGAACACCCATTCTGGCAGAAACACCAAAGTGTTCACCATCAGATCAGAATACCCGTTCACGATCGACCAGAATGACTGTTCACTTTGCGCCAGAATCGGCGTTCAGGTTCGTCCAGAATATGCAGCAGTCTCTTCTTGGTAGATTGGGTCGATGAATACGTATAAACGACATCGATTTCCACCTGATATCATCGGCTATGCAGTTTGGCTGTATCATTGATTCAATCTGGGCCACCGAGATATCGAAGATCTTTTCGCTGAGCGAGGCATCACAGTCAGTTGCGAAGTGATACGCCTTTGGTGCATCAAGTTTGGAACGATATACGCCAGACGATTGAAACGAAAGTATCAGGGCTATGGCGATACTTTCTACTTCAATGAAGTCTTCGTGAAAATCAACGGTGCGCAACACTATCTTTGGCGAACCGTCGATCAGGATGGCGAAGTGGTTGATGACTATCTACAGTCGGAGCGAGATGGAATTACTGCTAAACGACTTTTTAAGCGCTTGCTCAGTTTACATGGCGGTGAGCTGAGGAAGATCGTGACCGATAAACTGCGCAGCTATGATGTGGCTCATCGGGAACTGATTCCTGATTTCATCCATGATACATCACAGTATGAGAAGAATCAGGCAGAATGTTCACACCAGCCGACTCAGGTACGAGAACGCGGAATGCGGAAACCTAAAACGCCAAAACAAGTTCAAAGATTCCTGGGGGTTCATGCTGCCGTTTACAATTTGTTTAATATAGGGAGGCACCTGGTTAAGGCTGAGCACTATAGAAATCTCAGAATCAGTGCGTTCAATGATTGGCGTAGTGTCGTTGCATGATTTGTAGAAGTTGATTTTTCTGACTTTAAGAATTTAGCTTGTCACTACCAAATCTGTCCCCATTTCTATTTCTCTGCAAAGCAATTATCAGAGAAAATGGATAAACATCTTGCTAATTGGATATAAATGGATATCATTGGATAAAACATAATATCCATTTGGCTATGCTAGACCTTAGTACACTTACTATTACCCCACATCTATTAAAGCTAATCGCTGAGATTGATGAGTTTAAGGGCGCTTGGCGGCTATTGCAGAATCAAGACCCAGAGCGGTTGGAATCGTTGCGGCATGTGGCGACCATCGAAAGTATTGGTTCATCGACCCGAATTGAAGGTTCTAAGCTTAGTGACAAGGACATCGAAATATTATTGGGCAATGTAGGCAAGCAGTCTTTTGCTACGCGCGATCAGCAAGAAGTCGCCGGATATGCTGAAGCAATGGATATGGTGATTGCCAATTACAATGATATTCCACTGACAGAAAATTATATCAAGCAACTGCATTCAGCTTTACTCCGTCACTCGAATAAAGATGAGCGACATCGAGGGGAGTATAAGAAACACACCAACCATGTCGAAGCTTTCGATGCAGGCGGAAAAAGTATGGGTGTGATCTTCGAGACGACCTCTCCATTCGATACTCCTGGTCAAATGCAGGACTTAGTGCGCTGGACTCAAACAAATTTGGAGGATAAAAGCCAACATCCATTGGTGGCAATTGGTATCTTCAATGTGGTATTTCTGGCGATTCACCCGTTTCAGGATGGGAATGGTCGACTGTCACGAGTATTAACCACGCTCTTGCTGCTGAAATCAGGCTATCGCTATATCCCTTACTCCTCGTTAGAAAGCATCATTGAGCGAAATAAGGATGCGTATTATCTCGCTCTTCAACGAACGCAGAAAACGCTTAAAGGCCATCCTGATTGGCTGCCCTGGCTCATCTTCTTTGTGGATGCGCTTAAACGTCAAAAAGATCATCTTGACGAAAAGTTGGCCCAGGAAAATCCTTATGCCAACTTGCTTCGTGAAAACGAGCAGATTATGCACTATGTCGATCAGCATCAGCGTATTACCACGAAAGAAGCTGAACAAGTTACCGGAGCACTTCGCCCTACAGTAAAGAATCGTTTGTCCTCGCTGGTATCTTCTGGGTTTCTCAAACGCCACGGAAAAGGCCGGGGCAGTTGGTATGGGAAAGCTTAATACGAAAATCGGGGCAGTTTCATATTCCAATATTTTTTGGATAAAGAAAAGGTATGAGAGTCGGATCAGCCTCGATAAGGACAGAGTGTGGGGGTTTTGTGTGAATCAGTACTGCATCGTTATGCACTGTTAGGCAAATACGGCAACGGACTACTCGGTAAGTTATTGAAATATATAACAATATAAAGTACTACCTCGTACTCATAATCCACTGGTCGTAGGTTCAAGTCCTATCGGGCCCACCACATTTTACGCAAGACTCAAATTCAAATAATTCGGAAATTTATGTCAAGATAGAAGCTATCCTAAAGTAGACTTAGACTAGACAGTCAACTCATAATTATTCGGGTCCTGGCAAGAACATTGAGTTGTATTCAATAAGGTTAGCCCATCCGAGCCTACCCGGCCAGGTAGTTGGCGAGTTTATCGAAGCCACGATTGGTTGCAATCCGTTTAGTAATGTTGTCGCTTGGCCTTACGTCCACGCCCTGCTGATCAAACCATCGTATTAACCCCAGAGAACCTTGTTCCGTAGCCTTGACCGCAACCGGGTCAAAATAAGGTTTCTCCATATCAAGGATGGTGTGTTGAGTGGCTGAAAACTATTCCCGGTTAGCAATGGCAGATTTTAGTAGTAAACAAGTATTTTCACTCTCATTGATGGTATCAATTCGCTGTTTTTCCCTAAGCTGTTTCCGGACTAGCCCTGACGGAGCTAGGTTTCGACAAAAGCATCGAATCCAGCAGTCCAAGATTTACGACATAATTTACGTTATCAGCATTTGACATCAAGTCATCCAGCCAAGGCTTCAGAACATGTCTGGTGGTGTAGCACTAGTCCTTCTACTACCGGCAATGGCAATACATGTACATATCTTTGCTTGAAAAAGATATGTAGTGATAGTTTTTCCGTCGCTGATATGTCTCCCAATCGCCGGGAACCAATGACGCTCCGTATCCGTTATAGGTAATAAACCAGAATACACCATCGCTATGTCCCGGATACGCTGGAATGAGAAATTCCTCTGAGCCGAAGTCCACTTCCTCGATGTATTCCACATTTGGGTCAAGCCAGTTCAAAATTTGGTCGATGGTCGTGATTTTGAAATGAGGATCGGTACTAATCTGGCCATCATACCGTTTAACGTGATACATATCGTAGACCTCACTCAGCAGTCCGATGCAAGGCATTGGCTTGTACCACATTGAATTCGAAGCGGTTCGGTCGAGACTGTGTACATCAGCCGATGATTGCCCCATATTTTTTACTCAGGGTTCTCGTAAATAGTTGACTGAAATTGACTCATATTTTGTATTATCGTAGAGCAATTTACTCAAATTTGTCTTGATAGGGTGGAGGGCAGGAAGCCCGGAATAAAAATCACATGTGTGGTGCAGTTTCGATAGGGGGGTGTTCAATTGGTAACGAATGTTGCCACCTGAGGTGAGCGACAGCCGCTTTTCCGATACCTCTGGCTGATTAATATATCGACACAGCCGTTCCAGCTTCTTACGTTCATTGGCCCTCACCGCCACACCTGCATGCAGAGAGAACCCCGCCACCCTACCTGCCCCGCTATCAATTAGCTCAGGTCAGCAGAAGTTTGTAAAGTGAACACCTTACGCCCCGCCTGGAGCCAATGGCAATACGATAAATGATGGAATGTCCCAGATTATCTAAATCTGCATCAGTTGCTGCAAAACTTTATCTTCTGTATTTTGTATCTGGCCTGGATTATTGCTAGCCACGGTGTTTTGAAGGGATTTTAGCTGTTTGACTATAATGTCATAGTTTTTATTGTGTAGTTTAGTTTCAGTCTGACTTACTGATATTTTTGTTTGCGCGGCATGCCCTCTCTGAAAAAGAGTCTCCAATAAGAAAGTATGTCTAGCCACAATAAGTTTTAATGTGTTTGCATCCAAGCACAGGTATTGCTCACCTCTTAACTGCCCCAACAAATTGCGCCCATATTTTTTTGTGGTACTCCAACTAATACCGATTGCTGCTCCAAGCGCGGTAGCGGCTCCAAGGCTAATGCCCGCCAATACTAAGTCTACCCCTGCGCCTACAGCAGCCCCTTTTGCGGCAGCTGAAACTGTGTTTATACCAAAATTCTTTAGCGTCTCTGGTGCAAATAAGTCGCTATTCCATTGATTATTAGTAACAGGCAAGTTAATTAAGCTTATATCATTTTCTGAAAACTGCATTAGCTCAAGCAAATGTTTTAAGCAAGCACGCTCTTTGAGTCGAATTTTATTTTGCAAAGTTTCACTGGCAGTTTGTACTGATTCGCCTTTTTTGACAGTAACAACAGTACGAGCTACTTGCACTAAACTTATTGCGGTAACTTTATAGCACGCGTTTTTTAAGGTTCGCCATTGTAATGTGCGTTCGTTAATTAA
>JBLHGU010000154.1:0-11479 GCA_047615875.1 Parasphingorhabdus sp.
GGACCAACGATACCAACCCTGGGATGCCGTTCCATATAATCGATCAGTTCTGTAAGCGTATCCTCGTAGAGCGCTGCGTCTGGATTTAAGAGCAGGGAATAGTTGGAATTAGACCTCTCGAGACCCTGATTGCAGCCGACGGCGAATCCCTTGTTGAGTTTATTTTGTACCAATTCAATCAGTGGATATTCATGCATTATGATGTCGACAGTTGCATCGTTTGATGCGTTGTCGACGACAATAACTTGAATGCTTTTTGTATAATTACTGCCGAGAATGGAATTTAGGCAGACTCTTATATGCGCGGCGCTATTAAACGTCACAATTACGATTGTAATTTCAGAATATATCGGTGACTTAAGTGACATGCTCAGCACCTGTGTAAACGTTATTTAATACTCTGGCGATTCTATCTGCGGTAGCCGCGATGCCACATTGTTCACGATGTTGCCGGGTTTCACTGGCTAGCCGATCACGCAATGAATGATTTCGCAATAAGTCACCTAGCTTCAGAACCAGATCGTCAAGCTTTCCACATTCAAACAATTGCATCCCTCCAAATCGTTGTGACAACTCTTCGCATTGAGGCAAGTTGGAAGCCAGCACAGGAGCGCCCGCGGTGAAGGCATCCGCTAGTGATGCCGATGCTGTCATCGAGGTAAATGGTGCAAGTACCACGCTCGATGCAGCTAAACAGGCGTTTAACCAGGGGGTATCGAGATAGCCGGTAAAGATGACTCGATCGGAAACATTCTGGGAAATGATTTGTTGTTGTAACTTCTCAACATAAATCTGGTCGGTTTTATTCTGTGCTGCACCGACAATGAGTAAGCGAACATCTTTCGGAAGTTTTGAAAGCGCGTTTATCGCTAAATCATAACCCTTATGAGACTTTATAAACCCGGAAATGGAGATCAGTCTTGCACCATTTAAGTTGTAGCGCCGACGAACACTGGATACTAAATGCTGATTCATTGGCATTTTATACACCGGTAGAAGCACGTTGCTGAGATTGGCGTCTGGGGTCAGTGCAGCCATTCGACAAATATGATGTTGGCTGTGCAAGATACTGTGAAAATGGGGCTGGGTAACTCGATTCTCCCAGTCTGCCAACTCAAAAAACGGTAAACAGTGAAATGAACAAACCAGAGGAATTTTTATTGCATCAAAAAACGTCTTGCTATTACCCTCAAGTTTCTCATTGGCTGTGAAAAAACCGTTTTCATAGTGCACATGGCCAATATCCGCCTGATTCATCCGTGCGCCTAGTTGTTGATAGGAAAGTTCGGTTATTGCTTCTTCGGCGGGAACAACGGTTATACGAAATCGATCGCCGAGCTGTCGATTAATTCGACTGGAATATTGAGCGATACCGCACCGCTCAACAGTGGGAGTAAATACACTTAGATTGATCAATTAAAACCTACATTATCTCAGTCGTTGATAGCCATACGATAGACACTCCTGAATCGATCTTTAGGCAGAGCCTTATAACGGTGAGTTATTTTCGTGTGATCAATAGTGTGGGGTGGTTCGAGCCATAACATTTGGTTGATTTGCTGAGCCACACGATCAGGTGAGCGGCTGATGATTAGTCGGCTTTCTGGAAAACCCATCTCGGTCAATGATGGTACCGGAGTTGACAGCACCGGACAGGCATGTGCAATAGCTTCCAGTACCGGTAGTCCAAAGCCCTCATAAATGCTGGTATGAAAGAAACAGCTGCAAAGGCGATAAAGTTCGGATAAGCGTCTATCCGATGCATTGTGCTCAATACTGATGCGCGAGGCAAATGGTGAGTTCTCCACACGCTTCAAAAAACTTTCCTGTTGCCAACCATGATTGGCAACAATGATCCAGTTTATTGAACTCTCGTTTTTCCAACATAGAGCCTCGAATACATCCAGCGAGAATGAATAATTTTTCCGCGGTTCAATGCTGCCAACGCTCAACAGAAAAGGGGGATGGTCAGCAACGTTCATGGAGTCTGATTCTGCATCTGTACCTGTGCCAAATCCGCACTGTTCCATAGCAGTGAATGGATAGCAGGTTTGCACTTTTTGTCTTGCTACACCCAGAGCCAACAATTCCTGGCGAATAGCTTCGGAAACAGTCAGAATAAGCTTGGCCTCTCCAATACGGGCGAGGGACTTCAGGTAAAAGTTCCGATAGTTGTTCTCCATAGTATGAGGGTAATGTTTGCAGGTCAGGTCGTGAATGGTCACAATACTTGGCACTGAATTGACAACAGGAAACAACGAAAATGGCAGATGCAAAACATCTAGATCAAGATCGGCGATTTCTCGTTCTAGTTTTTTGCCTTCATCGGGAGAAAATATTGGCGTACTAATGGCAAAGCTTTCGAAAGTTTGATATCTGCTGCCAGTCAGCGAATACTCTGGATGAATTAGCAATATCAGAGTCTCCTCACCTATACTTTGAAGAAAGCTATCCACAATGCCTAATCCGTAACGGCTAAATCCGGTACGGGTGTAGTGAATTAGTCTTAAGTCAATACCAATACGCATGAGCTGTCTTAAAGTTATTTTCCACAATGCTACTGATACCTGCAGAAAAATACCAGACTGTATTTGAATCGTTCCGAAATCAACGGGTCGGCTATGTCACGATGCATGGCAATCCTGGTGATGCAATGATTGATCAGGCGGCGATACAACTAATGGAATACTTTTCGATCGCATATCGTCTGATTGATTGGCATGAAATTCAAACGGGTCATATAGAGGTGCCAGTTGATTGTTTACTGATTGCAGGTGGCGGCAATATGGGGACGACATACACCGAGGCATTCAACATACGAAGTAAAGCCCAGGAGCTGGGTGTTCCCGTGAGTGTGCTGCCACAAAGTTTCATCGACAACAATGAAGACACAGACGGTTACTCTCGAGTTTTCGTCCGGGAGCGGGGAAGTTTGCAGGTTAATCCTCGCTTTGAACTTGCGCCAGATCTGGCACTAGGTCTGGTCGATGATGTGACAAACGTGGCTCCAGAATTTGCAACGGGTGTGTTTCTACGCAATGACACCGAAGCCTGTTTTGCTAGCTACGGCGCTGCCCTGGTAGACCCGGTACAGTGTTGCGAGACTGTAATGGAATACATGGCTTTGGCCGCGAGATTCGAGCAGCTTTTTACTGATCGTTTGCATTTTGCTATCGCTGGGTTAATTGCGGGTGTGCGAGTAACCTTGCTGCCTAATAATTACCATAAAAATCGAAGTGTCTACGAGTCCTGGCTTAGGGACTTAGGTTGTAGTTGGCTTGATAGCCCTGCGGATTTGCCGGTGATGGCTGAGGAGGATACTAAACGATTGATGTTTGATCTTGCGGGGCTGAAATCACAATTGTTGCCTTGGAACTACCGTCCAAAATTGCAATCGGGCTTTACCTTGGAAGAAATAGACCAGGGACGGCAGTTGATACCACCACGATCACGTCAGCCAATCCAACTAAACGCTAGTGCTGGACTGGTATTAGATCTCTGCGATGGGCAAATCAATATTAGGGAAATGGTTCAGGTACTGACTGAGCAATTTGGTGTCCCTGGTACGAAGATCGGCCAGGATATTCAAGTGATTCTGCGGGACATGTTTACTCGTGGCTGTATTGATCTGCATCCAGAACATTCTGAATTCGCATACAGCACAACTTGTTCGGCAATTATCCCACCTTCATTTACTATTGCCATTAAGCCTGCACAGCCACATCCGTTGATTGTTACTGTTGGCGAAACTTTTCTGGCACATGGCAGGTTGCGTCGAGAGGCGAAATTTTGTAAGCCGAATGCTGCTGATCGCATAATTTACTTCGAAACAGATTGTCGTAATGAAAGTTCACTAACCCAACGAGCAGATCCATTTGTATTGGTTGGCTTGAACGAGGCCATGCGGGAAGGGCGTCCATTGTGGATTCGTGGCGCACCCACCACTCTTAGTTTGATACATAACCTCGAGGAATTTCAACTTATATGGCATAGCTGGCACCGAGAGTTAAGAAAAATTCCGATCTGGACGGAACTTACAGTTGATTCAGCACGGCTGAATCGCCCGGCACTACTAGGTTTCTCAGGAGGTATTGACTCATGCTATAGCCTGTATAAACAATTTGTCGAGGGCGTCGATGCATCACGATTCAGACTTCAGGGTTTGTTAATCGGCCACGGGTTTGACATACGATTAGCCAATCAGGATGGATTCAAGGCTACGCTGGATCGGTTGCAGACACTAACGTCCGGTCTGGGTCTCGACTTGCTAACTATTAAAACTAATGCTCGCATGATAAACCCTGATTGGGGGGCTTCAGCTCATGGTTTGGTGTTAGCTGCCAGTATGGCCTTTTTTGGCGAACGTTTCGGGCAAGGCATAATTGCCAGCAGTATTCCCTACCGATTGCTGTTTCCATGGGGCACCAACCCAATTAGCGACAGGATGATGGGAAGCGATTATTTCCCTATCTATCATCATGGTGGTGAATCTTCTCGTCTTGAAAAAGTACGTGCATTAACTCAATGGCCACACAGTTTGCGTCATGCAAGGTTTTGCTGGCAAGGCGACAACGCCGAGAGTAACTGCGGTCGATGCCGAAAATGTATGTTCACGGCCATGATGCTGAGAAGTCTGGATATGCCGCTCGAGTGTTTTGAGTCAGCACCGGGTGGAACGCAAATTATGCAAATGATTCACTCAGGGGTGATGACCCGGCTCGAGCGCTTTGATGCGTTTGACATTCTAAAACAATGCCGCGACGCCGGACATCGTGAAAAGTGGATTGAAGAGTTGGAAGTTCATCTTGCGGAAAAACATCGTTATCCTGAGAATATTCCTGATTTCGTATCAGAATAACCACATTTAGCTTCCTACATGCTAAATTCACTAATCTAGTTCAGATTCTTAATTTTAGGTTGCAAATAATGGCAGACAATTCGGAAAAAACGTTGAAATCCGCTTCTAACGCTAATGACGAGAAAAGCTCTTCTCGACGACGTGCTTTAGCCACCACAGTAGTGGCAAGCAGCGCCTTGTTAGCCGGCCGCGCACTACCGAAGGAATGGGTCACTCCAATGGTAGAATCGGTACTTTTGCCCGCTCATGCTCAGACCACATCTGAGGATGCAGATGGTGATAGTGGAAGTAGTGGAGGCGGCGGAAGTGTGCAAGCTTTTGCGCTGCAAGATGTCCCTGGCGGTGATATTATGGACTATTTTAGCGAACCAGCTCATGCATCTCCTGCCTGTGGATCAACGATTCCCACCGGCACTACAGATTGTTGTTTAAACACCTTTGGAGCGCTAAACGGCCCGTATCAATTCTTGTGGGAAGGTGTAACAGTCAATGGATCAACGGACGCTGCGGGTAACATGTCACAGGAGAACTTTACTCTTGGTGACTTCACCATTCAACTTATGAACGGTGTTGCTAGTGCCAACGGGCAAGGCAGTGGTGACTTAAGAGTAATGGTTGGTGGTGCTGGTGAAATAGATGAAGAAGCCTGCGTCGATCAAGTGATAGGCTGGTCTACTAGCGGGGCATCTCAATGCATACTATAAATGTAGTGTTAGCCACAATGATTTTTATTCGTTGATCAGAAATTTTTATATTGTAAACCAATGATCCAAATTTGCCGAAAAATTTGACGGGTATACACGCTCGAACCCACCAACCTTTCCAGGGTAGCTATGCGTGGGTTGATCTTCAATTGTTCTGGAATCGTTGGCAAGAGGTCGCGTACTACTATCGATGTTGACTACTCGCAATAAATCTCTGACGAGTTCACGTTTTATAGATGGAATAAATTCCATGGTCATCGACGGCGATCTATTGTGTTCTATTACCCAGGGATTGAGTTGTTCATCCAACATCACATCAAAGCCAAATAGCTCGAAACAGTTTGAGCTTTGAATCGGTAGTTCGCCAATTGATGTAATCAGATGCGGTTGCACACAAATAAGTGATTTAGCTATAACTTCGATAATTCGCTGCCACAGGGGCTCGGTGTCTACTCCATCTGTCTCAATCGATTGTAACCAATTCGCAAAACTGATCGACTGACTTAAACTATCATTTCGCTTACATTGCTTTTGTATGCCGGAATTTGTGTTATGCATGAGGTTATGAGATCCGCTCGCTCCAGGCTGCCATACTTCACCAGCCAGATCGACATAGCCATCCCGGTAAACATAGAGCACGAACGGTTCAATGCTGGCGAGTAACGCAAATAAACGCAGGTTGAATTTGTAACCTCTATAAAGATAAGGCTTATCCAGATACTCTTGTACCAGCCAGGAGTTTCCCGGTGGAATATCCTCCAATTGATCGATTACACGAATATCAATACCCCACGCACCAATTTTTGGTTTGATGATAAAACGCATTTCCGGATGACGAATTGAATAATCTTCCAGAGCCTTTCGCTCTTCAGGCATCGACCAGGTATGCGCAAAAAAACGCAATTCATTACTCTTAGGCACAGTTTTTATGCGATCAAACGCGGGCTTTAGAGTACGGTACATTTTGAGTTTGTTGCACATGATAGCGCTTTTCGGGAAGTGATTGAGCTTCTGATGTGGCTCAATCTGATCAATAACATGCAAGGGCGGGTCGCCACTTAGGTACCACAAAATGTCCCAACTCTTACCATAAACCCGTTGTAGACCGGCCTCTTGTAACGCTTCAATCACAACCCGATCGGCGGGGTGCTCCGACCCACCTACGTAACCAAAATAGTGTGGCTTTTTCATTGTCGTTGTAATACCGGAATAACCCAACAATAGATATTATAATGCTTATTTAACCTTTTACGATGTTACTGTTTTTTGGTTTTTCAAAATTCAGTCTACGTGCTCATTCAAAGTATTTTGCCAATCATATGAAACAGTCCAAAGAAGATTCAGCCATAGCCGTTTGGGTAGTGATTACCGCTGTCGGGCACCCGGCATACTTTAGTGTTGCCGAGCTCTCGGTATTATCCGTTTTGAAGCATACGAGTTTTTCAATTCTTCTAGGAGTGGATCTTGATGAGGCGCCAGCTTGGGCCGATCACCCAAGAATCACGACAGTTTTGCTTGAACCACGTTACGGCACCGGTAAACGTTTGCCGTTTCTAGCTAAATTCGAGACGTTGTCTTACCTAACTCAAATTGTGGATAAAGGCCTAGTCTTGCAGATGGATGCCGATGCATTAATGGTCAGAGAAATTAGACGAGATATGATTGAATCTGCGTTATGTAAATATGAGTACGCAATGGTGGAACAAAAACAGATTATCGGTAGTAACAATGATAGAGCCTTTTTTCTTGAGCATTATGAAAACCATAGCATGGTCTGGTTCGACTCGTCAGATGCTCCAGAAATTGATGATTTCCGATTCTACAACGCCGGAGTGGTGTTATTCACTATCGAGTCACTGGTCAGGTTTTTACCTTGGAGTAATAGTGTTATTGAATCCAAACCAGATCACCACAGAGTCGGCAAGCACATGATTGGAGATCAGGATTACTTACAATTTTGGGTGAATAACCTTAATCCACAACAATGTCGCGAACTGCCGTGGTTCTGGAATCATTGTGAACATTGGGATGCTGAATTTCCCCGCGACGGTGCGTTGATTTGTCACTTCAGCAATTTCTGTAATGGTCCTGCGCCAGATGCCTGGGATCGAATGAGTTCTTTATTGGAAAGAAATAATCAGGACCGTCAAGTTTTCAATGCTGATTAATTTTAATGTAATGGCTGTTGCTGTTTTTGCTTAATAATTTTCTGGGGTAACTGCAGTGACTAATGCAACATACAAACCTTACCTCACATCAATCAGAGTAACGCTTTGCTTGATGATACTGCTAGTTGTAGGTGCACTACTCCGTCTCTATGACGCTGCAGAGTTGATGCGCCTAACAGGGGATGAAGTCCGAGATATTCTCCAATCGGTCAGGATTACCGCACAGGGAGATATGCCTTTGCTCGGGCCCAAAGTTTATCGTCATCATGGGAACCTCGGTCCTGCCTATGCATATCTAATGGCAATACCTTTGTGGTTAATGGATTACGACCCAGCCGCAACTGTAGTGGTGGTGGCGTTGCTGGACACTAGTGCAATTCTACTGATTTACTGGATCACTACCATGCTTGCTGGTAAATCGGCAGGTCTTATCGCCGCGACGCTTTACTGCTTTAACTTTACACAAATATTTTACGCCCGCTGGGGTTGGCACCCAAGCCTTTTGCCTTTTTTTAGTTTACTGTTAACAGCAGCGCTTTTAAAAATTATTGAAGAAAAGCATTCCTATTGGATTCTAGTGTTACCACTTTTGGCCTTACTAGGACAGCTACATTTCTCCGCAGTAGTTTTCTTGCCGCTAGTAGTAGTTTTCATGATTCTCCAAATAAGAAATTCAACATCACTAAATTTTCTTTTTGTATCAGTGATATTAACGTTTATTGTTGTCGCTCCTTTGCTGGTTTACGAACTGAATACTAGTTTTTCTAATGCCAAAAAATTGTTAAGTATTTTGTCTTTAGCGACTACTGTAGATACTTCATCTGTGCGGATGTGGCTATTACCTATGCTGCAAAACTTGTCAGAGCAGGCATACTGGCCATTTGGTTTTCGGGCTGAGCTATTTGATTATTATCCTTTTCGAATCTTTAATCTGTCGCTAGTTGGTATCGCGACCATTTATTTTTTTTATTCCCGTATAAATTGGAAGCATAGGTTAATGTTTCTTTATCTTTTTTGTGCTTTACCAACGTTACTATATTTTTTCTCCGGTCAAAAATCTCACTACTACTTGTTGAGTTGGTTTCCTATCATAATTATGGCAGTTGGCATATTGCTGGCTAGAGTGCGAGGCAGGTGGTTTGTTTTATCAGGTATTTTGCTTGTCTGGCTGGTTAGCACTAATCTCTACGCCTATAAGTTGTATCACGAGGAACTCAACCAGGACCACTACGACTCCTTTCTTGCCGGTGCTGCTGGGAGTAAAAAGCAAGTAATTGAAACTATACGGACACATGCGGATGGGCAACAGGTGGACTTGCTAATAATCTCCTGGGCCTGGAATAATAATGCGCCATATGTCTATTTATCCAGCACCCTTTCGCTCAATCTAGGAAGAGTACGCATGCTGGTTGCTTCTCTAGATCAGGAATCTAATACATTGCCCGAGCTGCACTACATCGATTTGTCCAAATTTGGTTTTATACAGGCTGAACCTAATGTTCAACGCCCAACCTATATAATATTAGAACCGTCCAGGCTAATGATTATTCCCAATAGTATAAGAATCTCTATTAACCCTAGTATCGAACTTAGGTATATTGACCAACCAGTTGATAAGGTAGATTACGGTGCTGAATACATCAGAAAATCCTAATTACCGACTGCTATTTCCAACTAACCCTCCAAAGGAGTTTTATGTGTTAATTTTTATGATGTCGCCTGTGTGTCTAACTTCGATAAGAAGTGAATTTAAGTAACACGGTGAAAACTCTTTGAATGCGAAGAAGATGACGTTGATCATCCCATGCTATAACGAAGCAAATCGATTGAATCAGGAAATGTTTGTTAGTGAAGCAACGAGTTTTTCGCGTTTGATATTTGTTGACGATGGATCTACTGATGAAACCAGAGAGAAACTTAAGAAAATAGTTCGTAAGGCCGGTTTAATTGGCGGAACTGTAGACATAGTTAGCCTTCCTACTAATCAGGGAAAGGCAGAAGCGGTTCGCCAAGGGATTTTATACGGGTTGAAGCAGTCCAGAAGGCCAACAACATATGGATTTACCGATGCAGACCTATCAACCCCTTTGAAGGAAATGCTTAGACTTAACGACTTACTTTTGAATCTAGACTTTCACCTGGTTTTGGGATCTCGCGTTAAATTGTCAGGTCTTGATATTGTAAGGAACCCCCTTCGGCATTTTGCTGGTCGTATTGCAGCAACTTTAATATCCAGAAGTCTTGGTTTACAGGTATACGACACGCAAGCGGGTGCAAAAATATTCTCACATCACGCAGCGTCCCAACTGTTCAAGAATAAGTTTATTTCAAGTTGGCTGTTTGACTGCGAACTACTAATGAGAAGCAAAGATCATACTTTTAGAATTTGCGAGGAACCACTACAGGTTTGGAGACATCAAGGCTCTGGTTATACGTTTGGACCAAGGACTTACCTTAGATGTTTAATGGACTTAACTAGAATTCGTAAACAATATTCTGCGCGGTAGAATATGATTTCTCACTTAGAATTGTTATTACGCAATTCGATATACTATTTGTACACTGCTGATTTTCAAGCTAAGAATTAAACTACGGGTTCACCGCCAAAGAGGTTGCTAACCCCGTAAGTCAGAACAAGATTTCCTATAAACAGGTTCAGCAACATTGATCGCTATTCTTTACATTCTCGCTACGTTTTTTTGCGGCCTTTGTACATTGTTTGTTATTCATCGTCAGACTGGTAGCAGCATTGTATATGCACCAATAGTAGTAGCTTTGTTTTATGTTATGCCATTCCATCTTCTGGGTTTAATGTTGATGCTAAATGGAACAACACTAGTAAACCTCGACAATGGATTTCTTCTGCTATCGAGTTGCCTGATGACTTTGTCTATATACACGATCTTATCTCGATCATGGAACGGGTATAGCCTTCCAATTGTAGGGGAATATAGCTATCCCTCAACCTGGGTGATGCTGTCTTTTCTGGTGCTGTTGCTAACTCATATTATTGTTATCGGCTCCGTGCTTTCTGCACCACCTCGGGGGTTCGACGCGCTCTGGTACCACTTGCCAATGGCAGTAAATTGGAGTCTATCCGAAAGTCTCTTACCACTGATAGGTAGTTACGTAGAGTTTTATCCAGGTAATGCTGAGTTATTGTTGTTTCCGCTTATCGGTAGTGTAGAGAATGACTCCTGGTTCAGCTTGGCACAGTATCCATGGTTACTGCTGGCTGCAGCGCCATTGTGGGTCATGAGCCGTGAATTTGGCGCTGACAAACAAACTTCTCTCTTGCACTCGGTGCATTTTTAAGTATAGGAAGTATAAAGCGTATGTTAATGGAAGACCAAGGAGAATGAAAAGTCTGTTTGCAGCTGCAAAGTTAATGCATTCGACGCGATTTATCCTTGGGCTCTGGAAATCAGGCCATTTTCTCCTGCCAATTTACCGCTATTGTTCTAGACATCAGGATGAAGGCGAATACACCCCTACAGTCTTATTAAATCAGACCGCAATCCATTGCTATTAGTCAGTGAACGAGATCGAGCTGCGGTGGGGCGCGACTCTCGGGTAACTGGATCGCATCCTAGTATTCCCCCTTATTCTTTAGATGGTCGAGGATTTGCTTGATCACCACCGGATCCTCGATGTTGGCAATGACTATCACTATGCTGCCATATAAACGACTCGGCAATAGTGCCAGGCAGATGTACCTTTTGTGTTCTGAAAATAGCGCGTCTAATAGG
>JBLHGU010000155.1:0-11470 GCA_047615875.1 Parasphingorhabdus sp.
GGAGCGTCCAGATGTGTCTCAAACCTAAGATCACGACTGGTGACAATTCCGGCAAGCTTGCCATTCTCAAGCACCGGAACACCCGAAATGCGTTTACGCCGAGTTAATTCAAGAACCTCGGAAACTGTCGCGGTTAGATTTACGGTAATCGGGTCATTGATGACACCAGCCTCGTATTTCTTGACGCGAGATACTTCTCTGGCCTGAATTTCGGGTGGCAGATTACGATGAACTACGCCGATACCACCTTCCTGAGCCATGCAAATAGCTGCTCTCGATTCTGTTACAGTATCCATGGCTGCGGACAACAACGGAATATTGATATTTATCGAGCGTGTCAAAGGTGTCCGCAGCGCGGCATCTTTGGGGAGGGTTTCGGAGTAACTGGGGACGAGCAATACGTCGTCAAATGTGAGTGCTTCTTCTATCTTTTCCATCGACGGATTATACTCTTCGACCCCACCCGGGTAAACCACACCTAACACCCAATTATTGTGACATCTAGTTCATACTCTTCATCATCAACTCGCCTGATTTATTCCGTTTCCGGATTTACAGGTGAAGTTAAAAATTTATTGGAAAGCAGTTATCCCGATGTTTGGATCGAGGGAGAAATTTCCAACTTTTCCAGCCCAGCATCTGGTCACTGTTATTTTTCCCTAAAAGATGACAAATCCCAGGTTCGTTGCGCATTATTCCGTCAGAAACGTCTGCGCTGCGCGACCCCACCTGGTGAAGGAAAGAAAGTATTACTGCGAGGCAAAGTATCGCTTTACCAACCACGAGGCGATTTTCAGTTGATTGTCGATTACATGGAAGATGCTGGAGAGGGTGCAATGCGACGAACGATGGAATTGCTCAAACGTCAACTCAGCGAAGAGGGCATTTTCGATCAGGAGCATAAACTTCAATTACCCACACCACCGGCGCGAATTGGTGTCATAACCTCTGCAACCGGAGCGGCTGTAAGAGACATTTTAGCCACACTACGAAAACGCGCAATAGCCGTGCCGGTTATTATTTACCCAGCGCTAGTGCAAGGAGATAAAGCCGCCAAGGCCATCGTTGAAATTTTCAACAAAATTAAACAGGAGCCATTGTGTGATGTGCTGATTCTTGCCCGAGGTGGCGGATCGCTGGAGGATTTACAGGCTTTTAATGACGAGTCTGTAGCCAGGGCTATTTATCAATGCAAGATCCCGGTTGTTAGTGGTGTGGGACATGAGACAGATACAACCATTGCGGATTTTGCCGCGGATGCTCGAGCGGCGACCCCCACAGCAGCTGCTGAGCTGATATCAGAAAGTTTGTTACATATAAATAATAGCCTGCAGATTTTGCAAACTAGAATTCAAAATGCCTGCCTACAAAAACTGACTTCGCACATGCAGAGCGTTGATCTGATGGGGAGTAGGTTACGACACCCGCAGGAGACATTAAACCGACAAAAAGAACGTTTGGCAGCGATAGAACACAGACTACTGCAGACTACCCGGGGAGAAGTGGCCAGACATAGCCATGCTGTTAGTGGCTTTAAAAACACCCTGCAAACACATTCACCACTCAACCAATTACTACGTCACCAGAGCAATATTGAGTCTTTACAACACAGATTGTCACAGATTGCAAAAAGCAAACTAAAAATGATTGGCAATTCTCTAGACTCCATGGGCAAGCAGCTCCAGCACCTGAACCCAGAAAATATTGTACAACGGGGCTATGCGGTACTAACCGTCGACGATCAGGTGGTCTCTTCCATTCACGACACCACAACGGGCCAACATTTAAAAGCTCGACTCAAGGATGGTGAACTGGATGTTGAGGTTAAGTAATGCGACGCGGTTTGTTCCATTTCGTTTGTATATTCATCCTCGCAGTCAATTTTGTTTCCGCCACTTATGCATTTGAGAACTTCCAGTCAATTCCAGGGGGCATCGCAGGTGTGCTGCTGGACGAAGACTCAGGTCCGGCGATTAAGGCCTTGTATGGACATACTCGCATTCCAGTCATTTCCCACCAGAGCCGCCGAGTGGCACTAGTCCCGTTAAATTGGGATACCCAACCCGGCTTCTATATTGTTAGCACACTAAACGATAATAACGACTATAAAAGTTATACGTTCTCTGTAAAACCTGGCGATCGGACGCTCTATTCGGTTTCTCTGGCAGACACAGATCTGCCCTTTCTCTCCCAGCCAACGATAGACCCGAATATAGATCTATCGGAAGTTGATGGTGAGATCAGCAATCCGGATTTAAGCCTGATGTTGCCCGTGGATGCGCCGGTATTACGCCAATATGGTCAGCTTTATATCAAACAGCATAAACGTGTCGTCCCTTATACCGGGATTCAATTTGAAGTAATAACGCCAGACATCAATATTGTTTCACCGGTTTTTGGTCGGGTAGCTGAGATAAAACATCTGGAGGACGGCACCTGGCAAGTCATACTAGATCATGGCAATGGATTGGTCAGCATCTTCAATGGTCTATCCACAATAACAGTTAATATGGACGACTGGCTGCCTAAGGGGTCAGACGTTGGGTTATTATCCATTGGTAGAAAATTTAGCTTACAGCCGCACTGGAGCTTGAGAATGAACGGTGCCTGGATTGATCCCATGTTGCTAGTTAGCAGTGAAATCAATTTACCTCAAATGGAAATTTCACAGAGCAAGATTGATGATGTCGATGAGAACAATTGATAGCCTTGCTAAATTTCCGAATTTCGCCTATATAGTTGCCAACTTGATTTCTTGAGACAATCCACATGATGGAATTTTTGAAAGACCTTTGGGGTTTTATGAGGGAGCGGAAAAAATTCTGGCTCCTGCCAATTATATTAGTACTTCTGCTATTAGGCCTGCTGATTGTCTTTGCTGAAGGCTCAGCTGTGGCGCCCTTTATTTATACCCTGTTCTAACCACGCAATTTCGTTCAGGGAACCCTGTCTGGCAATTTATGGCCAAGTAGGGCTAATTGTTGGTCAAAAAAGGAACGGCCATATATGCGGTAGGACACTAAATTAGAAAACGCGACGCAAATCATTGCAGCAGTTGTTATTTCGTAGTTATGGGTTAATTCCATAATTAGTAAAATCGCCGTCAAAGGCGCACCAATTACAGGCCCCACAACTGCCACCATGCCGCAGGCAGCATAAATAATTACGTCAGTATGAGACGCCATGGGTAAAAGCCCAATCAAGTCGCTAGCAAGGGTGCCGAAAATTACACCAATTAAAAGTGCTGGACTTAACAATCCCCCGACAAAGCCAAACCCTATACAAATAGCCGTTGCGGCAATTTTTGCCAGCATAATTGCAATAAGCTGTAGCCCACTGTAGGCGTCGGTTAGCGCTAGTTTTAATACGGGCAATCCGGTGCCCAACACTTCAGGAATCGGCATAGCTATAATTGCCACAACCAGACCTGCAGCAGCGGGCCTCAACCATTCAGGTAGCCCAGTCTTATCCGCTAACAGCTGACCAAAATGTGCCGCGCGCATTAATACCACGGCCAATAATCCACCCAGCACTCCGATTAGAATAAATAAAAAGTACTCCGGTACAAATACATACACCTGTTGATTCTGCGCAAAGATCGCATCATGTTCCAAACCATAAATCGATAATACATAACCAATCGTTGAGGCTACAGTAATCGGTGCAAATGCACGCAGTGAATAGTGTCTGAGTAAAACTTCGTGTGCAAACAATATGCCTGCAATTGGCGCAGTAAACACTGTGGATATTGCGGCAGCAGCTCCGCAAGCCAGCGCAATAGATCCTCTTTCTCTGACATCTCCTGTCAGCTTATTCAGACTATAACCAACTAAGGCGCCGAGCTGCACCAGCGGAGCGTACTGGCCAACCGAGGCACCCGATCCCAGCGATATCAACGCTGCGAGAGAACTTCTCAGGCCATTTAAAGGCGTTAAACCTTGCAAACCCTGAGCCGCGCCAACTACACTTGCCACGGTCTGAATAGGTTCGGACTTATAGCAATGACGCAAAAGCCCAACTAGCAGTCCACCAACAACAAGCAGGCACAACGTCAGGCTAAATCGTTGCAACAGGTTTTCGGTGGCAATTGAGGAAATAATTCGATCAATAAGAGTTAACAGGGCGACGAAGCCGGTTGCTGCTAACGCAGCAAATATTCCTGTAACACCACCTAAAACTAGTACTGAGAAAATTCTTTTAATTATTGAGAACAAAAATACAACTCATTTAGTGCAGGTCAAGTTGGCCTTGATTGAGCCATTCCTGCAGACTTTGGAAAAATAAATGCAAACGTCGGTTGGCAGCATTACTAATAAAATCCTCGTCGTAACTGGACAAGCGTCCCTTTAAATCTATTCTCGCACTAAACGATACTTCTGTGCCCGCATCATGGCCGGTTAGTTTAACGTCTGCCACTGCTTCAGCCTGGCCCAGAATACGGGTACCTACGGTACAGACCAGTTGGTAATGGTCAGGCGGACTCACGGGCGTGACTACAAGATCTGCTCCGACGCCAATTTTTAATGGCCCTATCCGGATACCAAATTTTGCTCGAAAATTATGCTCGTCGAGTTGCTCAAGAGACTGGCAATTTTGAATACAAAACTGCAATGCGCCGGGGTCATTCAGGCCTCGCCATACTATTAATTTATCAGCTTCCAAATTTCGCGAACCACTGATCGTCACTCTTTTAACAGGCATTAAAATCTCAATACAAACTATGCAGCATCTTGTTCATAATTTTGTTCAAATTCCAGCCTAAGCTGATCTCTTTTTACGCTACAGGCCAAAACACTCTCTTCCTTAACAGGACCAAAGCCACGAATACTCTCAGCCCAACCTAGATAGGCAATAGCCGAGTTGTAGTTATATCCAGTCAGCGAAGCCACAACATGATCAACTGAATCTTCGTATTCGGTTATAAGTCGACGTTCCATACGACGTTCTGCCTGCAAGCCGAACACATCCAGACGACTGCCACGTAAAAACTTCATGCCGGCTAGAAGTTTCATCAAACCCATAATCCATCTACCAAAAGACCTCTTTTGCGGTCGGCCTGTGGCTTTATCCAGTTTACGAAATAAGGGCGGCGCCAGTTGAAACTGAATAGTGTAATCCCCTTCAAACTGTGTGGACAATTGGTTTAAAAAGGCCTGATTACTTAGTTGCCTTGCGACTTCGTATTCGTCTTTATATGCCAACAGCCGGTAGTAACACTTTGCTACTTGCTTGCTAAGCTCCTCACCACTTTCAGTTATTTCCTGCTCGCGCAAATGTACTCGATTAACCAGGCTTCTGAATTTTTCAGCGTACTTAACATCCTGATATTCCACCAGACGATTGCTATACAAAGAAACAAGTTGCGCCAACGTCTCGGGTGCCTTCGCTTCAACTACAGCAGACTTGTTGCGCATAACAACAGAACCAGGATTGTGTGCTAGTTGACGACCTAGCTCAAAAGCCTGTTTGTTAAAATCGATGGCGACAGCGTTTAATTCTATCGCTTTCATCAAAGCTTCTTTACTCAAAGGTAATAAACCTTTTTGCCAGGCGTAACCCACCATTAACAAGTTGGCTCCTATGGTATTCCCAAGTTGTTGCTGGGCTACTCGAGTGGCATCAAAAAAATTGCAATTCTCTTTACCCGCCGTATTTTCAATAGTTGATTTTATATGCTCAGCTGGGAATACTAGATCAGGGCTGGATAGAAACTCTGCCGTGGTGGACTGGTGACTATTGATCAAGACCCTGGTTTTATTCTGTTGAATCTTACTTAAAGCATCGAAGCCACTGGCGACAACGGAATCACAACCGATCAACAAATCAGCACCGCCAGCAGCCACTCTAACGGCTTTAATCTCGTCAGGCTGTGGCGATATTTTCACATAGCTAACTACCGCACCATACTTTTGTGCCAGACCTGTCATATCCAGCACCGTGCAACCTTTCTGATCCAGATGGGCTGCCATACCCAGAAGAGCACCGATTGTGACCACTCCGGTGCCACCAACACCCGTAATCACAATGCCATAATTTTCCCCTGTCTCGATTAGTTGCGGCTCTGGAAGGACTTCAGCAATGGAGGTTTTCGCAACTTTCTTAGCGCTTCGAAGTTTACCGCCTTTAACGAGAACAAAGCTGGGACAAAATCCCTTCACGCAGGAGTAGTCCATATTACAGGCGGATTGATCGATTTCGCGTTTCCGGCCCAAAGGGGTTTCTTTAGGAACTATTGCCAGACAATTAGATTGCACGCCACAATCGCCACATCCTTCGCAAATCTCGCTATTGATAAAGACTCGGGTATCCGGTTGTGGCAACGATCCACGCTTGCGTCGACGACGTTTTTCCGTAGCACAAGTTTGAACATACACAATGACGCTAACGCCCTGCTGCTCTCGAAGCTCCAACTGCAATGCGGGTAGCTCATCACGATGATGTAAACTGGCCTGTGGAGGCAGTGAGTTTTCACCGCTAAATTGTTGTGGTTCATCAGACACAACAAGAATCCGCTCTACCCCTTCGCCTACCAACTGATAGGTGATACGGTCTGCACTCAGTATGCCATCGACAGGCTGACCACCTGTCATAGCTACTGCATCATTAACCAACAGTTTATAGGTTACATTCACCTTAGCACTAACAGCGGCACGGATAGCCAGAATTCCTGAATGGAAATAAGTTCCGTCGCCCAGGTTAACAAATACGTGGGGGGTATCAGTAAATGGTGCCTGCCCAATCCAGGATGCGCCTTCACCACCCATCTGAGTGAAAGTAGCTGTCCGTCTATCCATCCACAGTGCCATGTAGTGACAACCTATGCCTGCCAGAGCAAGACTGCCCTCGGGTACCTTTGTAGAAGTATTATGGGGACAGCCAGAACAAAAATAGGGGGTTCGGTTAAGTTTCACCGGAGACTTTTCAAGTGCGCGTTCTTTGTCGTCAAGAAACTGCAAGCGTTGTGAAATACTGTCGCTTTGATAATATGGAGCGATTCGACTGGCAATCACCCGGGCTATTCTGGCCGGTGTTAACTCGCCAGAAGAAGGCAGTATCCATTCACCTTTTTCATCAAACTTACCCACCACAAGGGGACGAACATCCGGTTTCCAGTTATAAAGTTGTTCTTTCAGCTGATTTTCAATAACGGCACGTTTTTCTTCAACCACGAGAACTTCCTGAAGTCCCTCGGCAAATTCACGAACAGACTCCTTCTCCAAAGGCCATGGCATGCCTATTTTAAATAACCTAAGACCCACTCGTTCGGCTTCATCCTGATCGATGCCAAGATCCTCAAGGGCTTGCAGAACATCAAGATAAGATTTCCCCGTTGTGGCGATACCCAAACGAGGCTGTTTACTATCTAGAACGATGCGGTTGAGATTGTTTGCCCTCGCAAAAGCCAGAGCCGCATAGATCTTATACTGATGCAAACGTTGTTCCTGATCCATTGGCTGATCTGGCCAGCGGATGTGAATCCCACCATCTGGAAATTCGAAATCTTCGGGGATAACAACACGATGGTTATTGGAAGAAACCGAAACAGTCGCAGAAGAATCTATAGTTTCCGCAATCGTTTTCAGCGCCACCCAACAACCACTATAGCGGGACATTTCAAATCCCAGAATGCCGAAATCTAGAATCTCCTGAACACCTGATGGATTTAGAACCGGAATATTGGCATCTATAAAAGCGAATTCACTTTGGTGGGGCAGTGTTGAAGACTTACAGGTATGGTCGTCTCCAGCTAGCGCCAGCACACCGCCAAAGCGAGAAGTTCCCGCATTATTAGCATGCTTGAAAGCATCGCCACTGCGATCTACACCTGGGCCTTTGCCATACCAAATGCCGAATACCCCATCAACCTTGGCGCCGTCAAATAAATTCACTTGCTGACTACCCCACACAGCAGTAGCAGCCAGATCCTCATTGACCCCGGGTTGAAAATGAATTCGGTGTTTTTTAAGTTCTTGCGGGGCGTTCCATAAAGCCCGGTCAAACCCACCCAGGGGAGAACCCCGATAACCAGAAATAAAACAGGCTGTATCGAGACCATTTGCCAGGTCCCGTTGGCGTTGTAGCATGGGCAATCGTACGAGTGCCTGCACACCAGTCAGAAAGACATGGCCCTCGGAAACAGCATATTTATCTTCTAGGGTGACATCGGCCAGATGCGTCATAAATATTTCTCCAAGCCCCAATACGCGCCAAACTGGCTGGCTATTTCAATCCAACCCAACATGACTAAATTTGTACAGAGGTTCGTTGGTGTTATGCTTGCTCTATATTCCATTAGTTTCAGTCTTATTTTATTAGATTCCCTTATATCATAATCGTTCCCTATGTTACCTGATCTATACCAACTCACTCGCGATATTCGCAATGGCATATTAAGCCCCATTGATTTAGTTGATAGTGCGCTACAAAACCAGTCTGTCCTTGAACCGCAACAGAATGCCTTTAAACTAATTACTGATGGACTGGCCAGAAAGTCTGCAGAAGCTGCAACAGCAAGCTTCGCCTGTGGCAGTGATCCAGGCCCACTCGCCGGGCTACCGATTTCGGTAAAGGACTTATATGCCGTTACCGGTTACCCAACCTATGCAGGCAGTCAGAAAGAAGTGCCCGAGATATACAATCAACAAGGACCAATTGTTGACTTAATACGCTCACAATTGGGCGTCATTACCGGTAAGACCCACACCGTAGAATTTGCGTTCGGTGGGTTGGGTGTAAATAGCCATTGGGGTACGCCCTGGAACCCCTGGGATGCGTCGACCCATAGAGTATCAGGTGGCTCCAGCGCTGGCGCTGGTGTCAGCCTGATACAGGGTAGCGCACTCATCGCATTGGGATCGGATACCGCAGGCTCGGTTAGAATCCCGGCCAGTGTAACCGGCACGGTTGGATTGAAAACCAGCTTTGGTCGCTGGTCACTGAATGGTATTTTTCCATTAAGTCAGACACTCGACACTGCCGGAATTCTTACTCGATCAGTGGCGGATGCAGCCTTTGCTTTCGCCATTCTTGATCCATTCACCCATGAAAATCCCTGGGACTTTGTTGATAGCCTGCGTAACGCTAATGCACCGCGCCTGGGTACCGGTGAAACAGCATTGTGGGAGACCAGTAAAGCCTCTATATCGGCTTGTGTTTTAGGGGCTTTAAAAGAATTGGAACAAAAAGGTGCCCGACTGATCGAGGCACCATTACCTGAAGCCGTGGATGCACAGAACTTGTTACGCAAGGGGAACGTGGTAGCTTCTGAGATAGCCGAACGGCTTCATTCAGACATGCCGGAGTGGCTTACATTACTCGACGCATTAGTAGGTTCGCGAATTCGGGACGGTGACGACATCAGCGCTAGTGAGTATATCGGCAGAATCCGAACACTTAAGCGCATCACAGATACGTCTAGTAGGCGATTTAATAATTGTGATGTGATGGTTTGCCCAACAGTGCCAGTCACTCCTCCAGCATTGGACACCGTTCTGGATATTGAAAGCTATCGTCCGGCAAACATGAGTAGTCTGCATCATACCTGTGCGGCTAACTCCCTTTCCCTCTGTGCAATAACTATACCGGCAGGCCTGGACGATGAAGGTATGCCAGTCGGGCTTCAACTCATGGCGCCATTTAACCAGGAACGAAATTTACTAGCGACCGCGTTGTGGATAGAAGACTGCTTAGGTAATTCGTCACAGCGCCTCGGCAAAGCACCATTGGGAGTCAGTTAGAATGAAAACAGCATTCCGGCGTGACGAAGTTGAAGTAGTCAACAAAGAACGTGTTTACGATGGATATTTCAAAGTAGATCGCTATGAGTTCGTACATCCTCTATATGCCGGCGGACAAAGCGAGATATTGTCTCGTGAAGTTTTCGAGCGCGGCCAGGTAGGTGCCGTATTACCCTACGATCCGGTAACTGATCAGATTGTGTTGATTGAGCAATTTAGACCGGGGCCCTATGCAGCCGGTTCGGAATGTTGGTTGCTGGAAACCGTGGCAGGTGTTCTTGAGAGCGGCGAAAATCCAGAGCAATTAGTCATACGGGAAGCTGAGGAGGAGGCTGGATGCAAAATTCAGGCACTTGAGTATGTCATGCGATTTTTTGTATCCCCTGGCGCATCTACCGAAACCGTTGATCTATTCTGTGGAAAAGTTAACACTATTGGCATAGGTGGTTTGCATGGATTGGCAAGCGAGGGCGAAGACATTAAAGTTATGGTGGTTGACCGGGAGGAAGCCTGGTCAATGTTAGGCGAGGGGAAATTTGTAAATGCAAAAACCATCATTGCCTTGCAATGGTTACAACTTAACTGGCAACGAATGCAAAAGTTGTGGAATGAACCATAAACGAGCGGCATACCTGCCCTTCAGGGAGGATGTTGCTTTATCTGTTACAAATCGAGGTCAAAGTACAACCAGACCCTGTGAAGCCTTATTTCTAATAAATATTTTTCTCCAGATTGGAGTAACACAGACGATTTGATTAGAGTAGAAAAAAATAGTTGTTGGCACCTGTCAGTCTACTTCACACAGGTTTTAAGAAAATCCTGCAGCTCTGCATTAAATCTTTCGGATTGTTCCCAGAACATCATATGCTCACCAAAAGCAGATATACGGGCAGTTTGTAAATTATCTGCACACCACTTTGTTACAACTTCATATTGATTTTTTCTAACTACACACCAAACTGGCATCAGCTCACCAATCCTGATCAACTCTGTCCGAAAGTCCAGAAAATGTGCTGATGCATTAAGCAAAGCGGCTGTTTCATTTGAGGTTTTAACGGTCATACTGATTATCCATTCAATGGCGTCCGATGACCGATCTTCCAGCATCCAAGTGGCAAATTCATGATTAGCCTTTCCTGGGCCTTTCAACTTCGCCATCGTAAAAAACTCTTCAGCTCCATCACGGTCATCAAAAGTATAGGTAACCCAATCATCTTTATTGCTTTCTCCACACGCTCTGGGCGGACCATCTAACATGATAAATCCAGCCAGTTTGGCAGAACCGAATTGACTTACATAGGAAAGAGTAGCCAAAGTAGCAAATGACCAACCGCATAAAACCAGCCCCTCAAGACCTAACGCGATTATGAATTCATGCAGGTCCTCCCCGTGCTTTTCGTAATAATTTCCGTTTGCAGTTGTTGCCGTCAACCCATGGGAGCGCGGGTCTAACGTAATGAATCGATAGGCTGTTGAATCCTCAAAACACGTCAGCTGTCTGCAAAAAACTTCTGAGGTCATCGTCCAGCCAGGAACAAATACTACTGGAATCTCGCCCCACCCCGATTCCTGGTAATACATCTTCAACCCACTCGCAAGCTGAATATAGCGTTCAGTCATGTCGAGAAAACACTAACACGTAAAATGGATCCTTGAACGAACGGTCAATTCGGCGACTGTTTGAAAGATCTAAACCTGCTTTCTCCATAGATTTTTGGATGGCATCTGGATGA